>CAKPBB010000001.1 GCA_934140005.1 uncultured Clostridia bacterium
ACAAAACTTAGTAATTGTTTTTCTCTATATTCTCCATTTTCTTTTATTGTTTTTGTTATTGTTGTCATTCCTGCTGGGATACAAAATAAAATTAATTTACATACATCACATATTGGCATATTTACATTTTGATTCCAAAAGAAATTTCTAGCATTATCACTACTTATGGCAAGCGGAACAAAATTTCCTTCTGAATAATTTGTCGTCAATCCTATTTCATTTTCACACATACAACATCTTTTTATTACTTTTTCTTTTAAATATTTTTGTATATCTTCTATTGTTTTTGATTTATCAATATAGTCTTTTACTATTTTTAAATAGATTTTTTCTATATCTTGTGTAATATTGCCTTCTTTTGAATTTTCTATATATTCTTTTATTGGTTCAATATTATACTCATTTTGAATAATACCATTGATAAAACCTGTTTCCACAATATTGCTTACATAATCTCTGTACATTATTTCTTGTTGCCCTTCATAATCCATAGCAGCTCTTGTTTTTTGTAAAAATGACATTTGGCCATAATATGTATTAATTAAAATTGATCTAATCTTATTCATTGTTAACTTTTTGTTTATTTTTTCTTTTTGAAAATCATTTAATATTTTTGCTTTTATTTCTATAATATCTTTTTTATGCATAGCTTTATCAATACAAGTACATTGCTCTTCTAGTTCATTATAAACTTCTTTATCAAATTCTTTGATTTTATTTGCTTGTTTTTTTATCGTATCTTTAATATATTTTTTATTTGATTTTATTTTATCTTTTTGTTCTTTTTCCTTATCTTTATCATCCAAAACAACTTCTATATTATTTTCCAAATAATCAAATAAACTCTTGGTTCTTGTTTTCACACTTTCTGCAACATTATATTTTTTGAAAAAATAATTAAAATAGTATTTGTGAAAAATTCTTAAATTTTCTGTATCAAATTCAATATAATTATTTTTTCTAATTGCAAATTCATCCTCATTATCCTCAAGAATCCTTAAAAAGCCCACGATTCCAGCATTATAAAACCAATCATTCAAATATACTTTTATCTTCAATTTTACACCTCCTTTTAAACAATTTGGAACATTCCGAATCCAGCACTATGCTTACTTCCTATCCCTGCTTTATATAAATAACTTAAAAGTTCTATATCACCTTCTAATGCAAAAATTCCTGTTGAACATTCTATTTGCTTTTCATAAAATCTTATAATTACTTTCTTAGCTTTAATCGAAGTAATTTTTAGGGTATCTACTGATTCTAATGGTATATTTGTTATTTTCAATTGCTCTTTAACATTCAGCTTTAATGTTTCTTCAAATTTTTCGTTTTCAAAAGAGTAATAATAATCTTTATTTTCTTCTCTTTTACGAACGCATAATGGTGCTTGAAATTTTATAACTATTTTATTATCTTTAATTTCTTTTTCTGGTATAAGTATAATATTCTGTAATGTCCATGAATTCTGATTAATAGAAAACTTCTTATTTTTTTGATGATTAAATGCATTATATATCGTAATAGCCATTTCATAATTTTCTATTGTCATATTCATTTCAAATCTTTTATCTCCTAATATAATTTCTTGCCCATTAATCTGTGGTTGTCTAAAAAAAATAGAAAAAGCATAAGGTTTTACGACATTATCTTTCTGGTTATAGTACTTCTTAAATTCATTTTCACTATATTCAGATAATGACAATTTTATAAAACTGATTATGCTTCTTCTATAATCAATTGGAATTTTTTCATTTTCTAATGTAAAATATAATTTTATTCTCATATTTTTCACCTCCTCACATATATTTAATTTTAACTTAATTGATTTATTCACCTCTTTCTTATAAATATCAAGTTTTTAACATAATATTTTTCTTTTCAACAAACTTCGATAATAATTATATAATAAATTTCAAAAAAATTAAATATCTATTGAATTCAATAGCTTCATCATCTTCCTTCACTTCCATCTATCTCGTTTTGTCATTTTTCACATTTACTAATAAATAAAATTTAAAGGTTGCCATGAACAATATCGTCATATGCAACCTTTATTTTAATATATCTTTAATATTTTATTTTTCTTCTACTTTTTTAATTCATATTTTTGTATCACTTCTCCTGATACATCTTTTAATAAAATAGCATCTTCTTCCAAAATTATATAGCTATGTGCTGAATTGCACTTTGGCAAAGATATTGAACCAGGATTAGCAAAAATAAAACCTTCTTTTTCTTGAATAAAGCCTTGATGAATATGACCATATATCATAACATCAAAGTCATCATAAGGTATATTTTCAATATTATATTTATGGCCATGTGTGAAGTAGTATTTTTTACCATTTATTTCTGTTAAAATATGGTCTTCAAACTTAAATTCAGAAATCATTTCATCAACTTCTGCATCGCAATTTCCTCGTACAACCATTAATCGATCTTTTAATTTATTCAAAATTCCAGCAACTTTCATAGGATTATACTCTTGACTTAGTTCATTTCTTGGTCCATGATAATATAAATCTCCTAATAAAGCTATTTTTTCTGGCTGTTCCTTTTCAATAATTTCGTTTAATTTCTCTGCATAATACCCAGAACCATGTATATCTGATACAACTAAAACTTTCATATTGGGTCTCCTTATCTTTTTTTACATTATACATAACTTGATAATATTAGTAAAGTTCTATTTATACAAAATTTATTTTAGATATTCTTCTATTGTCGTCATTTTTTCTTTTGTTTGTAAATAGCCTTGTTCATAAATTTCATCCATCTTACTTGTGTCAAGCAATCCGGTGTTTGGTAATTTGATTGTATGAAGAAAATCTATTTTATCAATTTCATATTTATATAATTCTTCAGACATCAATTCCAATGATCTTTCAGCAACTTCTATAATACTATTACAACATTTTTTTTGATTTTCGCTTTCAAAATTTATGCTTAATATTTTTTCACAACCGATTGTTTTTAGTTCTCTCCAAGGTATATTTTCTTTTATACCTCCGTCCAAAAGTGCTTTATCTTCAAATCTACATGGTGAAAACATTATTGGATAACTACAACTTGCTCTTACTGCTTTTCCTATTGGAACTTTTGAAACATATAGTTCCTCTTTTGTTTCAATATCTATTTTACAAGAATTAAAAACATATACCTTTCCTGTAACTGTGTCAACAGCTGGAACAATTAGCTCCGTATCTAAATCATTTATACTATATATATTTTTTACTGCACACACTTTTTGAATTTTCTTTTCTATAACTTTTCCACTATTTAATCCATCAATTACTAATTTTCCTTTAAATAAAACACTTCCTATTATTTTTAACAAATTTCCGAAGTCAAAATATTTTATATTTTTCGAATACTTTTTAAAAATCTGATATATTTCATCTGAATTATATCCACTTGCATACAAAGTGGCAACTATACTACCTGCTGAAGTTCCAGCAAAGCAATTAAATTTTATATTTTCTTCTTCTAAAGCTTTCAAAGCACCAACTTGAGCTGAACTTTTTATTCCTCCGCCAGATAAACATAAACCTATCTTCATATTATCACCTAATACATAATATGAAAATTTTATAATTTTGTTAAAATTTCAATATTGATATCATTTTGTAATTACTATTGAGTACAAAAATATTTCATATTGTATGTTTTAATGATTTTTTGAAAAATTTTAACAAAAAAAATCAACCAAAGTATTGAATTTATTTAAATTAATGATAAAATGTATTCAAAATTTTAAAGAAGGAGCTGTCTCATTTGAGCAGCATGGAAAGTCGTATAAAAATGAATAAAAAAGAGTTAAATTTAAAAGAAGCATATGATATGCTCGAAGAGTATTCTTTAGAAGATACTAATAGTTTTGTTCAACATTTTTCAATTGAAGTAATACAAGACTTGATTAAGAAAATCGAAAATGATGATGAAGTTAACGATTCCATAAAACAAGATTTTAAAACTTTATTAGAAAAAGCTATTATCCACAATCAACATCTTGTTGCTAAAGAACAAGCAGAACCTCAAGAATTTGATGAAAGATGGGAAAAATTCAAAAAAGATATTACTGAAATTTTTAATAAGAGTTCAATATAACACTTTAATCATTATATAACATTACTTAAATTGAGTTTTATTATGTTGTTTTTTTATAAAGTAATTGTTTATTTGTTTTATATAAAATTATATATAATTACAAATCTTAAGTTGAAAATTTTGTAACTTTTTGTATAATTTTGTATTTTTATGTAAAAATTTGTAAAAAAGTGAATTTATAATTGACTTTATAAAATAAAAATAGTATAATGATAAAGAATTTGCACTAGTAGCTTAGCTGGATAGAGCGTTCGGCTACGAACCGGAAGGTCGGGGGTTCGAATCCCTCCTGGTGCACCATAATATTTTATATTTAGATACATAAAAAAATTCCTATGATTTTTTTATCTTATCACAGGTAAGTTTCGATAATTTGCCAACCCCTAAAAATTTATTGGATTTTTTCTTAAAAATGTTGACATTTATAAAATATTATGGTAATATATTTTATGCGTATGGATCAGTAGCTCAGCTGGATAGAGCAACGGCCTTCTAAGCCGTGGGTCGGACGTTCGAGTCGTCTCTGATTCACCATAAACTCTTCTTTATGAAGAGTTTAATTTTATCGAGGTGTGGCTCAGTTGGTAGAGCGCGTGGTTTGGGACCATGAGGTCGCAGGTTCGATCCCTGTCACCTCGACCATCAAAGTGTTGAAAAAGTTATTTTTCAACACTTTTTATTTTTACTCATTTTTATTTCTATCGCATACAAGTAGCTAAAAATAAGGCTTTTAGCTATTCATCTTTTTTCATAATTTTTTGTTATTATTCAGTTATATATGCATTTTTGGAATTATTTCTCAACTATTTCTCAAGATTATTTGATATTTTACATAAAAAAAATCACTCTTAAATTCAAGTGACTTTTATGATATTATTTATTAATTTTCGCTAGTTGTTAACTATAACAATATTCTACCATTAAACTATGACTCCGCAACAATACTAGCGAAAATAAGTAATATACAGAAGACTATTATATTAGGTATTTTTTTCATAATATTTGATATTATAGTACATAATACTATCTCCACAATCTTAAGTCCTCCTTTAGTTATTATATAGGAGTCAACAGGAATTGAACCTGTACCATATAGTATACTTTATTATGCAATATATATTACTTTACTTCTATAAAGTTGTCAACTCTATTTATATAAATACTATAAACCTAAGCATATTAATCTCTAGTATTCTTAATATTAAAATTTTCTGTTAATTTTAATATTTTCTCAACTATATCTAAATATAATACTTTTCATATAATTTCTAACTCTTCAATGTTTTTCATAAATAATGGTCAAAATTAGAATTGCTTTAACTTACTTAGTTGGTTTAATTCCGTATTTTTCATACAATATTTTAATAAAATCATTTAAATCTTCATTCCATTTTTGCACAGCATTCATCATATTATCTCTCTTCCCATTACAGCCAATAAGTATATCATTTATATACCAAATAATTTTCTGAGAATGCCAATCTCCTAATATTAAAGCTGTTTCCAATGCATCCATTCTTTCTTCTTTACTATTTTTCAAGGAATATCCTAATTTATAAATATAACTTTCTTCATTTAATTCTTTTTTATTATATTGTTTGCTGGTTATTATTTTTTTCTCATCAATCTTTAAATATATTAAATATTCTTTCTTACATACAGGACAAAATATTTTTATTTTTCCATTACCATCAAAAATACATTGTACAGGTATCTTAGACTTACACTGATCAATAAGATTAATTTTTCTTTTTTCAACTATATCTATATATTCTTCTTTACCTATTTTTTCACATTTACACGGACTATATAGATTAAAAAGTTCATCAATATAACTATATTTAAAATGTGTCAGTTTGTTAATTTCCTCTATATTATAAAGTATCTTTTTATGTTTTCCATTTATTTCTATTATAAGACTTTTTTCACAATTCTCCTTAATTTTTTCAAAATCCTTTTTTTCTTTTAAAACTACTGGTATAATGCTTTCTTTTACCATTTTATTAAATTCGTTAAGATCTTTTATATTATACATAATAATTTCGATTTTACTCAACGTTGTATATATTTTTTTTATTAATAAATCCTGTTTTTTATTTTTTTTACTCAAACAATTAAATTCATTTTTTAATTCAATTATAAAAATTCCTTTATTTATTTCCCATTCATTTTCTAAAGTTTCTGCATCTTTTCCTTGTAATTCATATATTCTTTTATCATAAAAAAATGAATTTATATTTTCTTTAAATATTTTTAAATCTTTATAACTATTAAATATTTTTTTTGATATTCTATAAATGTCATCTATAGTTCTACTCACATTCTTCTCCTTAAACATTGTATTTATGCACTCATTTTATTTCTATATCTTATAATATTATTCTTATTGCATAACTTCTTATCTTAAGCAACATTCAAATTATATTTTACTCATACTATAAATCTGCTAACTATGAAATATTAATTTTTCATTTTACAACACATGTAGTTTTCCATCTGGTTCTTCTAATAATAAACTACATTTCCTTATAGTACTATTTTTATCAAATTCACAATATTTTAATATTATTAACTTTTTTAATTCTGAAATATTTATAAAGTGATATACATCTTTAGCAAATTCTGCAATTTTATAACTTATTTCTGTCCATCTTTCTATTTTTTCTAAATATTCTTTCCATGTAATTACTTCTCCACCAAAATTCACTTTCAATTCTTTATTAATTATATCATATCCATTAATTCCACTTAATTGATGAGCAATCTTATTTCTCATTTGTATAAAAAACTCAAAATCATTATTACTAACAATTTTTATGCTATTATCTTTTGCAAATGCTTTTATAATTTCATATCTATCATAAAAAGTCATTCTCTCACTTATAAATTTAGCCATCTTTTTATTATTTTCAAATTCATCTTTTAAAAATAGTTTTTTTATAATATGAAACAAGAAAAAATTTTCATAAAAAATTGATGTTTCTAATATAGAATCATTATTATAATTTATTATTTTTTCTCTTTCATTTATCACTCCTTCTATTTCTTTTGCTAAATTTGATATATCCTCCATATAATTCTCCTTTTACTTCCTTTAATTACCCTAAAATATCTTTCCTAGTTTTTCTCCTCTTTCATATCCAATCTTATAAAATTCATCTAATGAAACATTCAAATAATCATATCTATAACACAATTCTAATGTAATTGGTCCGTCATAATTACATTCTTTTAGCTTTTTCATTACATATTCCCAATTCAAAGTTCCATCAAATGGTAATAAATGCAAATCTCCAGACTTATCATTATCATGTAAATGAATTGCAAAAATCCTATCTTTAAAAAATTCAAAATCAAATTCATCATCAAAATGAACATGATAATGTCCAGAATCAAAACAAATTCCTACATTTTCATCTTTTATATTTCCTAATACATATTCTAGATATCCTTTTATTTTAGTATTTTCAAATGCAACTTTAACATTTAGTTTTTTCGCATATTCTGTTATTTGCTTAATTCTATTTAGTCCAATGTCTCCATACATAGGAGCTTGCTTTTTACTTGTCAAGTGCATTACTACCATATCTATTCCGTTTTCTTTACAATCTTTGATATCCTTTTTATATCTTTCTACTAATTTATCTCCTTCAATTCCTTCTTCCCAGATAGAATTGATATTTTGATATCCTAGATGTGCAAATATAATATTAAATCCTAATTCTTTACATTTTTCTACCTGTTGTTTTTGAGTATATTCCCAATCTTCATCATACCATTGAACAAATACATTTTTAAAGTTAGCCTTTTGTATTGAATTTATTGTTTCCATAACACTTACATTTTCATTTGCGTTTTGAATAGCTACAGCAAGTTCTCTCATAATTTTCTCCTTTATTTTAAGTTCTTTAATAATTCAAATATATCATAATATATTTCATTTTTCCATAAGAATATTATTTGATTAATATAATACTTATGCTTAAATTAATATGTTTTTATAATATAACCATTTTCAAGTCACATGCAAAAGCCAAAAAAATTGTCCCATCGGTAGTTAGCACTACTGATGGAACAATTTAATTATTTGAACTTTAGTGTTTGAAAATCTTTATAGTCTTCTATTTCTTAGCTTTTCCTCGTTGACTGTTCATTCCTTTCCTATTCTGCTTTGCCTTTTGTTTACCATTATTTTTCTTATATTTTGATTGGCTAGTAGTTACAAGACCATCGTCGAATTTTGCTGGCAGTTCTCTTACAATAATATCACCTGCTCTGTTGCCTTTCTTTTTGCTTCGAGTAAAGCAATACATAGTTTCTCTATTTAAAATTCCCACTTGCTTTACATTAGAGCAATTCTCTTCAATAACAGCCTTCAAACCATTCTTTACATCTTTATTGCCATGATTTATAGCCAAAAAAGATATATTTTCAAATTTTCCAATGAACTTTAAGATTTCATCTTGAGTTGGATGTGCAGATTTTTCCATTGTTGTTTTAATTTCGGCCTTTCTAGTATAAAGATGACCATCAATTTCAATAACATCAGAGTCTCTAGTATCTAGTAGCAGTCTTGCTAAAGTATCTTCTGCAACATATCCAGTCAAATGAATTAATGCATTTTCATGTTCAAGAAAAGCTGGAACATATGCTCTAGCTGGTCCTTTTGAAAGCATTCCAGAAGTTGTAATGACAATTATATGTCTTTCAGACTTCAAAATACTTTTTCTATCTTTAGGATCAACTTGAACAATACCATATGGTATAAAATCACTTGCTTCTGGATTGAAATCCCTCAAAATTCTTTGATACTTATAAGTAGTTTGAATTCCTAAAAATCCATCTACACAAATATCATAGCAATCAGGTATAATGCCTTCAATTTGGAACTTCTTAAAATCATATAAGATATCCTGCATTCTTCCCTGTGCAAAAGCACCAATTAATATATCCTGTTTTTTACTAAATGCCTCCAACATATTTTTTCTAAAACAAACATCTATATCTTTAGCTCTTGTTGCACCATAAGTTGCTTCATGTGCTACGATCAATTCCGTTTTTCTGAGCCAATTGGGAAGTTCCGGAACTTCAAAAAATGGATTACTAAGCTTATAATCACCTGTAAACAGATAGCATAATGGTTTTAATCCTGGATAACAGCATTGAACCAAAATCATTGAAGCACCTAAAATATGGCCATTAATAAAAAAAGTAACTTCAACTCCAGGAAGAATTTCAACCGTTTCCTGATAATCGAGTCCAATGCACAAATTTAATGTCTTTTTTACATCATCTTCATTATATAAAGCTTTAAACCTCCATTCCTCACCGGGATACATTTGTGCAACCTCTTTTGCATTCCTTTCCTGCTTGCTTGCAGAATCCATCAAAAATCTTGGAAGCAAATCAAGGGTAATTTTAGACATATAAATCTTATTTCGAAAACCATATCTAAACATTTTAGGAAGCATTCCTGTGTGATCAAGGTGATTGTGCGTTATAAGAATTGCATCAATTTTACTAGGGTCAAAATCATTAACATAGTTAAGATATCTGTACTTAACTTCTTGAAAACTACCACAGTCAATCAAAATCCGTGATTTTCTTCCGTTGGGGAAAGTAAGCGACAATAATAGTTTAGAGCCACTCACTTCACTATGATATGCTGACAAGTATCCTTTAAAATCATGTGTCTTACTCATAAGCTTGCTCCTTTACATGCATTGTCAAAAATACCATATTCAATTTTCTAATATTTTGCGAACAAATAGACTTTGCTAAAAAACTTACTATAGCTTTTTATTTACTGTCAAAGTATGTTGATATTATAGCACACCAAATTTCACTTTTCAATTACAACTAATTTACTTATGTCCTATTTATAAAAATTACACATTTTGACCTTTTTATATCGTCTGCAATCCACTTTTCCACTTAAATATGTGGATAACTTCTCGCCATTAATTAAACTTTCCTTTTCTTTTTTAGATAATTGTTTAATTTGATATTCCAGTTTACAAGCCAGAGATTTATCTTTACTCTTCCATGCTATTTCAATTCTTATTGCATCATGAACCTTTGTATACTTAGCACCATTCTTTTTAGTAAAATGCTCGTTAAATCTTTTTTCTAAATCATTTGTCATACCAGTATAAATCGAATTATCTGCACATCTTATCATATATGTATAATACTCACTCATTTTTATTTCATTAATTTTTTGTATTAACCAAAATTTTCTCCTTTAAAATATTTAATTCTTATATATCATAAATTCAACTAAATTTCCATAAAAAAACTCGCCAAGTTATACTTGACGAGAAAACTTCAAGCTTAGTGCTCAAGTTTTAGTGAATTTTACTTAGCAAGTGCCTGTTCCTTTGCAAGGAATGTACAGAACCTGCCCGACACCTTCCTCCTTACGAACCTCGAAAGTATCGACATCGTCGATAAAGCCGATGACTCCGTCCAGCTGCCCCTCGTGTTTAGTCAGAAACTCCACAAGATTGCAGACAAACTTGTAGTCATCCAGCTTCTGCAGTGCTACCTGCCAGCTGGTGCCGCCGAACAGCTTAACATCATGCTTCAGCACCATATTCTCGAGTTCTTCGAGTTTAGTGCTGTGCATAGCAACTCTGTCCGAATGGCTTTTAGCCATAGCCGTAGACTTTATCTCGACTAGGTCAGAAAAGCTGTTAGTCCGGGTAAGACCTGCGAACTTCGGGTTGATTGCTTTCTTGAATTCGGTCGTTTGGGTCATAATACATGACCTCCTTTTAAAATTCACTTTGGAAAAGAGTTACATAAAGCTATCAATTAATTTGCTTCACATGCCCTATTTCCTAACAAAGTGTAATTAATATTTTAACACTATTATGTTAATTTGTAAAGTAAAAAATATAATTTTTTCGACTTTTTTCACAAAGTTGCATTTACTTTACAGAATTGCACTTAACTTTTCACTTAACACTTTTTTACAAAAATCTTATAAATTATTTTAGTTTTGCAATTCACCATTTTCACAAAAAGAAAAAACGCCGACAGCGTATTTTATGCTTGTCAGCGTTTTCCTTCATGCAAAGATAATCATCACGCGACTGTTATTAAAACAGTTTCCTTCGGCTCTTGGCTTAAAATCAAAACAAATTCCAAAGTCTCTCCCGACCAGGTAAGCATCACACCTTCTTTTCCCTCATACAAAAAGTTGTATATCTCAACATCTTCCGTTAAGCAACTGACATTATCTTTGGTAAATGTCTCAAAAAAGATTTGCTTATTTTGGTCAGACGTTTCAATAAAAATACCTCGTTTAGTTGAATTCCAAGATGATGTTTGACTGAAAGTTTCAGTTAATGGTAACAACATATCTGTTACCTTTCTTAGCCGTTCAGCCTCTGTTCCCGTTGCAGTTTGATAGGCCCAACTTCTTTCTGTACTCGAACTCTCAACTGTTTCGACTGTACTTTCTGTGCTTTCTGCACTTTTACTGCATCCAGCCAGTACTACCAGTACCAAAGCAACAACAAAAAAACTTACTAATCCCAATTTTCGCATAATGTCCTCCTATGCTTCTTTGACCTTTTATCCGTAGTGGATATGGTTTGGGTGAAAAAATCATATAATAGCTATTATACGCTCTTTTTACAGTACTGTCAACTCATAAGCTATAATTTTGACCACAATGTTTCGACAATTTGCATAACTTTTATTATTCTAATTTTCATCCAAATTGTTCAAACCATATTCGATAATTTGATTAACTACACTATTAAAACTAATTGTATTTTTTTCCGCAATTTCATTAATCTTATCAAAATTCTTTCCACTCATTCTGATTGTTCTTGTAACCGTATCGTTACTCTTTTGATTTCCTGTTATTTTTAATTTCTCCATAATACATCCTCCATCTCTTTATACATTATATATTAGTACACATTTGCTCAAATTTAAGTACATAGTTTGTGTACATATTAATTTTACTATCTTACTTTACTTTTTTATATACTCACATATTAAATAAAAATTATATATTTATAGATTTTATCCCTTATATCCAAGTTTTACTGATATCATAAATATTTTATCATTTCTTTTTATTTCTAAATTTACACTTTCCCCTGGTGTTTTTGAATATATATATTTTCTTAAATCATTCATCCTATTTATTTCCGTATTATCAATTCTTACAATAATATCACCAACTTGTAACCCAGATTTATATAAAGGTCCATCTGCTAGCACTTGTGCAACATAAATTCCACTGTTTATCTTTAAATTTGCATTCAAATATGGAATTACCTCTTTATCATATCCATATATACCTAAATATGGTTCCTCAAATTTACCTGTATTTTCTAGTTTTTCTATTATAGGTTTTACTAAATTTATTGGAATAGCAAATCCCATACCTTCTGCAGAATCAATTTTTATAGAATTGATACCTATTAAACTACCATCTTTTAAAACTAGTGCTCCTCCACTATTTCCCTCATTTATAGTCGCATCTGTTTGAATTAAATCTTCCATATATGAATTTTCTGTTTCATTTTCAATTTTTATTGTTCTATTAATACCACTAATAATTCCTTTTGTAACACTTTGCTGAAATTCAAATCCTATTGGATTACCTATTGCATATACATCTTCTGCTAAGTGCAAATTATCAGAATCAGCAAATTGCACATATTTAAGTTTTGCACTCGTAATCTTTACTATTGCAATATCAACATTACTATCTGCCCAAACTACATTACCATTATAAACTTCTCCATTTTTTAGTGTTACATAACAATTACTATATTTATTTCCTGCAACATGTTGATTCGTAATTATATATCCATTTTCAGTAACTATTACTCCACTTCCAAGTCCTAAACTAGTTTCTGCGTTATTTAAAAACACGCTAGTTCCATTTTGCTTTAATTTTGAAATTCCAACTATACTCTCGCATACTTCTTCAATATTATTTACTATATTTTCATTATCATCTTTTGTTTCTTCATTTTCAATAGAAAGATTTTTAGTAGTATAATTACTTTTTGATTGAATATTTATATTTGCAAATTTAAAGTTTAATGTTATAAGTAATAAAATTATTAAAAACAAACATAAAATCATCACTCGTGTAATATTTCTTTTTGACTTTTGCTCTTCATAGTACATTGGCATCCTCCAATAATAAAATTATATTACATTTTATTTTTCTAAAATCTTGCTATAATATTTATATAAATTTTTTCCAAATTTTATATAAATATTCCGTATTATGTAACATTTTGATTAATTTTTCAAATAATGATTGCTTTTTCAACTTTTTATTATATAATGTGAATGAATATTTTAATATTGCAAGGATGTAGAAATTATGGAAAAAGTTTTATATGATTTGACAAATCCACAAAAGTCAATTTGGTATACAGAGCAGTTTTACCAAAATAGCAGTATCAATAATATTGTTGGATACTTAAAGATTGAAAAAAACACAAACTTTGCGGCTCTAGAAAAAGCTTTCAATCTTTTTATTATGAATAATGATTCATTTAAGCTAAAGTTTATTATTCAAAATAATGAACCTAAGCAATATTTTAGTGACTTTATTTACGAGAAAATCGAAATTATAGATTTAGAAGATTTTTCTCAACTCGAAGAATTTGAAAAAAGTTTTCCAAAAAAACCTTTTTCTTTAAATGATAATTTATTATTTAATCCAGTTATTTTAAGATTTCCAAATACAGCTGGTATTTTAGTTCTAAGCACTCACCATTTAATATCTGATGCTTGGACGATGTCTTTGACTCTAAATGAAATCTACGATAATTATATAAAATTAACCTCTAATCAAGACTTTGTTGATGAAAAAAAGCCTTCTTATTTAGACTTCATAAAATCTAATTCAGATTACTTGTCTAGTGAAAAATTTAAGAAAGATAAAGAATATTGGTCTGAGACTTTTAAAACTCTTCCTAATATAGTATCTTTCAAAAACACTGAACACTCTAGCTCTATATCATCAAGCAGAAAAGTATTTAATTTTAACGATAGTCTAATAGCCAAAATAGACACTTTTTGTGTACAAAATAATATATCTGTCTACATATTCCTACTAGCAATATACGGAATTTATTTTAGGAACATTTTTAATACGCCAAACTTTGTTATTGGCAACCCTGTTTTAAATCGCTCAAATTTCAAAGAAAAACATACAACTGGTATGTTTGTATCTATAATGCCTTTTTTATTCAATATAACTGACTCAAATTCCTTTGTGAAGTTTACAGAGGATTTAGCTGTTAACCAAAAAAAAATGTATCGTCATCTTAAATATCCTTATCACGAAATTTTAAATCAGATTCATACAGACCATAATTTTACCGGAAACTTATATGATATTGTTTTTTCATATCAAAATGCTAATATTCCAAGTTTCTGTAAGTGGCTTCCTAATTATTCACAAGCAGAATCTTTACAAATCCATATTAAAAATTTAAACGAAGGCAAAAAAGCATTATCTGTACATTATGATTATCTAACAGACATTTTCTCTGAAGAAGATATTAATAAAATGCATGCTCGTATTTCCAATATGATTTCTCAAGTATTAGAAAATAACAGTTTATTAATTTCAGATTTTGAAATAACAAGTAATTCAGAGCGTAATTTTTTAATAAAAGATTTTAATACTACTAAAATGAATTATCCTAATTCATCAAATATTGTTAAAGAATTTGAAAAAGTAGTAAAAAAATATCCAAATAATGTTGCTGTTTCTTCAAATACAGAAACTCTTACTTATGAAGAGTTAAACCATAAAGCAAATGTTTTAGCAAAACAAATACTTGATTCTAATATTGAAACAGATATTATAGCATTTTCTTTAAAGCGAAATGTATCTATTTATATTGCTATTTTAGGAATTTTAAAATCTGGGCATACCTATATGCCTATTGACCCAGATTATCCAATAGATAGAATTAATTTCATGCTAGAAAATAGTAATACAAAAATACTAATCTCTGCTAATGATTTTGTTAATAATATAAAATTTGATGGAAAATTAATTGATTTTAATTTTATTGACTTTAACGCAAAAGAGAAAAATCTTGAAATACCAATTGATTCAAATAAAATTGCTTACATAATGTATACATCTGGTTCAACTGGTATTCCAAAAGCTGTAGCTATTAAACATTACAATGTACTAAACTTTGCAAATTCTATGTTTAAAAAATTAAATTATAATCCTGAATATAAACAAATCGTTCTATCAGTTACAACCGTATGTTTTGATATATTTGTTTTTGAAACATTTCCTACATTATTATCAGGATTACAAATTTTTATTGCAGATGAATTACAAGCCAAAAGTCCTAAACTTCTTAGTGAAGTTATTACAGAACAGAAAATATCAAAAATATTAACAACACCTTCAAGAGTTGAACTTCTTTTTGATAATGAAAAATATGCTTCTTGCTTAACTAATGTACAAGAAATTATTTTAGGTGGAGAACCATTCCCTGAAATACTATTAAATAAATTAAAGCATATTACAAAGGCAAGATTATTAAATTTATATGGTCCAACAGAAACAACTGTATACTCTACATTTAAAGATTTAACTGATTGTACTGATATAACAATTGGAAAGCCTATTGATAATACACAAATATATATTTTAAATGATAATAATAAAATCCTTCCTATTGGAATTTCTGGTGAGATTTGCATTGGTGGAGATGGTGTTGGTGCCGGATACTATAAAAATCCTGAAAAAACTAATTTAAATTTTATACAAAATCCATATTCAAAAGGAATTATATATAAAACTGGTGATTTAGGATATATAAACAAAGACAATGAAATTATTTGTTTAGGAAGAAAAGACCATCAAATAAAAATTAGAGGATATAGAATTGAATTAGATGACATTACTAATAATATTATGACTTTTGATGGTATAGAAAAATGTGTAGTTATTGACAGAACTGATAAAAACAACAAAAAATATTTAGCTGCTTATTTTGTTTCTAAAAAGGAAATTGATACAAATGAACTAAGAAAATATTTGGTAGATTTATTACCTAACTACATGATTCCTACATATTTTATACAATTAGACTCAATTCCTTTAACATTAAATCACAAAGTTGATAGAAAAGCTTTGCCAGAGCCTAAAAAAACAGACATTGTAAGTGAAAATATTACTTTGCCTACAACAAATACAGAAAAATTATTATATAAAACCATAAAAAATACTTTAAAAATTTCAAAGCTTGGAACTAATATCGATTTATTTACATATAATATCGATTCATTAGATATAATTCGTATTCAAACAGAATTATTAGAAAACAATATAAAATTAAATACTCAAGACTTTTACAAATATCGTACAATTCAAGCTTTAGCAAATGTAATCGATAACAATGAAAAAAATGAAGAACAAATTTTAGATGAGACATATCTAAAAAATGTAAATAATAGTTTTAATAAACATTCTCAAAGTGCAAAATTTGAGCGTAATACTTATAAAAATATAATGCTTATTGGTGCTACTGGATATTTAGGTATGCATTTACTATATGAACTTATTAACACAACTGATGCAAAAATAACATGTATTATAAGAAATAAAAAGGAAATTTCTGCAACACAAAGAATGCAAAATTCTTACAAATTTTATTTTAATAAGAAATTACCTTTAAATAGAGTAGAAATTATTGATTCTGATGTTACAAAAAAGAATTTTGGTTTATTAAAAGAAAAATATTTGGAATTAGTAAATCAAATAGATTTAGTAATAAATACTGCTGCAAATGTCCGTTATTATGGAGATTATGAAAAATTCAAGGAAATAAATGTTGATCTACCTGAACATTTATCAGAATTTTGTTTGCAACACAATACTAAATTTATACATATTTCAACACTTGGTGTTTCTGGTAATTATTTAATTAATTTAGAGAAAAATTTTAATGTTTTTAAAGAAGATGATTTCTTTATTGGACAAAAATATACTGAAAATGTATATATTCAAACAAAATTTGAAGCTGAAATGATGCTTTATGAAAAAGCTGCAAAGGGCTTAGATGTAAGTATTATAAGAGTTGGAAATTTAACTGGTAGATTTAGTGATGGTCATTTTCAAAAGAATATTGGAGACAATGCTTTTTATAATATTTTAAGAATGATATTAAAGTATAAAATTTTACCAAATACAATGCTAGATCAATTTTTAGAGTTCACTCCAATTGATCTTTGTGCAAAAGCTATTTGTTTATTAATCCAAAACATTAATTATAATAAATATGTTTTCCATGTATTCAATCAAAACTATTTATCTGCACAAAATTTGATGAATATATTAAAAGAATTAAACTTTGATGTTTCAATTTTATCTGGTAATGAATTTAAAAATCAAATTCTTGATTTAAGTAAAAAGTATCCAGAAGAGAACATATTAAAAGGCATTGTAAATGATATCGATGATAATGTTGGCCTAACATTTACGTCAACCGTACAGCAGCAAAATCAATATACTAACTTCTATTTAGATAAATTAGATTTTAAATGGCCTAATATTGATAAAACATATATTGAAAAAATTATAGATTACATGAAAAGAAACAACTACATTTAATTGGAGGTTTAAAATGAAAAACTTCATTAAAAAATATAAAATACAATTAAAATTATTATTAGCATTAACTATTGGGTTACTTATACTTGCCTCTGCCCTATACTTTCTAATCCCAATGATTTTAAATTATCCTGCTGATACTTATGGCACTGCTTTTCAAACCGAAGTTGAAAATACAGTGTATATAAATCAAGTTGCACTTATATCACTTGCAATATTCCTTATATTTGCAATTATAATTTTTGCTAAAACAAAATTCTTAGTTGATAACAAAGATTTATTAGAAGATCCTACGAGTTATAGTGAAGAAAAAATAAATCAAGTAAAAGAAAGACTTTTTAATGCACCCTACTCTATATTAATTTTAAATATTATCATTCCAAGTATTGCATTAACTGTAATCCATGCTTTTACAATACATCAACTTGGAATTACTACATTAAAATTATTCATGCTCGTAACTTCATTTATTACATTATATGTAACAGCTGTATTCATTTATATAAATGGTTTATTTAAGAAAATACTTGTATCACTTCCTGTTACAGATTTATCAAAGGTAAAAAGAAGTTCTATTAAAAAAAGAATTATTTATCATATCTTCCCTATTATATTGGCTTCACTGTTATTTATGACATTACTTGGATATGTTAAAACAGCTATTGAAAAAGGTAATTCTTCTTTTGAAGCATACAGTAAAAGTTTAAAATATTTCTGTGAATACAATGAAATTAGTTTTGATAATTTGGATGATTTAATCAAAAAAAGTAAAGAAAATTTTGATCTATTACATAAAAATGATATTTTCTTTATCAGATTACCTAATGGCGAATTTATAAATCAAAACTATGAAAAAATTGAGTTTAGTAATTTCTTTATAAAATACTTAAATGAATTATCTGACCAAAACAATGGCCGAGTTTATGAATATTATGGTATTGATGCACAAGGTGCAACTTACAAAATAAACATAGATAATGAAACATACACAATTGGTGTTTACTTTAACATCTTATCTATAGATGTATTAGGATATTTTTTAGTAGCTTTTGTTGTCTTAGTTTTAATAGATGTAATTATATTAATGCTTTTCTCAAATTCTTTCAAATATGATATAAATGTTATATCTGAAAAATTTGCAAATATGTCAAAAAACATAAACAATGAAAAAGAAACTAAATTAGCAACAACTTCTAATGACGAAATTGGTGATCTTTGCACTGCATATAATGAAATTGAAGCACTAACAAGAAGTAATCAAGACAGACTTATTGAAAAAGAACGTTTAGCATCTTTAGGACAAATGATTGGTGGTATTGCCCACAATCTAAAAACACCTATCTTCTCTATAGCTGGTGGTTTAGAAGGTTTATCAGACTTAATAAACGAGTTTGATTCTTCTATCGAAGATCCAACTGTAAATGATCAAGATATGCATGATATTGCGAAAGATATGGATGATTGGATTATAAAATTAAAAAAACATGTAGAATATATGTCTGATGTCATAACAGCAGTAAAAGGTCAAGCAGTTGCTCTTTCTGAAGATGAAACTCAAGACTTTAGTGTATACGAATTATTCAAATATGTAGATATACTTATGAAACATGAACTTAATAATTCATTAACAGAATTGGAAATAACAAATGAAGTAGACAATTCAGTTACAATACATGGTAACATCAATGGCCTTGTTCAAGTAATCAATAACATTGTCTCAAATTCAATTGAAGCTTATCACAATGAACCAAATAAAATAATTAAATTGTCTGCCATTTTAACAGATAAAAACAAACTACTAATTTCTGTACAAGATTTTGGTCCTGGATTAGACGAAAAAGTAAAAAGTAAACTCTTCAAAGAAATGATTACAACAAAAGGAAAAGACGGAACAGGCTTAGGTTTATTCATGTCTTACTCAAATATAAAAGCTCAATTTAATGGTGATTTATATTTTAAATCAGAACTTGGAAAAGGAACTACTTTTTATATTGAATTACCTTTAGAAAAACAATAAAAATCGCATTATTTTTATTGACTTATTTTTAAATAAAGGTAATAATATATTGTAGATTTATATACATAAGAAAAATTTTGGAGGACACAAAAATGAATGTATTATTTTATTCATTTACTGTAGCTGTGTTCTTAGCAATAATAATACTTTTTCTGATATATTTATTAAAAGCAATAACAAAAACACAGTTACAACAAATATTTGCAGTAAATTTAATTTTGCTAATAGTTGCATTTTTATTTATGTTTCTGCAAATACAATTTAGCGGAAAGTTTGGAATAGACCCAATATACTTTGATTATTACTCCTATATTGGAATTGTATTTTTACCTGTATCTATCTATTTTACATCCCTTATATTTACCAACACAAGAATAAGATTCAAGGCAAAATACTTATTATTATTTGTAATACCTGTAATTTCATTATTACTATTATGGACAAACAATGCACATCATTTATTTTTTAAGGAATATTCAATACAATTATCTGAAAGTGTATTTGGACCATGGTTTTATATACATCAGATATATACATATTTCTTGTATGGATTGTCTATATTACATTTAGTAAATTATTTTAAGAAAAACTCTGGTATATTCAGTCAACAAATAAATTTAATAGTAACAGGAACTGTTTTTCCTTTTATTGTAAATTTACTTGGAACGCTAGGAATTATAAAGTTAACAGTATATATTACTCCTATTGCATTAGCAATATCACTTATTTGTTTTGCAATAGCACTATTTAAATTCCAACTTTTAAGTGCATTACCAGTAGCACTTACCAAAATTGTTAATAGAATTTCAGATGGATATATAGTTTTAAATGACAAAAATATTGTTACAGATTATAATCAACCATTTAAACATATATTTTCAATTGATAATACAGATATCAAACAAATCCACATATTTGATTTATTAGCAATGGAAGAGTTTGATGGTCTTGATGAATCAACAATAATTAAAGCATTAAAAGCTGTTGTTGATTCAAATGAAACATTAATATTTGAACAAGAGTTTCCAAATATTGAAAAATATTTAAGACTAGAAGTTAATAGTATAAAATCAGATGGTGTATTTATAGGAGCATTAATATTATTTAAAGATTTAACACAACATCATAAAGATTTAGAAGCAATAAAATCAAGTCAAAATATGCTTATAGAAAAAGAACGTTTAGCTTCTCTAGGCCAAATGATTGGTGGTATTGCACACAACTTAAAAACTCCTATCTTCTCTATTTCAGGAGCAACTGAAGGTTTGACAGATTTAATTAATGAATACAGAAGTTCTATTACAGATCCAACTGTTACAGTTGATGACCACTATGCAATAGCAAAAGATATGGAAAACTGGGTTGAAAAAATTAAGAATTACACAGCTTATATGTCTGACGTTATAACAGCTGTAAGAGGCCAAGCCGTTACATTAACAAATAGTGTTGACGAAACATTCACTATTGAGGAATTAGTAAAAAGAGTTGATATATTAATGAAACATGAATTAAATTCTGCTTTAGTAACATTAAATGTCAATATTCAAACAGATAAGACATTTGAAATGCATGGAAACATCAATAGTTTAGTACAAGTTATTAACAATATAATCTCAAATGCAATTCAAGCTTATAACGGAAAACCAAATCAAAAAATTGATTTCTCTATTTTTAAAGAAAACAAAAAAATAATCATTACTATAACTGATTATGGTTGTGGTATGAATGAAGAAGTTCAAGAAAAACTATTTAAAGAAATGATTACAACAAAAGGAAAAAACGGTACTGGATTAGGCTTATTTATGTCTTATTCTAATATAAAAGCTCAATTCAATGGAGACTTAAAATTCACATCTGAAGAAGGTGTTGGAACAACATTTAATTTAATTATACCAATAAAGAAATAAAAGGAGAACGAAATGAGACATTCAGAAAATGTTGGCAATGTTAGCCCATATAAAATAATTGCCGTTGATGATGAAGGCGGAATAATTGATTCATTAGCTGTTTTTTTAAAACGTTCTGGTTACCAACTTACTGGTTGTACAAATCCATTAGAAGCTATTGAATTAGTTAGAAATGAACATTTTGATTTAATGCTTCTAGACTTTATTATGACTCCTATTCATGGAGATAAAGTTGTTGAAGAAATCAGAAAGTTCAACCAGGAATTATATATCTTACTATTAACTGGTCATAAAGACTTAGCCCCACCATTAGAAACAATTAAACGTCTTTCAATTCAAGGGTATTGTGAAAAAAGTGATAAATTTGACCAATTGCTTTTACTTATTGAATCTGCTCTTAAATCAATTGAGCAAATGAACATAATAAAGAAAATTAATAATGAACTAAAAGAATCTCAAGAAAACCTTGAAAAAGCTTACTTAGAAAGTATTCAAACCTTAAGATATACAGTTGAAGCTAAAGATAGATATACTCGTGGTCATTCAGATAGAGTATCAGAATTTTCTGTTCTTATAGGAAAACATATGGGCTTATCTGAAAAAGATTTAAAAACACTAAAAATTGGTGGTCTCTTCCATGATATTGGTAAAATTGGTATTCCTGATTCTATTTTACTAAAAGAAGGAAAATTAGATGATAATGAATATTCAGAAATAAAAAATCATCCTAGCATCGGAAAACATATTTTATCAAATGCTAGCATATTTGCTGATATTATCCCAATAGTTTATCATCATCATGAAAAATATAATGGAACAGGCTATCCAGAACAACTGGCTGGTGAACAAATACCATTTTTAGCAAGAATAGCTGCTGTTGCTGATACATTTGATGCAATGACATCAAAACGTTCTTACAGAAATGCCATTCCTATTGAATATGTACGAGCTGAAATAGAAAAATGCTCTGGAACACAATTTGATCCTGAAATTGCAAAGGTTTTCTTAGATATATTAGATAATCACTATGACGAAATACTAGAAATTCAAAACAAATATAATTAGTTATCAAAAGAATTGCTATTTGCCATCGTACAAATGCAATTCTTTTAATTTATAAAGAAAGGAGTTCGTAAAAAAATATGAACATCAAACAAACAAAAAAAGATGCTTTAGCGCGTCTATCTGGAAAATGGCCTAAGGCTCTAGTTCTAACATTAATCTATATACTTATAGTATTTACTCTTACTTATGTTGGAAATTATTGTCTTAGCCTTGCAACAAATGCACCAATCTTACAAGTTCTAATCGATTTAGTAATCCTTGGAATTTCATTACCTCTATCTTTTGGAGTTACAGCTACTTTTGTTGATTTATCAAAAGGTAAAGATGTAAGTTACACAGAATTTATTAATAAATCTATTTTAAACTTTTCAAAAGTTTGGCGTGTAACTTTTGCAATTGCATTAAAAATAATATTACCTATTATTCTTTTTACAATTGCCGTTATCGTAATTACAATGTTATGTACTAGTATGATTAGTAATTCAGCAGAAGATATCTCTTTAGGTGCTGTTGCAGGAATATTCTCAATAGCTTATCTTGCAATAATGATATTTGCATTTGTAAAATTTTTACCATATGCATTATCATTCCTAGTATTAGCAAACGAACCAGACAAAACTGCAAAAGAAATAATAGAAACAAGTACTGTTCTTATGGAAAATAAGAAATTAGAATATTTGTTACTTATCCTATCATTCTTTGGATGGCTATTATTAATTGCTTTAGTTGCAATGTTAGTAGGACACTTTACACAAGCAACTATTACAACTGACATTATTGCAAATATTGGTGCAATTTTATTGTCACCATATATTTTAGTAAGTCAAATTGTTTATTATGAAAAACTTGCTAATAAATCAGATAAAGATACTACAAAAAACGAATTAAACGAAGATGCATCATCTGAAAATAAATAGTTAAATAAAAAGAATATAAAATAATGTATTGACACAAAATTTTATATTCTTTATTTTTTATTTAATTTTCATTGTTAGACTTACTTTTTGTTTTTCTCTATCAATTGAAAGCACTTTTACTTTTACGATGTCCCCTACTGATACAACTTCTGATGGATTTTTAATATATCTATCAGCCATTTCAGAAATATGAACTAAACCATCATGTTTAACACCAATATCAACAAATGCTCCAAAATCAATAACATTCCTTACAGTTCCTGTAAGTTCCATTCCCTCTTGTAAGTCATCAAATTTCAAAACATCACTTCTTAAAATTGGTTTTGGTAACTCTTCTCTAGGATCTCTACCTGGTTTTGATAATTCTTCAATAATATCTTTTAATGTTAGAGAACCAACATTTAATTCTTCTGCTTTTTTAGTAATATCAACTTTCTCTAAAGCATTTTTTATTTCCT
Organism: uncultured Clostridia bacterium; assembly: GCA_934140005.1. Lineage (GTDB taxonomy): Bacteria > Bacillota > Clostridia > TANB77 > CAG-508 > Scatovivens. The sequence continues at coordinate 24,111 of CAKPBB010000001.1, forward strand.
CTAATTTGCTTTTATCTTTTAGGTTATCCACAGAATATCCTAAACTTGTTAATAACTTTTCTGCAACTTCATAACTTTCTGGGTGAACTGCTGTAACTTCTAATGGATTTTTTCCATCCAATACTCTTATAAATCCTGCACATTGTTTAAAAGCAGCTTGACCTAGTTTTGGTACTTTTAATAAATCTTTTCTTTGTTTTATTTCACCATTTTCATCTCTATATTTTACAATATTCTTTGCAATTGTTCCATTTATTCCAGAAACATAACTTAATAAAGATGGTGTTGCTGTATTTATATCAACTCCAACTGAATTTACTGCATCTTCAACCACACCAGTCAAACTTTCAGATAATTTCTTTTGATTTACATCATGTTGATATTGTCCTACTCCAATTGCTTTTGGATCTATTTTTACTAATTCAGATAATGGATCTTGTAATCTTCTTGCTATTGAGATAGCTCCTCTTAATGAAACATTTATGTCTGGATATTCTTCAGTTGCTAACTTTGATGCTGAATATACAGAAGCACCAGCTTCACTAACTATTGCATAATATAGTTCTTTATCAACTTCTTTTATTAGTTGTGATACAAATGCCTCTGATTCACGTGAGGCTGTCCCATTTCCAATTGCAATCATGTTAATGCTAAATTTATTTATTAAAGCTTTTAATTCTTTTTTTGCCCCATCTATGTCGTTTTGGGGCTCTGTTGGATAAACTGTCGTTGTAGCTAGTAATTTTCCAGTTTGATCTATTACTGCAATTTTACAGCCTGTTCTATATGCTGGGTCAAACCCCATAACTGTCATTCCTTTTATTGGTGGTTGAAGTAATAATTGTTTAGCATTTTTTCCAAAAACTTTAATAGCTTTTTCTTCTGAACGTTCTGTTAAGTCATTACGAATTTCTCTTTCAATAGATGGTTCAATAAGTCTTTTATATGAATCTTCTATTGCATTAGTTAGCAATTCATTAAATTGACTCTTATAGTCTTTAATTATTTGTTTTTTCAAATAATCTAAAATTTTGTCATCTGGCTTTTCAATTTTTACTTTTAAAAACTCTTCTTTTTCTCCTCTATTTATTGCTAAAATTCTATGGCTTGGAATTTTTAAAATTGGCTCTTTATAATCATAATACATTTCATAAGGTGATTTCTCTTCTTTTGCATTTTTAGAAGTAATTACAGCTTCTCTAAAGCAAAATGATTTAATCTTCTTTCTGTAATCAGCATTATCTGCTATATTTTCAGCAATTATCTCTAATGCGCCTTGAATAGCGTCTTCTTCACTTTTTACACCTTTTTCTTCATTTATAAATTCTTTTGCAACTTCAAAAATATTTCTTTTTTCAGCTTGTAAATAAATTATATTTGCTAACGGTTCTAATCCTTTTTCTTTGGCAATAGTCGCCTTTGTTCTTTTCTTTGGTTTATATGGTCTATAAATATCTTCTAATTCTGATAATACCATTGTTGAAGCTATTTTAGTTGTTAATTCATCAGTTAATTTTCCTTGTTCATCAATCAATCTAACTATTTCTTCTTTTCTTTTTTCTAGATTTCTTAAATAAGTTAATCTTTCTCCTAAATCTCTTAAAATTTCATCACTTAGGTTTCCAGTCACTTCTTTTCTATAACGTGCTATAAATGGAATTGTATTACCATCATCAATAAGTTTTACTGTAGCTTCTACTTGTGATTCTCTTATATTTAATTCATCTGCTATCTTTTTATAAATCTGATTCAAAATTTTTACTCCCTTTCTTGTGATTTTTGTGCATTTTCTTTTATATCTTGTAGCCTTAACTTACTATTCGTATTAGCTAAAACTTTTTTATGATCAATTTTCACTTTTTCTATAAAATCATCCATAAAGTGTTCTCTATTTTCAAGTTGTTCTAAAGCCTTGTTTTGAGCATCTGTGCCATACATTTCTTCTAGTTCTACTAAACTAATTTGACTACCATTTAAAAAACTCTCTACCTCTGTTACCATTAAATTTGCTAATTTATCAGCACCTATAAATAATAATTGCCCTAAAGCCTTAGTTTGGATACCCTTTCCATCTGGCGTAGAAAACATATAAATTTGTCCATCTTTAAAAACACCAATTCCTGGATTGGTTGGATCTAATATCAAAGTTATATTTTGTTCTGGAATATCAACAGCTGTTACAGCATGATTACCAAAAAACTTAGTAATATCTATTTCTTCTTCCTCGTTAGAGTTCTCTTGTTCATCATTACTTGCAACTGTATTATTATTTTGAATTATATTTCTATCTATGTTTGCTAAATTATACTCTTCTTCTCCCATATATACAACTACATTTCTAGCATTGTATTTAGGATTTATTGCATTAAGTTTTGCAGTTATATCATCTGAGAAATTTCTACAAACTCCTACTCCTTCTTCATTCAGACTTAAACGCCAAAACCCCATAACATCATACTCTTTTGGAGTAGCATATCCATCAATTTCTTTCCACATATCAGACATAACTTTCATAAATATTTGAATGTCTGATAAATGCATTGAATTTACTTTTTGTGCATACTTTTCAATTTTTTTATCGTAATTTTCAATTTCTTCAGCATATTGAATTGCATTTTCTGATTTCATTTTTCTAGTGTTAATTTCTGTTGCAGCAACAGTTGCTGTTGGAAAAAATACAGTGCTAGCCATAGTAATAGGCATAATTTTATTTACTAATAAAAATTTTAATTTTTTAAATATATCTGGCTTCTTACCAGTTTCATTATATATATCAGTTTCGTACATCTCATCTAAATTTTCAACATATTTTGTTTTACCAAATTTAGCATAAATTTCTTCAAAGCGCCCTTCATCCATCAATCTTTCGACTTCTCGCTTCCTTATTTTACTTGGAGTCGCCAAATTGTAAATTGTTCTTCCATATAGCTGATATATTTTGTCATATTTTTTATTTTTTCTTAATGCTAATATAGCTTTTAATCTTTTTTTCGTAACAGCATGTTTTTTTAGTTCTTTTTTATTCATAAACTCAATAATCTCCGATTGTATATTTTCTCTTTTAGTAAATTTTCTGTACATTGTTTAGCGAAGCTTTTATATAATAGGAAGTGCAAAGCGCTTTCCTATTATATAACAAAAGTGGAAGAACAATATGTTTTCCACTTTTATTTAACCAACTATTTTGATTGTTCTTCTAAATATTCATCATAAGTACATTCACGGATAACTACTTCATTATTTGAAATATCAATTATTTTATTTGCAACAGTTTGCATCAATTGATGGTCGTGTGAAGTAAATATCATGATTCCTTTATATTTTTTCATACCTTCATTTAATGCTGTGATACTTTCCATGTCTAAATGATTTGTAGGTTCATCAAACATTAAGAAGTTTGCACCAGAAAGCATAAGCTTTGACAAAACACATCTAACTTTTTCTCCACCAGATAGAACTGTTACATCTTTCAAAGCTTCCTCACCAGAAAATAACATTCTTCCTAAAAATCCTCTAACATAAGTCTCATCTGGGTCTTTTGAATATTGTCTTAACCAGTCAACAATACTCATTCTTTCTTGGAATAAATAATTATTATCTTTTGGGAAATAATCAACAGATATTGTTGTTCCAAAATTTATTTCACCAGAATCTGGTTCTAATTCTCCTGCTAATATTTGGAATAATACAGTTTTAGCAATTTCATTATCTGATAATAATGCAACTTTATCTTCTCTTTTTATTGTAAAGCTTAAATTATCTAAGATCTTTTCTCCATTGATTGTTTTTGTTAAATTCTTTACTTCTAAAACTTCTTTTCCCTGTTCTCTATCTGGTTTAAAATCAATATATGGATATTTTCTATTAGATGGTTTAATTTCATCTAACTCAATTTTCTCTAATGATTTTTTTCTAGAAGTTGCTTGTTTTGACTTTGAAGCATTAGCACTAAATCTTGCAATAAATTCTTGTAATTCTTTAATTCTCTCTTCTTTTTTCTTATTTGCTTCTTTCATTTGTTTTAATGCTAATTGGCTTGATTCATACCAGAAATCATAGTTTCCTGGATATAATTTTATTTTTCCAAAATCAACATCAGCAATATAAGTACAAACCTTATTTAAAAAATATCTATCATGTGATACTACTATTACTGTATTTTCAAAATCAATTAAGAAATCTTGTAACCAATTGATTGTTTTTAAATCCAAATCGTTTGTAGGCTCATCTAATAATAATACATCTGGATTTCCAAATAAAGCTTGAGCTAATAAAACTTTTACCTTATCTTTTGCTTCAATTTCACTCATATACTTATAATGCATATCTGCTTCGATTCCTAAATCATTAAGCATCTTAGCTGCATCTGATTCAGCATTCCATCCATCTAATTCAGCAAATCTTTCTTCCAATTTTGCTGCTTTCATTCCATCTTCTTCTGAAAAATCTGGCTTACTATATATAGCATCTTTTTCCTTCATAATACGATATAGCTCTGTGTTTCCCATCATAACTGTATCTAATAATGTATAACCTTCAAAAGCAAAATGGTCTTGCTTTAAAATAGAAATTCTTTCTCCTTTATCTAAAACAACTTCTCCCTTATTAGGTTCTATTTCACCTGATAGGATTTTTAAGAAAGTTGATTTTCCAGCACCATTTGCTCCTATAATTCCATAGCAATTACCTTTTGTAAATTTAATATTTACATCTTCAAATAATACTCTTTTTCCAAATCTTAGTGTTACGCCATTTGCACTTAACATTTTGATTCCTCCTTTATATAACTATTTGATTATACTATAAATATGCAATTATTGCAAACTATTATTTGCAAATTGATGCAAAAAAACAGACTACAAAAAATTTGCAATCTGTTTTATATTTATTTAATAAATTTATTATCTTTCTCCATGAGTTTCTGGTCTAGTTTGTTTTGGTGTTGAACCATTCATTCTTTGTGACATAAGCTTTTCCAAATTTGCTTTTGTAGCCTCACTCATTAAAGGAATCATTCCTGGGAAAATCCCTTTAGTTAAGTCTATTCCAAAAATATTTTTTCCATCTCTATTTCTAACCATTAATGGTTCCATAAGTTCAGTCGCTCTTGCCATATATAATAGTTCTATTAAAGCATCTGTATTATTTGGATCAGCCCATAAAGTTGCATATTCAATTTTTCCTTTTGGATCTGTTTGACTTTTGCGCAAAACTTTAGAAACATTAGTTCCATCTGGACATTTGTATCTAAAAAAATCTACAGGAACTCCTCTATAATAATCAGGATCTTCTGGTTTTAACCCCTTGTTGAAAAAAACAACTTTTAATTGTCTTATAAGTTTTGATACTACACGACTTGCTTGTGTTGCTTTTACAATCTCCATATATACTTCTGGATATTCTGGAACTGGTTTTTCACATAATTCCACTTTTACCATCAAGTTCTTTTTAGGGTCGCTTTTTGATGTCAATTTATTTCCATCTTCATCTGTTGTAAAAAATTCATATACTCGGTGAACATTTGCTACATTTAGATCTTCTATCTTTTGTATGTCTGCTAGTGTATCAATTTTTTTACTATCCATATTTTAATCTCCTTTTTTAGATTACTTTCATATTATAACATAATTTACATAATTAAACAACCCATTAGTAAAATTTAGTAATTCTTTGTACTTTCGTGAAAATTTACATTGTAACTAATTTGTATTTTTATTGTAACACTGTTGTTATTGTAGTTTTTTGCAAATATTTATATACTATCATTAGATTATAATATATTTTGGAGTAATGTTATGGCTAATTTAAATAATGTTGGCGAAATGTCTTTATCTCAGTTAGAACAGAATATCGAAGCAAACTTTGGAAAAAAATCTACAAATGATTTGCTTCAAGTTTTAAATACAACAAAATTAGATAAGGATACTGCGCCTATTTTTTACGCCTCTTTGTATCGAGCTTTAACAGCTGCAAATTCTACTACAATTCTCCAAAACCCAACAAGCTTGACAAATTTCGTACAAAAAGTTGAAAATAATGTAATTGAATTCCAACAGGCTAAACAGCAAAAAATTGAGGAATTAAAATTACATCAGCAACATCAACAAAATAGATTAGAAAATTTAGAAAATCTATCTTTAGAAAATCTTAAAAATTATACTATTGAACAGCGTACACAAATTTTTATGCGTTTTGCAACAATATTGAATTTTGATGAAAAAGATCAAAATTATGTTGTTCAAAAATTTAATAAACATATAGTAGATCCAAAAGATAAAAATAATAATGTTTCAACAGCTGTATTGTTTGGTTTAAAAGATATACATGATTTAGATTGTTTTATGCAAACATTATGGTTGTTTGCAAGAACTGAACAGCATGGAAACTTTAGAACTCCTAAAGACGTTGCTAATTTTTTAGAAACTCGTGTTAGAAATGAAACTACAGAAAAGCAAAAAGAAATGTTAGATATAATTGTAAACTCAGATCCTGAGGAAAGAAAAAAAAATATTCTAATTGCAAAAAAAATAGATGAACTTCAACAGCAAGGAAAAGTTAATCTTGAAAAACTATCACCTGAAAAAACAAATGAATTTATACTTTTTATAAGAAATCAGTTAAATTCAAAAACACAAGACATTGATTTTAGTGATATGGAGTTAGAAGGCACTCTTCAAAACATTATGGAATCAATCGAAGATCCTGCTAAAGACCAGCCTATATATATTCAAAGTGAAGATTTTGAAAAACAAGAAAACGTAATTAACATGACTGATGATTTCGCGTCTTTTGATTCACAAGTCGATAATTCATTTGCTACTATAAGACCTAATTCTATATATCAGGAGATTACAAATCCAAAAGATTCTACTCTACATAAGCCTTCTGAAGCTGAAAAAACTCAAACTGAACCGATGTCTGAAAACAAAGAGCAACAAGATACTTATATTATGGAAGTTCCAGCCAAAAAGAATCTATTTGAAAATATAAGAAATGGCATTTCAAATTTATTTAAACGCTTTACTCAAAAAGCATTACCAGATCCTACTGCTACTAAAGCTAAACATACAAATATGAGCTTAGAAGATTACGATAGAAAATCATCAATAATGTCAACAATTCGTTCTATTGGTGATAAAATAACAAATGTTACTAAAAGTATTACAACTTTAGGAAGAACTAATAAAGAACCTGTTAAAAATGCAGCAACTGTAATATCTACTTCATCAAAAGAAGAGATTAACGAAACACCAAATGCAACAGATAAAAAGATTACCACTCAACAAAAAACAGAACAAGAGAAAAAAAGTAAACCATTTAGTCCATTTGATCAATGGAAAGTTAATAATGAAGGCAATCGTTTGGAACATAATGCTATGTCAAAAATGGAAGCTAAAGATAAACGAGCAAGAACTTCTATAACAATAGGTCAGCCAAATTCTTCAGATAATCGTACTAATAAAAATGACGAAAAAAGTAATGATGATGAGCTTATTCAATAAAGTCTTTAACATATTTATTATTTATATATTAAAAAAAGAAAATCAGTTTCTCTGCTGATTTTCTTTTTTTATGTATTATATTTTTTATTAATCGATTATCTCTAATCCTGCAAATTTTGCCATTAATCTTTTATGTCCAACTTTTTCAAAACTTATATCTACCTTTAAATCTTCACCTTCAGTTTCTACACTGTTAATTATTCCTTCACCAAATTTTTTATGGAATACCTTTACTCCTGATTTATAACCACTTAAATCAACATCATTTCCTTTTTTAGTTTGTCCTAAATTATTTAAGAAGTTTTCTGCTGTTCTAAACTTAAATCCAGAGCTTATTGTTGAATTTGATTTTGCTGCCACACTATTATCTTTATAAGATGTAACACTACCATAGTCTTTAGTATATCCTCCATAACCACTACCAGCTCTGCTGTTTCCATAGCTCCATTCATATCTATCATTGCTTGAAAATCTATTATCATTTTGTGGCTTAATTGCATCTTCATATCCATCTAACATATTAGCTGGAATTTCTTTCAAAAATCTAGATACACCATTGCAACTTGTTGAACCAAATATTGTTCTTTGTTTTGCACAAGTCATAAACAATTGTTGCTTTGCCCTTGTGATACCAACATAACAAAGTCTTCTCTCTTCTTCTAATTCCTTTGGTTCGCCAATTGATTTATATCCAGGGAAAATTCCTTCTTCCATTCCAACTAAAAATACAACTGGAAATTCTAGACCTTTTGCACTATGTAATGTCATTAAAGTTACTGAATTATCTGTATCTTCTACTCCATCTAAGTCAGAACTTAAAGTGATTCCTTCCAAAAATTCACTTAATGAATTTTCTGCAGATTCTTCTTCAAATTCAATAGCAACTGTTAAAAATTCATCTAAGTTTTCAATTCTATTTTCTGCCTCAACTGTATTTTCATTTTCTAATGAAGCTGTATACCCTGTTAGTTGTAAAGTTTTCTTAATAAGTTCTGAAACCTTTGTATTATCTTTTTCTTGTCTTAATTCTTCTATTGTACTAATAAATTCTCTTGTATTTGAAAAAACTCTGGATAATCCAAATTCATCAGCTCTTTTAATTACTTCAAACATTGAAATTCCATTAGAAGTGGCTATTGACTCGATATTGTCTAAACTTGTTTTTCCAACCCCTCTTTTAGGTTCATTTATAATTCTTGTTAAACTCAAATTATCTGCTGTATTTTGAATCAATCTTAAATAGGCAATTATATCTTTAATTTCTTTTCTTTCATAGAATTTTAAACCACCAACAATTTTATATGGTACATCTTCTCTTCTTAAAATATCCTCTATACTACGAGATTGTGAGTTCATACGATATAACACAGCAAAGTCAGAATAATTATAATGTTCAGAAAGCTTTAAATGTTCTATTTGATTTACTACATAGTTAGCTTCATCATATTCATCATTTCCTCTATATACTTTTGGAAGATTTCCTTCTTCATTTTTAGTCCATAATTTTTTCTCATATTTTGTTTCATTGTTTTTAATTACGGCATTAGCTGCATTTAAAATGTTTTGTGTACATCTATAATTTTGCTCTAATTTAATAATTTTAGTACCTGGAAAATCCTTTTCAAAATTTAAAATATTACTTATATCAGCACCTCTAAAAGAATATATACCTTGGTCATTATCTCCAACAACTGTTATATTTCCATATTTTGAAGCAAGCAAAGTAACTAATGTAAATTGTGCTTTATTTGTATCCTGATACTCATCAACTAATACATATCTAAATTTTTCTGTATAATATTCTAAAATATCTGGATTATCCATTAAAATTTGAATTGTAAAATTGATTATATCATCAAAATCAATTGCATTATTTTCTTTTAATCTTTTTTGATAAATTCTATATATATCTGCAATTTTTTCTTTTCTAAAATCGCCATTTGCTCTTACAGCATAAGCTGCAGGATCTAGCATTTCGTTTTTTGCATTACTTATTTCATATAAAACAGATTTATCTGAAAATATTTTATCATCTAAGTCTTGTGATTTTATTATTTGTTTAACCATTGTCTTTTGATCAGATGTATCAAAAATAACAAAAGAACTTTCAAATCCTAATCTATCAATAAATTTTCTAAGTATTCTTACACATATTGCATGGAATGTACCAATCCACATATCTTTTGCAATATCTCCAACAAGTTTTTCAACTCTGTCTTTCATTTCATTTGCAGCTTTATTAGTAAAAGTAATAGCAAGTATATTCCAAGGCTTAACATCTTTTTCATCTATTAAATATGCTATCTTATGTGTTAATACTTTAGTTTTTCCACTACCAGCACCTGCTATAACTAAGCAAGGACCTTCTGTATTAACAACAGCATCATATTGTTTATCATTTAATTCATCTAATAATCCCATTTTTCTCTCCTAACATCAAGAACTTATGTTTGTATGCATTATATATGTTTTTATATAATTAGTCAATTACTTTTATTTACAATTGACAAACTATATTCAAATTATTTAGTGTTAATCATAAAATTCATTTTAAACATATTGAAAATTGTAACATAAAACTTCCAAAAAAGGAATAATTTTTACAAATCTATTGTCTATTTTTATCGTATATGTTATTATTTTAATAGATTTTTATATACTTAGGAGGAAATTATGGAAATAACAGAAGAGAAAAAAATAATTCCTGCCAAAACTGTTGTAAAAGCTTTAATTACAGGTTTTGTATCTTATGGAATCGTTATAGGATTTTTATTATTTACTATAGCTTTAGTAGTTAATACATTTGTTTATAATATACCAAATGCAAATCAAAAAGTACTAGCTTTTTCATTACCTTTACTGTTTGCTTTTATTTTATATTTTTCAATTCACTCAATTTGCAGACTTAGTACTTCAGATTTATTTAATAAGTGTAAAACAGAATCAAATGAAGAATTGCCTAAAATAACATCAAAAATGAACTTATTTTTCTTAATTTGTGTTATTGTATTAGTTATTATTTCAAATAGTTTACTAATGCTAAAATTATCAAATGAAAGAAAATCTATTGATATTGCATCTCAAACATATAGTACTGTATTTTCAGAAAATTTTACTTCAAATTTAACAAATGAAATGTTAGCTGATTATAATGAGAAGAAAAATCAAACTCTTGCAAGTGCTATTATTTTGGAACTATCTTTAGTTGTTTCTTTTATTTCATTAATACCTTATCAAAAGAAAATGATTTTAGAATATAATGACTCTGGAAAAAGAGTAAAATTAGAAGAATAGAATAAAAACACCTAATATGGTGTTTTTTTATTTTATAAATTGAGTAAACATTCCTATTATCAAACCTAATATATTTCCTAAACTTCCCATTCTTCCTTTATATAATCTATTTGATTCTGGTATTAGTTCACAAGAAACTATATAAAGCATTGCACCTGCTGCAAATGCTAAAGAAATTCCAATTAAATTTAGAGATATATTACCTATTATAGCTCCAAAAAATGCTCCTATTCCTGTTGTAAGTCCTGAAATAGCTGTTAAAATTATTGATTTTGCTTTACTATATCCACCATTCTTCATCGGTACTGCTATTGACATACCTTCTGGTATATCATGAAGTGCAATTGCAATTGCTAATGACAACCCTAATTTTTGAGAAGCATCAAAACCAGAACCAATTGCTAATCCCTCTGGGAAATTATGTATTGCTAATCCTATGCATATTATAATTCCCGTTTTTAATAAACTATTTTCATTTTCTTTTTTAGAATATACCTTATTTACCAATTTATCACAAAAAATCATTGAAATAACACCAAGTAGCACTCCAAATATGCATAAAGTAATTGATACAATCTCTAATGATTCTGGTATTAAATCAAAACAAATAACTGCTGTCATTAGCCCTGCTGCAAATTCTAAAATAAAACTCAAAAACTTATTAGACTTTACCTTAAAAACTGCACCTAGAATTCCACCTAAAGTTGTACCTATCATACCAAAAAACAAACCATACATTGTAATCTCACTAATATTATTCATACTATTCTCCTTTTTGTTACAATATATGATTTGTTCTATTTTTTATGTATTTTAATTATATAAATCTTTAATAAATTTATTTATAATTAGCTTTCTTGATCACCTTTTAGTTTCTCTGCTTGATCTGTTGCAATTAAATTGTCAATCATTTCATCTAAGTCACCATTTAAAAAGTTTTCAAATTGGAATATACTCAATCCAATTCTATGATCAGTTATTCTTCCTTGTGGATAGTTATATGTTCTTATTTTTTCACTTCTATCTCCTGAACCTACTTGACTTTTTCTTGCATTTGCAACTTCTTTATCCTGTTTTTCTTTTTCTATTTGGTATAACCTTGAACGAAGCATTTTCATAGCATATTCTCTATTTTGAAGTTGTGATCTTTCTGTTTGACATTCTGCAACTAATCCTGTTGGTTCATGTATTAAACGAACAGCTGATGATGTTTTATTAACATGCTGTCCACCAGCACCTGAAGCTCTAAATACTTCCATTTTTACATCAGCTGGATTTATTTCAATCTCTACATCTTCTACTTCTGGAAGAACTGCTACTGTAACTGTTGAAGTATGAATTCTACCACTACTTTCAGTATCTGGTACTCTTTGTACTCTATGAACTCCACTTTCAAACTTAAATCTACTATATGCACCTTTTCCTGTTATCATAAAAGAAATTTCTTTATATCCTCCAAGTTCAGTCGCATTCTCATACATGATATCTATTTTAAAATGCTTTCTCTCTGCATACATTGAATACATTCTAAATAAAGTTCCAGCAAATAAAGCTGCTTCTTCACCACCTGCACCAGCTCTGATTTCACAAATAACATTGTTATCGTCATTAGGATCTTTTGGAATTAAAAGAACTTTTAATTCTTCTTCTATTTTAGGCAATTTTTCTTTTGCAGATAGCATTTCACTTTCTGCAAGTTCTTTTAAATCTGGATCGTTAAGCATTTCTTTTGCTTCTTCTAAATCTTGTGAAACTTTTTTATATTCTCTGTATTTCATAACAACATCTTCAATGCTGCTATGTTCTTTCATTAATTTTCTCCATTCATCTTGTTTTGAAATCATATCAGGATCACTTATCAATTTGTTTAATTCCTCATATCTCTTTTCAACATCTTCTAATTTTTGAAACATACAAAAACTTCCTTTTCTTTAATTTGCTAGAATATTATATCATATATTCTTTTATTGTACAACCCCCTATTTTTAGGCTATTTAAAGCATTTTTTATCAACTTATCATAAAATCCCTAACTATAATTTTAAGTATAAACTATAATTAAGGATTTAATTTTACATTTTACAAATATTATATTTTATTCCAACTTTATCTAATGCTTCTTTTTCTCTATCTGAACAAGTAAAAATTAATATTTGATATTCTGAATATTCTTCTTTAATATATTGCAAAATATTACATAATCTTTCATCATCAAAATATGCAAAAGTTTCATCTAATATAATTGGCATTTTTTCATTACTTATTTCTGATAGAGCACTTAATCGTAATGCTAAATACATTTGATCTATTGTTCCAGTACTTAATCTATTGATTGGTAAATATTCACCAGTTTCAACTTCAGCAACTAGTCCATCTATATCATTCAATTTTACATTAACATATTTGCTATTTGAAATTGTTTTTATTGTATTTCCAAGGTTTTTAGTAAATTTTGGACTAATGCTTTGTTTTACTTCTTCATATGCTGATTGTAAACATTCTTTTGCAAGTTCAAAGGAATTATTAAGTTTCAATAAATTATCTCTTTCTGAAACAGCTATTTCTATCTCTTCTTCTACCTGTGTACATTCTTCTATTTGTGTATTTAAGCTCTCTATATCACTTCTTATTGTATGTAACTTAAATTCTAATGTATGAATTCGATTTTCATTATCTTCAAGCTCTTGACTTATTTCTTCATATGAATATTCTAAAGCTTCTAATACATAATTTGCATTTACTTTGCTGATATATTCTTTTTTAAGCTTATCTTTATTTGCCTCAATTTCATTCATTAGATCATTGTATTTTTGCTCGTATTCTTTCTTTTTATTTTCTTTTGTTTCTGTCAATATTTTTATTTCTTTTGAAATATTATTTCTTATATCAGATAATTCATCTATTTTTGCTTTAATCTCTTTTTGGTTTTTAATATTTTTAAAAACGGCTATTCCTATACAAATTATAACAGGAATTAAACAGATAGCACTATAAACTACATTTCTCAATAAAATATATAAAGCAATTCCTAATATTACAAAAATAACTGAAACAATATAATATGGTATAAAATTAATTTTTTTCTTTTTTATATTACTTTCAGCATTTTCATCAATTTTTTCATTTAAAAATTCTATCTTTTCTTCATATTCTTTTTCTAAATTTTTATTAACATTTACTTCAGCAATTTTAATTCTATTATTTTCACAATTTGATTTCAAGTTTTTTAAGAAATTATTCTTTTCTTTCTCTTCAATTAACTCTTTTTCAGATGTGTCTTTTGAAGAAATACTATTTTGCATAGTATCAATTGTATTTTGTAATGCTTTTCTCTTTACATTTAATTCATTTATTTTATTTGTTATTATATTTAATGGTCTTTGACTACTTCTCTCTGTACCAACTTTTTCAATTTGCATTTTAGACAATCTATCAAAAGACTTTTTATATGAAATATTGTCATCTCCAGTTGAAGCCATATTACTAAGTTTTTGAATTATTCCATTTTGTCCATTTTTACTTAATCTTGTTCCTTCTTGTTCAGATATTGCTGTGTTGAAAAATGTTTCTTCATCAATTCCAGTTTGTTCTGTAAAAAACTCTATTCCTCTTAATTTATCAATCTCAAAATCTTTTGAGATATCCTGCTGATTATTATCATATATAACTGGATTTTTCTTTTTAAAATCTCTATAAACTTCATATTGTTTGCCATCGTCTAATGTATACTGTATTTTCCCTGAAAATTCCTCTGTATGCCATGGTTTATATTTATCAAAATCAGATATTTCCTTCCCATTTTTATTCTTTGAAGCCCCATAAAACATACATGAAATAAATTTTAATAAACTTGATTTTCCAGCCTCATTATTTCCAGAAATTATATTTATGTTATCATCAAGCTCAATTTCCTTTTGAGAAATTTTTCCAAAACCATTTATTTTTATTTTATTTATTTTCAACCTTTGTATCCCTCCTACATGACTTCTAATCCTAATTCTATTGCTTTTTCAATTTCCTCTTGAGAATATTCACCATTTTCTGATTTTTCTAAAAGTTTTTTGATATATATTCCTCTCAAACTGTTCTCTTTTGACAATTTTTCTATATCATATCCAATCTTTGTTTTATCTTTTACTTTAAGTACATTATTTTGATTCAACAATTTTAGTATATCATAAGTATTAATTTCAAAATTTCTATTTCCTACAAGAATAATTTTATACATTACTTTTTCTTCTAAAGCCAAATTATTAATATACTCAACTAATTCTTCTTGTGTATTAAATTCATCAATTTTCACTTCTAACTCTTGAAATTTTCTTTCATCTACTGGTACAAACTTAGTTGATAACTCTCCGTTTGCCAATTCTCCAACAACCATTCCATGTTCTCCAAGTTCATCAAATCCTAATGAAATTAAAGAACCAGGATATATTATTCTTCTTCCATTTTCAAAATTATTTTTATGTATATGCCCCAATGCACAATAATCAAATTTTAAATTTGCAAGATTAGATTCTAGAACAGCATTATAAGAAAAACCATCCTTGTCTTTTGCACCATTCAAATCACAATGCATTATTAAAAAATTAGTTTTTCCATTTAACTCTATGTGTTGCAAATTATCTATAGGAGATTCTTGTTCATAAAAGTCTGTAAAAGCTGAACCGTATATATTTACATTTTCATCTTCATATTTTTCAATTATTGATTTTTTAAATATATGAACATTTTCAGCAAAGTTATATGTTTCATATATAGAGTTTTTTATATATGGGTCATGATTCCCTGGTGTTATAAATATTTTAGTTTCTGGAATTTCCTTAAATAAGGAATTAATATAATCTATAGATGTTTTTCGAATATAATTTTCTTCGTATAAGTCTCCTGCTATAAATAAGTAATCAACATTATTCTCTTTACAATATCCTATTACTTTTTTTATTGCATTTCTTTGCTCTAATCTTCTTATATTGCCTAAATTTCCTTTTTCACTTAAATTTGTAAATGGACTGTCTAAATGTAAGTCCGCTATATGTACAAATTTCATTATTTTATTCACTTCTTTCTTTTGTTTTAGTATATTCAAACGTAAATTAATTTTCTAATGTAGTAAATTTTATCATACCTAATTTGTTCAGTCAATATTTTATGAAAATTTGTTCGTATATATTTCAAACTTTTTTCGCCAAAAAATAGCAAATGATAATTGATATCATTTGCTATTTTAATACTATTCGTCTATTGTTCCAAATAATTCATCAAATTTTGCTTCCAGCTCTTTTTGAATATCTGTTAATTCTTCCTTATTGTTTTCCTCTGTATTCTTTTCCGTATTTGTATTTACAACTTCAGGTTTTTTGCTAGTTTCTTCTTTTTGTTCATTTTTCTCTTCAAACAAATCATCTAATGATTCCAAAGTTTGGGCTTTTCCACCATTTGAGTCTTGACCTTCTTCATATGGTTGATACGGATTATATTTTCTCCATACCCCTCTGTCAACTTGTATATCATTATGATCTGATTTATATCTATTAACTAATTTTCCCTCTGGATATTTAAAATAATAATATTTATTAGCTTTAATTGGCTTAATACCTTTTTCATAAATTATACAGATATCATTGTCCAATCTTCTTAATTCATCTGGTGTAAGTAAAGCTCTCGCCATAATTTGGTCTGATTCACTTTTTCCTTGTTTCCAATCTTCTCTATCTTTGTTTACAGAAACACTATCTCTTGAAATTGTCTTCTCACCTAATGCCTTAGAAAAGTATTCAACTGTTTTCTGTGAGTTTGAACCCAAGAACAAGTGAGTATCACAGTTACCCATTATTGTTTCGTGTGCTTCTTTATAAACTGCCTCTAATTGGTCTAAATTTTGTAAAATTACACTAAATGAAATTTTTCTACTTCTAGATGTAGATATCTTCTTATCAAAATCTGGTATATGTCCGATATTTGCAAACTCATCAAGTATAAAGTATGTAGGAATTGGTAAAGCACCGCCATTTAAATCTGCAAAATCATATAATTGTTGTATCATCTGTGAGAAGAATATTGTAAGTAAGAAATCATATGCTGTATGTGTATCTGATGAAATAACAAATACTGCTGTTTTAGTTTTACCAATTTCAGTAAAGTCAATTGTATCAGTAGAAGTAACTTCTGCTATTTCTCTTGAATCAAACTTACCTAATTTTGATTGTAAAGTTCCCAATACAGAGCCAAATGTCTTTTCTGGTAACATTTCAATATTTTTATAATACATTCTTGCTGGATGATCATAAGGTAATTGATTCATCAAGTTTGTAAGTAAATTATCTCCACCGTTATTATTAGCAGTTCTAACTAATTCTGAACAGCTAGCCAAACTTTGCTCCTCTGGTGGTCTTACTGCTTTTAAATAGTAAATCAATGCTTTCATTAGCATTTCTGCCATATCATCCCAAAATGGATCTGAACTTTTTCCTTCTCCTTGGCCTTTTACAATTGTATTCGCAATAACGTCAACATCTATTTCGTTATTTATATGATGAAGTGGATTGTAGCCATCACTGTTTTGTGGGTGAACTAAGTTTAAAACCTTAACAGCATATCCTTTTTCTTTAAAATATCCTGCTGTTTTATCATATAATTCTCCTTTTGGATCTGTAAATACATAAGAACCTAAAAGTTGAAGTGCATTTGGTATAACATAAGAAGCAGATTTACCAGCACCAGAACCACCGACAACAAGAACATTAACATTTCCTCTTTTATCAACTGGCAAATAGTTCTTTTCTGCTAATACAATACCTCTTGATTTGCTTAAAACTTTATATTGCTCACCGTTTTCACTCCAGTCACTAGATCCATGCTCAATATCATCATATTCATGCTTTGGAAATGCTTTTGCAATTCCAATTAAAACAAACAATCCATAAAAACCTAGAAAATATGGAAGTACATATCCGAACACTCTTCCATATCCATAGTTTCCTGCAATAGCTAATCCTAAAGCAGTCCAAGGTCTAGTAATATATACTCCTAATTGAGTTAGAAATATATCCCATGAAAATCCATCACCTGTTTTTTCTGGTATATCTTCTAAACCAATATTTAAATCCACTTTTAATTCTTCTGGTATACCATCAAATCCTTGTTTTATCGCAACACTAAAAGGTGCAATTGCCCATATTATTATTACTAATACAAGTATTGCACTTACAATTAATTTCCCTTTTATTTTTGTTATTGCTCTTTTTAGTTTCTCAAAAAAACCCATTTAATTCACCTTTTCTTAAGTAAATTTTTTCAGTTTAAATTTTATTTATATCTTATTTTTCTAAACCACTATTATCTTCTTTTGCTCTATTTTCTTTTGCTTTATTAGCTTTTGCATTTTTTCTATTATTTTTTACTTGTTCATTTTGTGGTCTTACAGGCATTGAAACATAATTTCCTTTTGCAATTTCATTTAAGTTTTGCTCTGCTGTATTTTCAACTTTTACTATTCCTCCTGCATTATTAGAACCATTGCCTGATGTTCCACTTACAGTGTTTTCTTTATCTGGATCTATTATTAAAGGATCAGCTGATACAACTCTTAAATCACCATATCCATTATTTTCATAAGCCTTTGTTACATCTTCATCTGTAACATGTTCAACTCTCATTTCATTTCCAGTCATTCTCTTTCCACTA
Organism: uncultured Clostridia bacterium; assembly: GCA_934140005.1. GTDB lineage: Bacteria > Bacillota > Clostridia > TANB77 > CAG-508 > Scatovivens. The sequence goes on from CAKPBB010000001.1 coordinate 42,595, forward strand.
CCTTCATTTGAAGGTCTAGCAGTATCTTCACTCATTATTAATTCCCCTTTCAATTAAGAAAAATTACTTTTCTTATTATCTGATCTTACCTCAAAAGCAAAATACTTTTTATAAGGTTTTAATTTACATTTTCCTTTTACTTCCCTTGTTTCCTCATCAAAATATAAAATTGGCTTAATTTCTTCTGTTGTTTCTGGATCTATAATTGATATTGGCCTCTTCATATTTGGAGTATAAGCAAATTCCTTATATTCTGTTGCTTCCTCATTATACAAGGTTTTAAAATTCATTGGTATTGGCTTTTTTGAAATCTTCACAACATCATAATCTAAAAAGCCCATATTTATTACTACTCTTTCTTTACCAAAAGATAGAATAACAAGAGGGTTTCCATCTGGTGCAGGATTATCAACATAAAAAGTTTTTTTCTTTCTTTCTCCTACTATTTCCTCTGTAAATTCTAATCTCTCTACAGTATATTTTGGTGAAGTTTTTAAGTATTCTTTTTCAGTCCTGTTTACTTGGTAAATAACAGTACTGGTACCTTTTGGATCTGTTATACTAAAATACTTACCTTGTAAATTATCTTCTTCCATAAGTTATACACCCCTTCATACATTTTTCAATGCGTTTTTTCCTTTGTATAAGTTTACTTTTTTATTATATCGCATGAAAACAGGATTGTCAACGCATTTGTTAAATTTATGTCAACTATGCAATTGTTCGTTTTGTTTTTTATATATTTCTTGGATTATAATTTGAAATGCTTTCTAATTCTTTATATAATTCCTTTTCTTTATCTGTTATATGTTTTGGTAGCATTATTTTTGCTTCTAGAAGTAAGTCTCCTCTACCACCTTTTCCATCTTTATAACCTTTATTCGGAATTGTTATTTTCTCTCCACTCTGTGTTCCTGCTGGTATATATACATTTATATCTTCGTTAATTCCATTAAAAGTAATCTTTGTACTCAAAGCTGCTTCCCATGGTGTTAGGTTTAAATATGATTTTATATTATAACCTTCTAATATAAATTTATTATCATTTTTTATTTTTATCCTAATAAACAAATCTCCATTTTTTCCACCATTTTTTCCTGGTTTTCCTTGACCTATTAGTCTTACTTTCTCATTATGCTGTATTCCCGCTGGAACTTGGATTTTTAAAGTTTTCATACTGCCATCAACTGTTCTTAATGAAATCTTTTTTTCAGTTCCTCTAAAAGCTTCTTCTATTGAAATTTGAAGTTCGGTTTCAACATTTTCTCCCCTAGCTGGTTTTAATCCAGACTTCTTTATATTTTCACATTCAGTAGTATTTCCAAATAATATATGAAAAATATCTGAATTATTTTTATTTTCTTCATATGTAGATGTAATTTTATTTCTTCCAATATTTCTATTCCAACTTCTATCATATTTTCTTTTTGAAACTGGTTGAGATAGCACTCTATAAGCTTCATTTATATCTTTAAATCTCTCTTCAAAATTCTTGTTTCCTACATTAACATCTGGATGATATTTTTTAGCTTGTTCTCTATAAGCATTTTTTATTTGTACATCACTTACTCTATTTGTATCTAAGCCCAAAATTTTATAGTAATCTTTGAAAATCATTTCAACATCCTCCGAACTTTTTCAAAATTCGAGTTTATTATATCATCTAACATTTTTTTTGTGAAGATTTTTCAAAATATTTTTTATTATTATTTGTAAAAAGATTAGTTCGACAAATTTTGCATAAAAAAACAAATAGGTTATCTAAGTTCCTATTTGTTTTTTTATAATATATTTTTATTTGCATAAATAATTATATGCTTTTACTGTATCTAGATGTAAAACCTTGCCTTCTGTTGTCTTTTCAGTAATTGTTTTTTTCAAACAATAAAGCATTGCTTTATCCAAATCTTTTTGGCATAGATAATATAAGAAATCTGTGTCCTCAAAGTTTCTGTCTTTTCCTGTGAAATCCGCTAAATAAATAATCTTATCTAGTGTAGACATATTAGCCTTTCCTGTTGTATGATATGCAATTGCTTCACAAATATCTTTATCTAATCCAAATTCTAATTCTGCTATTCTTGCACCTGCTTTTGCATGAATTAAACCTGTATTTTCCTTTTCTATTTCATCTAATTCTACGCCTAATTTTTCAGCATTTGATATTCTAGATTCTTTTGGAACTTCTTTAGCAATATCATGCACTAGACCAGCAAGCTTAGCATTTTCAATATCGACATTATAAAGTTTTGCATATTCCATAGCTCTTTCCATAACACATACAGAATGATAAAACCTTTTTTCTGATAATGTTGACTTTACTTTCTCATATATTTCATCATAACTTTTCATCAATTATTTCTTTATAACCTTTGTACCTTTCATACCTTTTGTTCCCTTTGTACCACCTTGCATTGCAAGAATATTTTGGTCATAAGAAAATGTTAGTTTTTCTCTTTCTCTATGTCTTTTTAAAGCTATATCTATAAGTTCATCAAGTTCTTGTTCAAAAGTTTTTCCAGTTGCTTCCCATAAATAATATGAAAGAGCTCCAGGAATTGTATTTATTTCATTTACATACACTTTATCAGTTTTTGTATCCATTAAGAAGTCTACTCTTGCAACACCACTACAACCTAAAACCTTAAAAGTTTCTTTAGTTAATCTTTGTATTTCATCTCTTTTTTCATTAGAAATGTCAGCAGGTAATTTTTTATCTGATACAGCCATTCCTTTTCCAGAAACCTTTGCTCCAGCAATACCTTTTGCACCACATTTAATTCCTTTTCCTGATTTTGAACCACCCATATATTTATCTGCATAACTTAATATCTCATCAGAGAAAAATGGCTCTTCACAAACTGAAGTTTCACTTGTATCAATATTTCCAATAACAGAACAATTTATTTCTTTTAGATTTTCTACTGCATTTTCTACAATTATTCTATCTGAAAATTCCATTGCAAACTCAATAGCTTCTACTAATTCAGTTTCATTTTTAGCTTTTTTAATTCCAACACTTGAACCTAAGTTTCCTGGTTTTACAATTACTGGGAATCTTAATTTTTCTTTTATTTCCTTTTTAATCTTTTCTTCATCTTTTATGTATTCCATACTAAAGAAAGAAACATAATCAACTACTGGAATTCCTGACTCTCTTAATACTTTTTTCATTAAAATTTTATCCATTCCAATACTTGAAGCCATTATGTCTGGTCCTACATAAGGAATATCTAATAAATTTAAGAATCCAGCCAAAGTTCCATCTTCAACATTAGTACCATGAACTATAGGAAAAGCTACATCAATAGTATTTAAAACTCTTCTTCCTATAAATGGTGCTGGACATCTCATAACTTTTACACCTTTTCCATCATTTACAACACAAACCTTATAGCATCTTTTTAATAATACATCCATATTTTTGAAAGAATACAAATCTAACAAATCTTCACCTGTATACATTACACCTTGTTTAGATATGTAAATTGGCACAATTTCATATTTATCCGGATTTAGACTTGCTATCGCTTGGCTCATTGTTATAACTGAAATTTCATGTTCAACTGATTTTCCTCCAAAAAATACTCCAACTTTAATTTTCATTTATATCAATCCTTTCTTATTTCGTACTATTATAAATAATTATCTGGTAAATCATTTTCTAAAAGTACAACACTATTACTATCCATTATTTGATTCATTTTATTTAATGCTTCTTGCAAATTTTTTGCAACAAAAATTTTATTTTCTGGATATTTCTTTGCTTTTAATCCTTTTAGTATTGGTTTTGCTTGTTTCTCTCCTACTAGAATAACAAAATCACTACTGTCAGCTGCATTTTTTCCTAATTCTCCATTTATTTCATCAGCTTTATCTCCAAGTTCTACTATTCCAGGAGTAATTAAAATTCTTTTCCTTCCTTCAAAATTCTTTAATACTTCTAGAGCCATTTTAGCTCCTCTATTATTAGAATTATATGCATCATCTATAATTATACTGCCGTTTGGATTTTGTTTTAATTCCAATCTATGTGGAACTGGTTTTATATATCTTACACCAATTTTTATTTCTTCTTCTGATAAACCTAATTTGTCAGCAATTGCAACAGCTCCAACAATATTTAAAATGTTCAATTTTCCTAATAATTTTGTCTTAATTGTTATTGGTTCTTTATTTGGAATTACAACATCAAATTGAGAGCCAAATTCTGTTATAGAAATATTTTTTGCATAATAATCAGCTTCTTTAGATAATCCAAATTTAATCATATTTTTTGTTATATGTGAATTTCTAATATTTTCATCTTCCCAATTTACAAACGCAATTCCATTTTCTGGCAAACTATCTATTAGTTCTAGTTTTGTTTTTCTAACATTATCTATACTTTTAAATGTATCTAAATGTTGTGGACCTATTGCTGTTAAAATACCGTATTGTGGTTCAACAATATCACAAATTTCTTTTATATCTCCAACATATTTTGCACCCATTTCACATACAAATAATTGATGTGTAGAATTTAAGTGTTCATTTATTGTTCTAACAACACCCATTGTTGTATTGTAACTTTCTGGAGTCATAAGTGTATTGTATTTTTGTGATAAAATTGTATTTACTATATATTTTGTACTTGTTTTTCCATAGCTTCCTGTAATTCCTACAACTTTTAAATTTGGTATATCTTTTATTTTTTTATGTGCTTGATTGCAGAATCTTTTTCTTATTATTCCTTCTAAAGGTTTATTTAAAAGATTTACTATATAAACAAAACTATAAGATAAAATCGCTAATGTGTTCATAAGAATCAATGAAACTAATGAATTTGTTAAATTACATACTGCAAATACTATTGCAAACAAAATAAAAAATGTCATATACATTCTTTTAATTCTCGCTGTAACAACAAAAGCTTTCTTTTCATTTTTCTTTTTGCTAGTAAAAATTAAAGCTATAAATGCTAAAAATTCAATAACATAAGCAATATTAACTTGATTTATCAATATTAGAACAATTGGAATAATTAACATTCCTATTGCTTTTACATTTAATACTATATTTATATTTTTCTTTAACCATACAGCATATCTATCATTATAATAATTTTCTAATTGTAAAATATGTAATCCATGTCTAATCTTTTTATAGAAATAAATAGCAAACAAGATTAAACATATATTCAATAAAATCGTTTCCATTTTACATCTCCTTTACTATTTATTAAGTTTTTCATCTTTTAGGAACTCATTTAATACTATATTGCAATTAACAATATTTTCTAAATACGAAAAATGGGTTGAACCTGTATATTCAACTAATCCACAATCTGGTATTAATTTCTCCATTTTCTTTGCATCTGAAATTGGAGTTGCTGTATCTAAACTTCCCCAAATCAATAAAGTTGGTACTTTTATATTTGGTAACAAATTAGTACAATCTTCATTTAATATGATTTTCATTGTTTCTTTCAAAACATTTGCTGAAGCCTGATAATCACTTGAACCTACATTATTTCTCAATTTTTCTTTAAACTCATTTATTCCTTTTGTATTAGGCAATATATTTAAAATCGTTTTACCTATTTTGAAGAATCCAACTTTTATATAATACTTAATGCTTCGCTTTGGTTTAAGACCAGCACTATCAATAAGTATAACTTTTTTGGGTTGAACAATACCTCTACCAACAGCATTGATTATACATCTTCCACCATTTGAATGGCCTATTAAAATAGGCTTTTCAATATTTAAAGCTTTTAAAAAATCTCTTAAGAAATTTCCAAAATCATCTGAATTTAATGGATGTTCTGGTAAATCACTTTTTCCAAAGCCAACTACATCAACTAAATACACTTTGAAATTTTGATATAATCCATTTGCCAATGGTCTCATTGTTTCTATATTTGCTAACCAGCCATGTAGTATAACAATTGGATATCCTTCACCCATAACTTCATAATTTATGTTCCAATTATTTATTTTTACTTGCAATTTCCTTCTACCACCTATGTATTATCCACAATTTGTTCAACAATTGTGGATATTTTTATTACTATAATTTATTCAAATTTTTTAGTAATGTTCATTTTTCCATAACATATTATACTAATTTTGCTATAAATTCAATACATTTACTCAAGAAAAATTTTTATACTACATTGTGATTTCACCATTTTCATTGTCTAAAACAACTAATATATCTTCCTCTTTTCCAGTTTCACAATTTATATAAACTAAAAATTCTGTATCTTCTACTTTTCCTTTAAATTCATAGCATAATATTTCTGTTTTCCATTTTGTTGGTATAATTGCTTTACCTTCACTCATAATTTGTAAATTTTTATTTAATTTTTCTTTTGCTTGCTCCATAGATATTTTAGCATTTTTTATTTCTCTTTCTTCATGCGAATTTAGATATCCTGATGTTTCAAATCCTAAAACTTCTCCATTGTCCATAGCCATTTTTACTTTTATCAAGTCTGGATATACTGTTACTCCAGCTTGCTCATAAGCATAATTCACAGTTATAGTATTTTCTGTTATAGAACAATATGTTGGAACCATGTTTTCAATTTCTCGTGACTTCAAAAATTCCTGACCTATTTTTTTCAATTCTTCTTTACTTATTTTTTCTTCATTAACATCTCTATTTTTTTCTAAATAAATTATGTGTCCACCTTTTTTAGAAACACTGACACTTGCACTGTCTTTTGAATTTTCAAACTCTATGCTAAAATCATATTCTGGAATATTTGCATTTTCTATTAGTCCATTTCTTGTTACTTTTTTTATATTATCATTTTTAAAGAAATCTCTTACAATTTGTTCAGCAGTATCTTCACTAATTTCCTCACCTGTTAATCCCTTTTTTTCTACTTTTTCTATATGTTCTGAATACGCACCATCATAAATTAAACCTTCATATTCTTGAAAATTACTATCTATACTTGAGAAAACTGATACATTATCAACAGCTTGTGCAAATTGTAGATTATTTTGATTAGTTAAGTCTTGCCATTTTACATTTCCAAAATATAAATCTTGCTCAATTTGATTTAAGCTATTTTCTAATTCAATTGAATATTTATGCAAGTCCTGAAGATTTTTTAATTCTTCATCTGTTAAGTCTTCTTGATTCATTGCTTTTTTGGATAAAGTATAACAATAATCACTTACTTGATTTAAAAATTTTGAAGTTTGAGCTAATCCATTATCATTTATCGGTATTCTATTTAAATGAGCCATAGCTAAGTTTGAATTATCCCAAATTCTTGTTAAATTTTCAGTAGAATATTGTGCTGATTTTGTAATAGTTGCTTTTGCTAAACATTTTTCAATTTTATTTACATAGTCAACTACATTACTAAAAGCTTCATTATAACTATTTAAATTAGCATTCAAGTACTCTTCTCTTAACTTATACGCATAATATCCTGTAACTACTGTTAATAATAATAAAGCTATAATTACTGCTGTAAATACCTTCTTATTAAAATTCATATACACATCTCCTATTAAATAATTCAGAATCTTTTTCCTTATACTTTCCAATATTTTATAAAATATGTATATCAGTCTAATATTTTGTAATTTTTGACAATTTACATAAAAAGTTGTATAATTTTTTCACGAACATTTACAAACATATGACTTTTAAGTCATATCAAATCAGAAAGGAGCTATTATGCAATGTATTTTGTCTAAGCAAGTATACTTAAGCTTTCTAGTAAGAGACATTTTACGGCTTTTAGCCATTGAGTCTGTTACTGGAACTGAGGGCATTAGTATCTGCCAAAAAGAAGTCTGTAAAATTGCAGATGAACTTGGTTTCCACCATGAATATCATGCGAATAACCGCGTGATTGTGATTAGTCCAAAAAAGCTAATTCCTCACGAACCTATCAAACTTGGCTTTGTTGTTCATTTGGATACAGTTCCATTCGATAAAAAAGAGTGGCACTATAATCCGTTGGGTGAAATTGCAAATGGCAGAATCTACGGTCGAGGTATTATTGACGACAAAGGTGCTATCATCATGTGCTTGTATGCGCTTTATCAGCAAAAACCAAATTTTAATTGGCAAGTGATCGTTGGTAGCTGTGAAGAAGGTGTTTGGTATGATATGCAAGACTATCTTGCTGAAAATCCAGTATTGCCTGAATTTATGGTTACTGTCGATGGAGATGGTATTCAAAATGGCTGTCGTGGCTATATGGATATTATTTGCAAGTTCAAGAAAAATGAACCATCTCCTTCTTGTCTGACAAGTTTAAAAGCTGGAGATGCAAATAATTCTGTACCTGCTTATGCAGAAACCTGCATAAGCGGAAAGAAATTTGTTATGTACGGAAAGGCCGCACATTCTTCAAACCCTGCAAATGGTGAGAATGCATTGTTAAACCTTGCAAAGGTTCTTCAAGATTCTCATTCTAATTCTTTGCAATACCCTGGTTTTCTTGAACTGCTGAACAATCTCCATCAGGATGGAAGCTTTTCAGCAGACATTTTTCCTGAGTATCCAGCATATAAAGATGGGCAGTTTGTTGGTTACACAACGATTTGCCCCACCAAGGCAGAACTTTTAGCAGATTCTAGCACATTAAGTCTATGGCTCAATGTGCGGATAAATCCATTTGTTACTTGTAAAGATCTGGTTGAGTTTATCAAGAAGTTGGAAAAACTGTATTGCTGTGAGACAGAACTGTTAGAATACACCGCACCTGCTTTTATCAGCACAGAGCATCGCTATTTCAAGGCAATGCTTGAGGCTCATGAAGAAGCAACCGGTCAAGAGGCTCATATCACCTTCGCTCAAGGCGTTGGCTATAATGCTGCACTTCCTAACTGTGCAATTTTTGGACCACGATTTGAACAAGATGAAGAGGACCTCTGCCATGCTGCAGACGAAAGTCGCACTGTTGAAGACATTTGGAAATGTCTCTTAATGCTAGAGAGTTTTATCTCAAAAATTTGAGCTTTCCCAGCTATGTCTCCATTAGCTCCGCCCGCATTCTCATCTTTGAGGGTGCGGGCTTTTTTATTATCATAAAGTCTGATTTTGCTTTATTTATAAAATTTTAAAAGAAAAAAGCCTTTAGATATCAAATTATCTAAAAGCTCTCTATAGCTATCCATAGCTTACAGGCTAACTGTTAAAAATGGAAAAGCTGGTGTGTATCCAAAAGATGCACACCGGTTTTTATTTTATAAAAATATCTGCATTGTTTTTTATTTCATTTAATGTTATAATAAGTTCAATTTTATTGAAGGGTAATAATTATATGAAAAAAATACTTATATTTTACGGTTCTTATGGTGGTGGACACCTTTCAGCCGCAAAATCAATTAAACAAGAACTTGAAGAAAAATATTCAGATATTGAAGTGAAAATGGTTGATTGTATTGAATATATAAATAAATATATAAATAAACTAACTACTGAAGCTTACAAAGAGCTTGCAAAAAAAGCTCCTTTTTTATGGAAATATGTTTACAAAGATTCTCAAAAAGGACCTCTTGCAACTATAAGCACAACATCAAATAGACTTATGTCTCACAAATTAAATATTCTATTGCAAGAATTCCAGCCAGATTTGATTGTATCTACTCATCCATTTGGAACTCAAATGTGCGGAATATTAAAGAAAAAAGAAAAAATTCATTGTAAAATAGCAACTATTTTAACAGATTTTCACATTCATGCACAATGGCTTGTATTTAATGAATATATAGATGATTTTTTTGTTTCAAATGAACAAATGAAATCAGATATGGTTAAATGCTCAATTCCAGAAGAAAAAATACATGTTACAGGAATTCCAGTATCTAAAAGATTTTTAGAAGATTTTAACAAAGTTGAAATTTGTAAAGAATTTGGTTTAGACCCAGAAAAAGAAACCGTTCTTTTCTTCGCTGGTGGTGAATTTGGATTAGGAAGAAATACTACATTTATGACTTTAAAAGCTTTAGAGCGTTTATTTTCTAAGTTACAAGTTGTAGCCATTTCAGGAAAAAATCCTAAAATGAAGAAAAAATTTGAGGACCTGGTAAATACAACTGGCTCATCAGATAGAATAAAAATTATAGAATATACAAATAAAGTTCCAGAATTGATGTCAATTTCTTCAATGGTAGTTACTAAAGCTGGCGGTCTTACAATAACAGAAAGTTTAACAGCACATTTACCTATTATTATAATAAATCCTATTCCAGGTCAAGAAGAAGAAAATGCACAATTTCTTGTTGATAATAATGTTGCAATTTGGATAAAAAAAGATGATAATATCGCAAGAGCTTTAAAAAATTTATATAGACATCCAGAAACTATAGAAAATATGAAACAAAATGCTATAAATTTAGCAAAACCTTATTCAACAGAAAATATTTGTAAAATACTAATTGATAGTATTTCTTAATATAAACAACTCATTTATATATTGTTAATGATATAAAAAACGCGAATTTTCAAATATTACTAAAGTTTAACCTTTTTAACATTTGAAAACTCGCGTTTTATTTTAAAATTTTAATATTATTAGATTTCACTTCTACCTTCTAAAGCCTTTGTTAAAGTTATTTCATCTGTATATTCCAAATCTCCTCCAACTGGTATTCCTCTTGCGATTCTAGTAACTTTTACTCCCATTGGTTTTACTAATTTTGAAATATACATAGAAGTCGCTTCTCCCTCAACTCTAGGATTAGTTGCCAAAATAATTTCTTTTACACTTTCATTCATTATTCTAGTTAATAGTTCTTTTATTTTAATATCATCTGGTCCAATTCCATTCATTGGAGAAATTGAACCATGCAATACATGATAAACTCCATTAAATTCATGTGTTCTCTCCATTGCAATTACATCTCGTACATCTTCAACTACACAAATAGTTGATGAATCTCTTTTTGGATTCGCACATATATAGCATGGGTCTGTATCAGCTATATTAAAACATTTTGAGCAAAATTTTAAATTCTTTTTAGCATTTACTATTGAATCTGTAAACTCTTTTACTTCATCATCACTTAAATCAAGCATATAAAAAGCTAATCTTTGAGCTGTTTTATGACCTATACTTGGTAATTTTTCAAAACTTTCAATCAATTTCTCAATTGATGGTGAATATGTTGACATTATTTATACCTCTTTTGCTATATATTCATTATTAAACTATATATTATGAATTAAACTTCAGTCATAATATATAAAAATTCTATATTACATAAGTCCTGGTATATTAAATTTTCCAAGTTGAGCTGCTTGTGCACTATCAACTTTTCTCAAAGCCTCATTTACACAAGTTAAAATTAAGTCTTGTAACATTTCAACATCATCTGGGTCTACAACGTCTTTTTGTAATTTTATTTCTTTTATAGTTTTATCTCCTGCTACTTTTACACTTACTGCTCCACCACCTGCTGTTGCTTCAAATTCTTGACTTGATAATTCTTCTTGTGATTTTTCCATATCAGCTTGCATTTTTTTAGCTTCTTTCATTAGTTGGTTGATGTTCATTCCACCAAAACCTCCCATTCCTCCTGGAAATCCTCCTCTTTTTGCCATCTTATTGTCCTCCTTTTATTTTTCTAACTCATAATATACTATTCTATTATATTGATGTCAATTCCAAAATCTGCCCCAAAATCGTTCTCTGGATTTTGTTTTACTTGATTACTTGCCTTGCCATCAACAAATTTTAAATTTATTTCTTTGCCAACTTCCATAAACACAGTTTTATCTAGGTCATTTTTATTGGCTGAATCTTCTAAAATTTTTCTTGTGAAGTCTGTTAAACCATTTACAAATATAACTTCCCATGTTAAGTCATTAACTGGATTTATTTTTGTATTAACTAAAGTTGTATATAATCTTATTTTCCCTGATTGTTTTAGACTAGCAATAACATTTTTCCAAACTTCTGCTTCTTTTCCATTTGTATTCATAGGCTCTTTTTTTACTGCTGGTTGGCTTGCTTGTGCTACTGTACTTCTAGTAGGTATTGCACTAGTTCTTGGAGCACTTTGTCGTGCTGGACTAACTTGTAAATTAGCTAATTTATTTTCTAAATTTGCAATTCTTTGCTCTAAAGCTGATGTATCAACATTTGATACTATTCCATTTACATCTGAACCAGAATTTTTAGCCAATGCACACACTTTTATTACACCTGTTTGAAACATAATAGTCTTTTGTGCAGACCATTTAATATTATTTTCCAAATCTGACAATTGATATATTATTTTTAATAATGTATCTTTTGAAACCTTTTCTGCTAATTGTTTTATTTGTGTGATTTCATCATCTGAATATAGTTCTAATTTATTTGTAGATTTATATATTAAAATATCCTTTACATATTTTATAACTTCCCATAAGAAATTATATAAATCTTTTCCATCTTTTAAGACGTCATCTATTGCTGATAAACTAGTTATTTCGTCACCATCAATTATTCCAGTTACCATTTTATTTATTGTAACTAAACTTGGAATTCCTACTAATTCTTTTACTATCTGAGAAGTAACTTTTTCGCTACTTTCCTGATAGCATCTTTCTAGTATACTGATAGCATCTCTCATTGCGCCTTCTGCAAGAATTGCAATCAATTTCAAAGCATCTTCATCAATAGTAATTTCTGCATCTGCACAAATTACTTTTAATCTTTTTATGATATCATCTTCTGAAATTTTCTTAAAATCAAATCTTTGGCATCTTGAAAGAATTGTTGTTGGCAATTTCTGTGGTTCTGTTGTTGCCAAAATAAATTTTACATGTTCTGGTGGTTCTTCCAAAGTTTTTAATAAAGCATTAAAAGCTCCAACAGATAACATGTGAACCTCATCTATAATATATACCCTGTATTTTGCTTTTGTTGGCAAAAAATTTACCTCATCACGAATACTTCTAATATCTTCTACACTATTATTTGAAGCAGCATCCATTTCAACAACATCTGTTAATGAACCATCCAAAATTTCTTTGCATATCTCACATTCATTACAAGGCTCTCCATCTTGTGGATTTAAACAGTTTACTGCTCTTGCTAAAATTTTGGCAGATGTAGTTTTTCCTGTTCCTCTACCTCCGTTAAATAAATAAGCATGTCCTACTCTACCAGACATTATCTGATTTTTTAAAGTTCTTGTTATTCTATCTTGTCCTACCATATCAGAAAATTTAAGTGGTCTAAATTTCCTATACAAAGCTGTATACGCCATTTTTTTACACCTCTTTTTCCTATATAAAATAGAAAGGCTTTCCTTAAGGAAGGTATGCAAACTCACATAATACACTATTTATCGCTGCTTTCTTCCGAACCTGACGAGATTCATAGCTTTTTATTGAAACATACCTTCCTTAAGAAAAGCCTCATCATTAACTATTGCAATTATATAATGAATTTCTTATTTTGGCAATACTTTTTTAATTACTTTTTACTCTTTTAAATACAACATTTTCAAAATCTGTTATTTCTTCATTTGTAGAACCTTCTTTTATTAAGTCTCCCACTGGTGTTTGTACATTTACATTTCCTTTATATATTACATTATCATTAGTTTGTATTGCAATATCAAATGATAAATTTACTGCAATATCTTCATTTTTTATTCCTAATTTATTTAATAAACTACCATTATAAACTATTTCTGTGTCATCATTTGATATGTAATTTCCTAAATTTTCAAGTGCTAATCTAAATCCTGTAACTCCACCATTATTAGATACTTGTAAGCTTTTTAAATCATCTATCTTATCACCTAAATAAACAATTTTATCTCCAATATAATTTTGTTTACTTTGATTATATAAATTGTTTAATTCTCCTGTTGGTCTATATATTTTAGTTTCTCCTAAATCTTTCTTTTGAATAACAAAATTATCATATGTAATTGATTTAATAGTTTGACTTTCCCCTTCTTTTTCAGGGTCTATATAAATATAAAAATCATTAACTTGATTTAAACTTATATTCCATAAATTTTGATTATCTTCTACTTTATTCCCATCAACTGTACTTATTATAAGGATTTTACTTAATTTATATGGCAAATGTTTTTCACCTTCAACTTCATATTTCAGCATAACCATTATAGCCAACAATACAATTATTGCAAAACAACTTATAAAAATGCATCTCTTAAATAGATTCTTTTTTTTCATTTTTGTTCCTTTCCCTTAACATCTTAAAAAATTCTTTTAATATCTGTTCACATTCTTCTTTTAAAATATATTTTTCTATCTCTATTTTATGATTAAATTTATAATCTTCTAGCAAGTTTAAAACAGACCCACAAGCTCCTGTTTTTGGGTCATCTGTTCCAATATATATTTTTTTAATCCTTGATTGAATCAAAGCACCAGCACACATAGAACATGGCTCTAGAGTTATGTACATTTCACAATTTTCTAATCTCCACGCATCTAACTTTTTACTAGCTTTTTCAATTGCAAGAATTTCAGCATGTGATGTAGCTTTTTTATTATATTCTTTCAAATTATGTGCCCTAGCTATTATTTTTCCATCTTTAACTATAACTGCACCCACTGGCACTTCTTCTTTATCAAATGCTTTTTTGGCTTCTTTCAAAGCCTCTTTCATATAAAATTCTTTTTCCATATAAATTCCTAACTTTAATTTATAAGAATTTTACAATAAAACATAAAAAAAATCAATATAAAATATTTTTACAAAAAAATTAAATTTATGCGACAAAATGTCTAGTTCAAAACATCTTATATATGGGTGAAATAAATGTATAGTATTTTAGTTGTAGAAAATAATTTAGAAAAAATTGAAAAAATAATAAATACAGTATCTTTAGAAAGTCAATATTTACGTATATTAAATATTGCTTCAAATTTTGAAACTGCAGTAGAATTCATATCAAAAAATAAATATGATTTTATAATTGCTGGTATTTATCAAGAGGAGGTGATGAATATTGTTATTGCTCAGAAAAATGATTATTGCTCTCTACTTCTTATAGCACACTGTGTATGCACAAATTCTTTAAAGTCTCAAAATAGTTTTAAAGAATTTATACATATACAAGAATTGCATCAAAAATTAAAAGAACTAATAGTTAACAAGAACAACTCTGAAAAAACACGAATTAAAATACATAATGAACTTGAATATTTATGTTATAATCAATTTTATGTTGGCACTAAATATTTGGAAGAAATTATATTCGAACTATACAAATCCAAAAACACATTTGCTGGTAATTTAAAGAAAGAAATTTATCCAATTATTGCAAAAAGATATAATAAAAGTATAGATACAATATATTGTGATATTAAATTATCAACTCGCAATATGATATTAGACTGTAAAGAAGAAAAAATAATAAAATATTTTAGTTACAGTTATTTCGTAACACCAAAAGTCAAAGAAATTATATTAACCATATTAAATAAAATTTAATATATAGCAAGGAGGCAAAATGGAAGAACTTATATCGCTTGCCAAGAAGCGGAGATGAAAAAGCTTTTACAGAGTTAATGATAACACTTGAAAAAGATATGTATAAAATAGCAAGAACTAGATTCAATGATATAAACGATATTGAGGAAGTTGTGCAAGAAACAATGATACAAGCTTTTAAATCGATTAAAAAAATAAAAGACTCAAAAAAATTTAAAAACTGGTTATTTAAAATTCTAATAAATAAATCAAATTTATTATATAAGAAAAAGAAACAAACTATCGAATATAAAAACAGTATGGAAAGAGATTGGTATTACAGTACTGAAAATATAGATAGTCGTTTAGATTTCATGTATTTAATTAAGGACCTAAACTATGATGAAAAAATAACAATAACTTTATTTTATTTAGAAGATTTTACATCAAGTGAAATTGCTAAAATTTTAAAGGAATCGGAAAGTACTATTAGAAATAGACTTTCTCGAGCAAGGAGAAAAATAAAAGAAAATATGGAAGGAGATTTAGTCAATGGATAATTTAGATAATAAAATCAGTGAAATTTTCAAAAAAGATATTGAACTTCCAAATAGTTATCAGTATACTATTAGAAATACTATAAAAGCTCAAAATAAAAAAAGACATTTAAAAAATAAATTTAAGCTTATTCCTACAATTAGTGGTATTGCCATTTTAGTCTCTACTGTTGCATTTGCAACAACAACATTTATCCAAGAAGCATTAGAATATTATAATAGCTCAAAAGCAATAAACAGAGCTATTTCCGAAGGATACATTGAAGAAACAAATATGAATTATATAGAATCAAATGGTACAGAAATTAAAGTTAAAGATTTTTTAATGGATGATTTCAATCTCGCACTTACATTTAATATTGCACTACAAAATGATATCAATATTAAAGAAATTGCAGATACAAAAATTTCTCATTTCATACTTACAGATGAAAATAAAAATATTATATATTGTGATTCTGAAGATTTATTTAATGATTTCGTTAAAGAAAACAATTTAAATTATCAATTTAGGAAATATTCTGATGGCTATCTAAATGTTGGTTTTGGCTATTTTATAAGAGAAAAATATACAGATAATAATTCAATGGAGTATGTATTTAAAATATACGGAGAAAACTTTCCAAAATCTAAAAAGTTATATTTAAATTTTAATAATTTGGAACTTTCTAACTCTGAAACAGATGATAATAATAAGTTTATGTTATCTGGAAATTGGAATATAGAACTTGATGTACCATCAAAGTTTTATAATAGAGAAGCTGTAATATATAATGTAATTAAATGTAGTGATCCTGATATATATGATACTAGTGCAGTAGTATACGATACTGGTATGAAATTTCACTTTAAGAAGAAAATTCCTAAAATTTGTGATGAAGGTGATAGCAAAGAAGTAATTCATGAAAAGTTAGTAAAAAAAATAAATGAAGATAATTATAATAGAAAAAATAATATAAATCAATCTGATTGGGCCTATATAGAAGCTGAAAATGGTACAAAATATTCTGTTTCTGATGGAGCATTCGGAGATTTACATTATAGTTTTGCATACATAGATGGATTTATAGATTATTATGAAACTTTTGACTTTAATCTTTCTGATATCCAAAACAATATAAAAATATATGTTGGACTTAGAGATGAAGTTTATACATTTGAACTAAAAAAATAAAATTCCTTTTATTCCTTTTTTTAGAATAGTCATAAATTTTAAAGTATAATGTTTTTAAATTTCAGACTCTGAAATTTAAAAAGAAGTTTTCTTAAACTTCGACCCCCAAAAAACACACATTTTACAACACAAAAGGAGAAAGAAATGCTTAAAAAAATCTGCCCTCTTCGGCATAGCACTATCATCGCAATTTTTTTAGTATTTGCAATCTGTCTATCAAGTGCATTGTCTGCCTATGCAGATAATGTTACCGTTTTCGGTTACGGATATAATCGTATTAACGATATGACAATCGAAAACAAAAACACAACTCCAGGAAAACAAATTCCTGGAAATTATATTCAAATTTCCTTCAATTTCAGAAGGGCAAGTAGTGATCGAGGTGTTGGAGATATAAAAGTCACAATTCAAATTCTTGATGAAGACTTTAGACCCATCACAAAAAAAGTCGTTACATGTTCTGCTGGATATGACTACGAAGGCTATGAGTCTGATATGATTTATCTTGGAGGTGAAAACAAAATCATTCATTTCTGGATGGATATCAGTTCTGCTGGAAGTTCAAATGGGCACTATAGAAAGGCAGATATAAATGAATTTTATGTAAACGTGATATAAAGCATCACCAAACAAAGTATAATAAACAAATTTAGTGTGTGTTTCCGCTGTTGTCATCTGGGGCAACAGCGGTTTTATTTTATAAGTCCTTTTTTACTCATCATACTTTCAAACACATTTATTCTTTCTTGATATCCTTCTACAAGTTCTTGAACCTGCTCCTGTGAAAGATTTGTATATTCTCTATATTGTTCTAGTAATTTTTCATATTCCTGATTTAATTGTTTTAATTCAAAAATTTGTTTTTCACTAATTGAAATTGTAAAAATTTCTGTTAATATTTCACTTGAAACTAATACTGGTGAGAAAAATTTCACTTCTCCATTTTTGAAATTCCAATAATTTTTAGTTACATTTGTATTCATACTTCTACCAGTATCAAATATTGGACATACAGAAATCCAATTTAAAGAATTTACATCTCTTATAATTCCAAAATTATTCAAATGTCTATCTTCATTTAACATTATATAATCCAACATAAACATTTTTTCTATGTATTCTTTTGCATGTGGTATATTATGCAACTCTAAAATTTCTAAATATTTTTTATAGTTTTCCATATAATTTTCAGTCTTATTATCTGATAATAAATTATATGCATTTATTATTTCTTGATTTTTGTTTATTGTACATTCACAAACGCTTACTAATGTATCTTGTCTCTTACTCTTTATTACATCAATTGAATATTTAACATATGGCACATCTAAAATTTCACAAATTTTGCTTGCTAAGACCTCATTTATAGGTTCAAAATTATATAAAGTTCCTGAAGCTTTATATAAATAATTTTTCCCATTAACTTTAAGCCACACTTTTTTAAGTTGTCCATCTGTTGTATTATTGGGAGTTTTAAACTTATCTAATGATGAATTATTAAATATGTTTTTGATAGAACTAGTAGCATTTTCTCCAAATGTTGCATTTGCAAAAGCAACTGCATTATAAGTATTATCAAAATAATTTATTTCTTCCCATTGTATTGTTAAATCAGATGGTTTTACCCAATATTGATCTGATAAAGATAATGCAAAATGTTTATTTATAAGTTCTTTAGTTGTATCAATATTAAATTGCTCCATTATTTCTTTTAAATTATCACGATAAACTGGTATTCCTCTGCCAGAATACCAATTGTTTATTGATTTTTCAAGTTTTCCATTACTCTCATAATCACATTTTAATTTATATGGCGCATAATCAATATTGTAAATGTTTAATATTTCAGTAATAATATTTAATTCTTCATCAAAATTAAACTCTAAAACTTTTATATTTTGATTCATCAAAATATATTTTTTGAAACTCATAAAAATCTCCTTTTCGAGTCCGTTTGGAAGTATTATTTACTTTGGTCTCCCCATGTGGACTCGGCGAGCCGCGTCGGGAAAAAGATTCACTGAATCTTTTTCTTTTCCTCCTTTTCGAGTCCGTTTGGAAGTATCGTTTATTTTGGTCTCCCCATGCGGACTCGAACCACAATCGGTAGCTTAGGAGGCTACTGCTCTATCCTGCTGAGCTATGAGGAGATTATAATTGCACTTTTATATTAAAGTGCAATTTATTTTTAATATTCCAATCCTAATTAAATCTATAAATTTAATTAAGCATTTAATTTTTCCATTAAATCAGTTACATCTATACCATGAACTTCACATGCTTCTTCTAAAGTTTCAGCTTGTGATGCTGGACATCCTAGACAATGCATTCCTGCATCTAATAATATATCTGCTTTATCTGGATATTGGTCTAATAATTCTCCAATTGTCATTGTTTTCTCAATCATTTTTATTCCTCCTTTTATAGAAATCATTGTAATTTTAACATAAAATTTGAAAAAAGTATAGACAAATGAAAAAAAATATTGTATTATATACAAAATTCAAGAAAGGCAGGTGACTTTTATTGAATTGGCTGGTAAATTTCTTTTTTATCAGTTTAGGTATCAATTTTTTTATTATCATTTATTTTTTATATTCTTTGTTAGATACATTTTTTTCTAAGAATTTACAAGGTTCAAAATTATCTATCAAAAAGAAAAAACTATAGGAGGTACTTTGAAAAAATTTCTTTTTAATTTTTTTGTTTATTTAATATGTCTTTTTATATTTTTTAATTTACAATACTCATATTTTTATGAAATTTATATGGCTGAACATCTAATTTTTCCTTATGCTATTCACCCGTTTGACATTTGCGAACTATACCCTCAAACTTGGATTTTTATTAAAAAATCTTACTGTATATTATTTGTACTAGCATATTCAATTATACATTTCAACATTGTATATCGCATATCAAGTTTCATAAAATCACAAAATCTCGACTTTTCCAAAATTTTTAAATTTAGCCCAAAATTCAAACTTCAAAAATCTAAACATAAAAAGGCAATTTCTAATGAAAAAGAAAATGATACATTATCTTTAAAAATTGGACTCTCTGCCAACAATGAACCCATTTTCGTTTTAGAAAAGGGGTTATTCCAAAATATTTTAATTACAGGAACTATTGGAAGTGGAAAAACATCTTCTGCAATGTATCCTTTTACTAAACAGCTAATTACTTACAAAGCAAATAGTCCAAATGAAAAACTAGGTATGCTAATACTAGATGTAAAACGGAAACTATGCAAAAGAAGTACAAAAATATGCAATAGCATGTGGTAGAGAAAAAGATTTAACATTTATAAATCTTTCTGGAAAAGTAAAATACAATCCATTAGATACTCCTGAACTAAAAGCTAGTGTTGTTGCAAATCGTTTAAAAACTGTTTTAACTTTGTTTAGTAAAAATAATGGTGAAGATTATTGGTTAGATAAAGCTGAACAAATTTTAACAGAATCCATTAAATTATGCAGATTATACAACGATAACTATGTTACTTTTACAGAAATTCACAAAATAGTAATGTTTCCAGAGTATTTTGAAGAAAAAATTATATATTTAAAGACTATGTTTAAAGAATCTAAATTTAATCAAGAGCAAGTATATGATTTAATATCTTGTATTGATTTTTTCCAAAAAGAATTTTTTTCACTAGACCAAAGAACAATTTCAATATTGCGTTCAGAAATAAGTAGAATCACCAATGTTTTTATTTCTGATTATCAAATTTCTAATGTTTTTTGCCCTCAAAAATCTGAAATAAATTTTAAAGACTTTAAAGAATGTTTACAACTAGGTAAAATTGTCGTTTTGCAAATGAATATTTCAGAATATAGAAATTTATCAAAGATAATTGCAACATATCTAAAATTAAGTTTTCAAACAGATGTAATGTTACAACTATCGCATAATCAATCTGCTAGGCCATCAGCTTTTATTAGTGATGAATATCATGAATATATAACTGAAAATGATGCTGAATTTTTCTCTGAATGTAGAGAAGCAAAATGTATAAATATTGTTGCTACTCAAAGCTATACATCTCTTTTAAACAGTTTAAAAAATGAATCTAGTGTTAAAGTGATTTTACAAAATTTAATAAATAAACTATGGTTTCGTACCGATGATATTTTCACAATTGAAGAAGCTCAAAAGCAAATCGGAAAATTTGATAAAGAAAGAACTTCTGTTACTATTTCAGAAAATGCAAAAACAACAGATTTTAATATTTTTACAAATAGCTTAATTTCTAGAGATTCAAATATTTCTGAAAGCTATAATACCTATTTACAAAATGATTTTAAATATGATACCAACTATTTTTCACAAAATTTAAAAACCTTTGAGTGTTTAGCATTTTTATCTAATGGTTACTCTATTTTAGAACCTCAAAAAATACAAATGCTACCTCACTTCAAAGAAAACAACTAAGGAGGTTTCTTAATGAAAACTAAAAATATTTTTTATTTGTACATTTTGTTATTTTTGCTTTTTACACTTTTCTTTTTCAGCAATATTTCTTTTGCTGGTGATCCAAAGTTAGTTAGCACCTTAAACAATGCATTTGAGAAAATTGAAAACTATATCTTAAAATTATCGACACCAGCTGCAGCTGTTGCAGTTGGAAGTGGAGTTTTAATGAAAAAATTTAGTTTTGGTGATGAGGAAAAAATTAGAACTTCAAAAAAATTGATTCGTAGTGCTTTATTTTCTTATGGTTTCATTCTTTGCATTGATTTAGTGCTTTCTTTAATAAAAACATTATTAACCTAATTTATATAACTAAAATTTTTACAGAAAGGAATCAATCTAATTTATTAGATAATATGCTTATTAAATGGAACTAACAAGTGAAAATTTATCAGAGTTGATATTTCAAATTATCAACAACATTTTATTAAAATTTTTTACATCAATTGATAAGACTATTTACAATTTGCTTGATAATATTTGTTTTATCAATACATCAATTTTAGAACAAACTCACTTAAAAAATATTATTGGTGAAAATTCAACAAGTGGTGTTATTCTTATATGTAATGCTCTTGTTTTAGGCTTTTTTATATTTTATGGCATTCAATATCTTACTTCACATTTAATTTACCAAAGAGTACAAAATCCTGTACAGTTTGTATTTAAAGCTATATTTTTTATAGGTCTTATGAACTCATCATTATGGTTTTGTAAAGAAATAATTTATATTGTTTCTTTAGTAAGTCAAAGTATAAATTCTTTGTGCCAAGAGCTCTTTGGAATAAATATTAGCTTTTCAGAATTTATAAAACACTTAAATATTATTCTATATTCTGAAACTACTACTTTTGATTTATTTTCTTTTGATGGAATTGTTAAATCATTTTCATCTGTTGGAATGTTATCCCTAATTTTCACATATTCACTAAGATATTTACTAATTCAAATATTTAGTATCTTATGCCCATTTGCTTTTTTGAGTTTGCTTTCCGAAAATACAAGTCATTTCTTCAAAGCATGGTTTAAAAGTTTTATGTCTCTGCTTTTAGTTCAGGTTCTATTATCAATAATTCTTCTTTTAGCATTTTCGTTAATTGATATTAGTGATATTGAACTTCAAAAATTGCTTTACATAGCTTCAATCTATGCTATAACAAAATGTAATTATTTTATGAGAGAGCTTATTGGCGGAGTTTCTTATGAAATAAGAAGTAATATTCCATTCTTCAAACAATAGGAGGTATTTAATGAAATTTATTTTCCCAAAAAATTATAATTTCAAACCAAAATTGCTTGGTTTCTTAGACTATTCAACTGCCATAGTTAATGGTGTTTGCGCATTATTACTATATTTATTAAGTAGTATTATCTGTACTAGCTTAAGCTCAAAAATCAGTCTATTTGTTGCTTTATATTTTCCAATATTTTTATTTAGTATTCTCAGTTTCCAGCAAGAAAATATATTAAGTGTATTAACATATACATTTTTATATGTTAAAAGTCAAAAAATATATTTATATAAAAAAGAAGCGCTATGTTTTGAGCCAAAAGAAAAAACTAGTAAACACTAGTCTTCTTTTATATATGAAATTTCTTTTGGACTTCTATTTTAATAGCTTTGCCACTTAAGGCAAGTACTAAAATTAAATTTAAAAATGCACAAAATAATGAAATAATATTTAAAACAATTTTTTCTTTAAAAATACATATTATTATAAAATTCAATAGTACACTTATAAACAAAATAAATATTTCGTAAATTGCATATTTTACATACTTCTTGTATTTTACTAAAGTCAATATGCACATTATTAAGTTTGAAACAATAGTTACTATTGGAAATCCAATTATAAATGACCATTTTTTAAAACCAAATACAAAATCAATAAAAAATAGTAATATTAGAATTTGTATAGTTTGCAGTGCTACACTTGATGCTAGATTTATTCCTTTTCTTAAAGAGAATATAACCGTATTCCATATATATATAATTCCTAATATTGCAATTATTGACCAATTTAATTTTTCTTGTAATGAATAATTTATAAGTATAAGAGTTGCTGAAATAAATACAGTAACAATTATACTTATATTCATTACAGCTTTGCTATTTTTTATATTTTTTATTTTTGGATATAACATCTATTACACCCCATTTCCTTCTATTTCTACATCTATTCCATTTGATTGCAAAAACTTCATAAATGTATTTTCAACATTTCTACTTTCTAGAACAGAAGCAACCGAAAAAATTATAGTATTATCTACACAACATGCTGTACATTTTATTTTTTCTACTGTTTCTGGTGCAATTAAAAAATATACTTTATCTATAAATGGCTTATATTCAGCTATAAATCCTATTCTTCCTATACTTGATAATGTTGTAGTGTTGTATTTTCTTCTTTCTTTATATGCAATTTGCACTACCTTTTTCTTTATAAATAATGGTACTATTCTCAAAAATGGATTTGTTCCAAGTTTTACATTAGTTGCTATTGTTTTTAATAATTCTTCCTCTTGCAATTTTAATTTAAACTGCTCTATTACTGCTTTTAAAATATTATCAAAACTTTTTTCTTTATCTGCATATACATTTACATCTATATATGAAAAGAAATTTGATATTGTTTTTGATGGAAAATACTTTTTCAAATTTACTGGAACACTTATCTTTATTGGTCTATTCTTTTTATTTCCTTTTAGTTGCTCTTGATATATTGAATATATAAGTGTTGCTGTTAAATATTGAGTAATAGTAGCTCCTTTTGCTTTAGCTTGTTCTTTTAATTGAGTAGCATTTATGTATTCATGTGTTGCTGCCACTACTCCTGGCACTAGATTTCTGCCAGTAAGAACATACGCTTTTTTGCCTTTTCCTTCACCTTTAAGTTTCTTATTAAAATTTTGAGCATAGCTATCAACAGAATCGTAATTTACTTTTCTTTCGCCTTCTTCTGAAATATTTTTACTATTAAAATGCACTATTTCAATATAATTGTAAGTTATTTCTTTCAAAAAATGTAATGCACTATTACCATCTGTAAGACAATGAAATATATCTAAATTTATTTTACAATCAAAATATGTTATCTTAAATAAATAATCATTATTAGCTGGCAAATCAATATATTTACAAGGATAATCGTGTTCTTCTTCGATTACAACACTTTTTGGATTACTTTCAAAATAATACCAAAATATTCCTTGTCTCATTCTAACCTTAAAAAGCTTGAATTTTTTAAGGCTTATTTTTACTGCCTTTTCTAGGATTTTAGGGTCTATTTTTTCCTTTAATGTAATTGATATTCTAAATACAGAACTATATTTTTTGGTAGAAGCTAGTGGAAAAAGTTTTGCATAATTATCTAGCCTTCTCCAAGATAAATCTTCTTTCCTTCTAATCCTCATTTTTCTTTACTTCCTTTACTAATTTAACAATATCTTGATAAGTTTCTTCAGAAGCATATTGCTTTTTTTCTCTATATGTCATCCATATATGAATAGCCTTTTCTGTTTCTCTAAAATCTATATGCACATTTTCTTTTTCAGCTCGTTCTAAAAATGTATGTGCATCTGGATTTAGTATATCATAAGTTCCAATATACAAAGTAACATTTTTCAAATTCTTTATAGGTCCTACTATTGGATTTACTAAATAGTTATCCATACCTTCTTTTCCTGCATAAGTAACTCCTGCAACTTTAAGTACATCTTTTATCAGCCTTGGATCTTTTTGTTGTAATTCCTTTGTTATTTTAGGATTACTTAAAGTTACATCTAACCAAGGTGACAATAAAATTGTTTTATCTGGCTGTCTTACATCCATATTTGATATTTTTTCAGCAAGAGCCAATGCCATACCACCACCAGCAGAGTCTCCCATAAGTATAAGTTTTCGATTATCTATTTTTTTAGTTATATCCATATATAAAGGTTCAATCATTTCAAATACTTCTTTATATGTGTATTTAGGTGTAAGTGGATAATCTGGAAGTATTAAAGTCATTCCCGTATCTGCAACTAAGTCCTCTAAAAATTTCCAATGCTTATATGTTGCTTCAATAACATAAGAGCCTCCATGTAAATATAAAATTACATCTCCTATTTCTGATTTATTTTTGGGATTCAAAATAAATACTTTTCTGCCATGATACTGCATTTCCACAACACTATGTCTTTCTTTTACTGTTTTTGGAGCAATAGCCTGAATATCTATAATGAAAAACAAGCTAATTATTACAAAAGCAGTTAGAAATAGCCAAAGTAAATAACTTTTTAAAATCTCTAAATTTATAAAAAATAATATTGGTATCATTGCTAGCAAAACAATACCTATTAAAATTACATATCTTTTTTTCATTTCAACCTCTATTATTGATATTTTAAATTACACTTATTATATCAAAATATATTTAAATATCAACAGTAAGATTCAATCTATTCTTTCTTTTTTAAAGCTTCATTTAGTTCTTTTGATATTCTAGAATTTATTTTATAGTTTACTATATATATTATAAAAAATAAAATCGTATATATTATATAAAAATACTTTGACATATAATATATATACATTGTTGCTAAATCCCAAAATCTACCAGTATATGAATACATATAAAGTGGTGGAAAAACAATTATAATACTAATATATCCAATTAGAAATTTAGTAAAATTGCTCATCCTTTTATTTGTAATTACTATATAAGCAATAGTAAGAAGTATTCCAAAAAAAATTGAAAAAGAAATATTTTTATATATAATTGTTTTTATGTATAAAAACATTATTTGCCAAATAGCTAACCCTAAAACATTATATTTTTCCAGTTCTGTCCCTACAATATCATCTTTAACACTATCTATATACTCATCTGTATTCGTACCTAAATCATCAAAAATATTTTCATCTATTTCAGATATTGACTTTCCCTTTTCTATATAGTCGAATTGCATTTCATCATACCATAACAATAAATCTTTTACTGTTAGTATTAAATATGTTAACATTATTGAAGCAATTAAAATTACTAATATTTTTAAAACACTCTTAATATATTCTTTCATATTATTTTGCTCCTTTCTCTTAACAATTTCATTATTTGTGAAACATTTCTTTTTGAAACAATTTCTTGTGTATTATCATTTAATTTTACTACTAGTGTTCCTAGTGTATTTGTATCAAAACATTTTACTTGATTTATATTTATAATACAAGATTTTGATATTCTAATAAAATCTTTACTATTAAATACCTCTTCAATTTCATATAATTTATATTTTAGTCTATATATTCCATCTTTAGTTCTAATATAATTGTATTTATCCTGACTAAAAAAACATATAATATCTTCAATTTTTATAAAATATATCTCATTATTTTTATTAGCCATTATCTTACTTGGTACTTTACTATTAGATGCATACTCTATAATTCCTTGAATTTCTTCCGTTAATACTGGTGCTGTAATTGTTAAAGTTGTTTCTTTAAATTCTTTCGAAATATTAGTAAATATTTTTATCCCCATCTTTTCACCTCTTTAGATATTATTAAAATAGGACATTCTATCATTCAGAATGTCCCATTTCTCTGTTGTGATTACAGTTATTTCAAATATTGTTTTCATTATAGTATTTTTTGAAAAAAAAAGCAAAATTTTTTCTCTTTTTTGGATAAACGTTACTATTTTTCGGATAATAGAATAATATTTATAGATATAACACATATATATAGTATTAACTTTTATCGCAAAAATATTGTCACACATCTTCTTTTTTATATATTATATTTCCAAAAATATCACAAAATGTTATAATATAAAAAAGGAGGGATTCATATGAATAAACTAAATAAAATTTTTTTAGCGATAATTATTATTTTAGTAATTTTATTAGGAATTATGACAGCAATGTATCTTAATATGAGAAAAGCTGCAAAGAAGAGCTTAGATGAGGTATTAAAAATATCAGAAGAAAAATACGAATTAAATAATCAACTTAATGATTTGAGAGAGCAATTTAATATCGAATAATTAAAAAAGCTAATAACAAAATTTGTTATTAGTTTTTTTATAAAATTTTGATAAACGTTAATATAAATCATTTTCTTTTATATATATTAAACTTTTTTCTTCTAATTTTTTAAAATCACAACTTAATTCTTTGTAAAATTTTGACATTCTACTATCAATATTCTTTTTGGTTACAACCCTATAAAGATTATTTGCCTTCTCTACAATTTTTAGTTTATTTTCTGTTTTGTTTATATAAGAATATTGTTCAGAAAGTAATCTTCTATATCCATAACTTTTATTACTCGTATCTAAAATATAAAGACTTTCTTTAGGTACTGGAATCATATCTGTAAACCTAATTATTCCTAAATTACTTTTAGTTTTAGAATTATAAATTCTAAAAAAAGTCAAATTATCTTTATACAATTTATGTTTAGCTTTAGGAGAAAATAGAGGTGCGAAATATCTATGATTTTCCACTGTAATTATAACTCCTATATATGGTCTTTTTTCTTTTTTATTAAAAGCAATATGGCTATCAAACTGACTTAAATACTCAATATAATTATCTGCAATAATATAAAAATTTAATTTCCCTAATTTTATTTTCTTTTCCATCATTCTCCTAACAATCTTTATTTTATACAAAAATATGGAGATACTAAAAGTACCCCCATATTTTTTCTGGAAACTCGTTTATAGCTAACTAAAGGCTCGTTTCTAACCTAATGTTTAATAGGATATTCGTTTATAAGATTACATCTTAAAGGCTCATATCTAACCTAATGTTTAATTTACACTTTTATGAATATTCAAAGGATAGTGTCACCTAATTTACTTGATAAAATAAATACTTTATCAATATTAGTATATTTATTATACTGTATTTTATTCACAAATTCAACATATATTTTTATTTTCGTTCGACAAAATTTGCACACCACTATTATTTCTAAAATTTTTAAATTATACTCTTAATCATAATTCTTACAGGTCAAAGACATGAAAAAATAAAGATTTTAATTGCAAATTATTGTAATTATATATATAAAATATATAAGGAGGGATTTTATATGGAAAAAAATATAATAAAAAAAATTATTTTTATTTTAATTATAGTTTTAGCAATATTATTTAGTATTTTAGGTAGAAGAGCTTATATCGTGAATAGAGTATTAAATTTAGCAAAGAAAAATGATTTTGAAAATTATCATGTAAAGCTTTATACATATAACACTGACTCAACAAATGTAATTGAAGTTTTTAAAAATAATGATAAGCGAATATCTAATTTTAAAAATTTATCTGCCTTATATCAATCTTCTTCATATGTGGATGATATTACTGGGGAATGTATACAAATTATTACAACAGAGAATGGAAAAAAGGCATATACAGGAAATATTAAAGACATTATGGTTCCAATGGTTGAGCTGACACAAAACAATACAAAATCAATATTAGAAATTGATAATGCATTTGATGGATTATTGAAAATCAAATCATTAAAAATAGAGGAATGTAATGGAAAACAATGTTATTATTTTAACATAGATAATAATGGCAGGAACATAAAAATTTGGATTGATATGGAAACTGGATTGGTTGTTAGAAATATGACAGCAATATCAGAAGGTGAAAACAATGGAAAAATAAATATAGTTCAAGATTGGATTTACAGTTTTAATACAGTTACAGAAAATGATGTAATAAAACCAAGTTTAGATGGAATTGAAGTAGAGAATAGATAATATAAAAAAGGAGGGATTCATATAAATAAACTAAATAAAATTTTTTAGCAATAATTATTATTTTAGTAATTTTGTTAGGGATTATGACAGCAATGTATCTTAATATGAGAAAAGCTGCAAAGAAGAGCTTAGATGAGGTATTAAAAATATCAGAAGAAAAATACGAATTAAATAATCAACTTAATGATTTGAGAGAGCAATTTAATATCGAATAATTAAAAAAGCTAATAACAAAATCTGTTATTAGTTTTTTATATGCCATTCAACAAAATTTGTACATAACTCTTAATTCTAAACTTCAACAATTGATACATTTATAACTTCTCCTGTCGTACTGTCAACACATATTTTATTTGACTTCCAAGTTATCTTATATGCCTTCCTTGTTATATTACTGCTACTTACAAATTCACCTTTTTTCAAATCTTCATTATTATTAAAAATTGTTATTGGTTCTATCGCTAATTCTACATTCATATTTTCATCAACTAAAATATTATTTTCTTTAGCATAATTTTGAACAATATATAAAGCTTCATCCGCTGATATTTCTATTTCATTATTTGCATATTCATAATCAAAAAAATATATTCCTTTTATTTGCTTTTCCTCTGGATCAAAAGTAATCCTAATCCCATTATTTTCATCAATCAAATTATCATATTTTCTTCTATAATCTATTTGCCATATATTGGTTGTTCCATTCATTTGCTCTAATGAAACAAATTCAAGATTTATTTCATCTCTCACAAATTCTTTCAATTTCGTATATATTGATTTTCCATATTCTAAAGCTATTTCTTTTTCTGCTACATTGGTATTTTCATTAAAACTAACTGCATTGTTTTTAATCCCATTTAACTTTCCATTTTCTACATCTATATAAATCTTTATTTGGTCATTCAATAGTACTTCCCAGTTTTTCTTATTATTATATGGATCATTTACAAATTCTATTTCACTTTTCTCAATATAGTCTAGCAAATTTAACTTAATTGATATCTCTTCTGCTTTTTGTCGAGCCTGCTCTTTAGTTATAGTATTTTCATCTACTTTCAAAGTATTTTCTGAATTCAACAAATCATCTTCTGTAAATGTTTTTCTTTCAGGAATTATACTATTTATATATTTATATGTAGCATAAGTAATTCCAGATAATATCGTACTAACAATTAAAATCATACTTAATAATCTTATTATTTTATTATTTTTTACCTCTATTATCTTTTCCTCTATTAGTAATTGTTTTAATTTCTTTTTAGCATTATATATTAAAGTTTTAATTTGTTTTTCCGTTTTTCCCATAATTTCTGCTGTTTCTTTATATGATAAGTTATCTATTTGCGTTAAGAATATAGAAACTTGATATTCTCTTGGAAGTTTTTTTATAATCTTTATAATTTTTTCTTTTCTTTCTTTAGAAAAAAATATTTCTTCTAATAGTTCTTCGGATTTTAATTCTATTTCATCTATATTCTCTGTATATTTTTCTTTTTTTATAAAATCTAAAGCCTTAGATTTTGCAATCATATACATATATGTTTTAAAAGAATAATTAAAATTATATTGTTCTTTCTTTTCAAGCATATAAAGTACAGTATCTTGATAAATTTCTTCCGCTTTATCTGTATTTTTCACATACCTAGTTATAAAATAGATAATATTATTTTTATACTTTAGTATTAAGTTTTCAAAAGATTGCATATTTCCATTTAAAAATTCTTTATATAATAATTTATCTTCCTCCATTTTTTCTCCTTTTTTCATCATTTCATTTATTATACGATTTACTATATTAAAAGTCATATTTTTTTACAAAATTTTCCAAAATTATAATTCTTAATTTTCATATTGTATTTGAACCCATAAAATGGTATAATTTTTATGCTGTACAAAAGAGTAACAACATAAATTTTTAAGGGGTTTAAAAAATGAAATTAGAACAAAACGATAAATCTCTTCTATTTTCTAGTACAGAGATTCCAGATATATTTTTTACAGAGTTTTTACCTTCAATGAATGGCGATTTTTTGAAGGTTTATCTTTATATTCTTTTTTTGGCTAAATTCAATAAAGATATAAAAATAAACGACTTATCAAAGACTCTTGCCCTTCCATTTCCAGTTATTCAAGATGCATTAAAATATTTAGAAGAGCAAAAACTTATAATAAAATTGCCTACTGGTTACAGCGTTACAAGTATTCAAGAAGTTGAGCTATCAAAGCTTTATTCGCCTAAAGTTACAACTTCTTATGAAGATCTACAAAAAAGTGCTGTTAGTCAAGAAAGAGCAAAAGCAATAGAAAATATAAACGAGCAATTCTTTTCTGGTGTTATGTCTCCAACTTGGTATAGTGATATAGAACTTTGGTTTAATAAATATGGCTTTACAGAACAAGTAATGCTTGCTTTATTTAGCTATGCTTTTGAAAGAAGAGCCTTAAATCGTGGTTATATACTTACTGTTGCAGATGCTTGGAGTAAAAACAAGATTAGAACATTTGATGATTTGGAAGCTTATGAAGAAAAAGCAGATAAATTGAATAAATTAAAAAAGGCAATTGCTCAAAAACTCGGAATCACTAGAAATTTAACAACTTACGAAGAAGAATATGTTATTAAATGGACACAAGAATACAATTTTGATATGTCTATAATTGAACTTGCTTTAAAAAAATCTTCTTCATTAAATACAATAAATTTTAACTATTTTGATAAAATCTTAACAGACTGGCACACTAAAGGTCTTTCTTCTGTTGCAGAAATTCAAACATATCAAGATTCTGTAAAAGATAAAGACAAGCGTACAAAACAAATCGAGCAAAAAACTTTAAGTTACAATTATACACAGAGTACATTTGATAACTTAGATTCTCTATATGATAATTAGTTTATAGGTATCACACAACCTAAATATACTAGAGGTAAAATAATGGACAATTCTCTTTTAAAACAAATTTTACACGAATATGATAAAAAAAGAACACAAGCTATTTTAGAAGCTGAAAAAAGAAAAAAAGAATTATTAGAAGAAAACCCAAAACTTGCTGAAATAGAACAGCAATTATCTAATATTTCAATTAAAGCTGCAAAATCTATTCTTATTTCAGAGCCAGAAGAAAAGCAAAAACTTTTAAAAGACTTACAAAAACAAACAAATACATTATTAAAAGAAAAAGCAACTTTATTAAAGCAAATTTCTAAAGATTCTTCATATCTTAATCCACATTTTGACTGCAACTTGTGTAAAGATACTGGATATATTGAAAAAGATGGTACATCAACAATGTGTACTTGCCTAAAACAAAGAATATATGATATTGCTTACAATAAATCTAACATTGGGAATTTAGAGAGAGAAAATTTTTCAACTTTTAATCCTAAAATATTTTCTGACAAAGTAAATAAAGAACTTTATAAATCAGAAATTTCACCTCGTCAAAATATTTTACTATTAAAAGAAAAAGCTGAAAATTTTATAAATAATTTTGATGATATAAATGAAAAAAATCTTTTATTTACTGGAAGTACTGGATGTGGTAAAACTTTTTTAACAAACTGTATTGCAAATGAATTACTAAAACAAGGAAAAAATGTTTTATATCAAACAGCACCAGTTATGTTAGACAATGTAATTGATACAAAGTTTGGTAAGGAAAATGCTAAATTCGATTTAATAGATAACATACTTACTGCTGATTTACTTGTAATTGATGATTTAGGAACTGAAACTCTAAACCATATAAAAGCAAGCGAATTATTTACAATTATCAACACGAGATTATTAAATCAAAATCACAAAATAACTAAAACTATAATTTCAACAAATTTATCAATTGACCAAATTTTTGCTACTTATTCTTCAAGAATAGGGTCAAGATTAGTTGGAAACTATAGATTTTTAAGATTCTTCGGAGATGATTTAAGATACAATAAATGTAAAAATTAAATAGATTCAATATAAATAATTTTGATGGCAATTCAGTTAGAATTGTCATCTTTTTATTTTTATATATACAAAAAAAACCAAATATGAATTAAGTTTTCATTCAATCCATTTTGGTTCTTTTATTTAACTATTTTTTATTATTCTTCAACTTCTTCTGGTTCAACAGTTTCAATACTTACAACTTTTCCTTCATTTGTTCTCATTAAAGTAACACCTTGAGTTGCTCTTCCTAAAACGCTGATTTCATCAACATTCATTCTTATAATTGTTCCTTTGTCTGTAATAAGCATTACATCTTCAGTTCCATTTACAACTCTTATTCCAACAAGGTCTCCTGTTTTTGGTGTTATTTTGTATGTAATAACTCCTCTACCACCTCTATTTTGAACTCTGTATTCATCTACTTCTGTTCTCTTTCCAAAGCCATTTTCAGTAATTGCAAGTAAGGTAGATTTTGCACCAGCAATTATTGGTTCCATTCCAATAACAATATCATCTGCATCTAGTCTAATTCCAATTACACCTTGTGCAGTTCTTCCAACTGGTCTAACATCTTTTTCATCAAAAGTAATACATAAACCTTTTTTAGTTACTAAAACTACATTATCCTGTCCATCTGTTAAACGAACATCTATAAGTTCATCATCTTCTTTTAATGTAATTCCTATTAAACCTGTTGTTCTACTTGAATCATATTCTTTTAATGGTGTTTTCTTAATTAAACCATTCTTTGTAGACATTAAAATGTATTTACCTTCTGCATAGTTTTGAAGTGGAATGATTGCAGAAACTTTTTCACCAGCATCTAAGTTAAGCAAGTTAACTATTGCAGTTCCTCTTGCTGTTCTACCAGCTTCTGGAATTTCAAATCCTCTTAATCTATACATTTTTCCTTTATTTGTAAAGAATAAAATTGTATCATGTGTTGAAGCTGTAAAGATTTCTTTAACAAAATCATCTTCTCTTGTAGATATTCCTGTAATACCTTTTCCGCCCCTTCTTTGACTCTTGTATGTATCTACAGGCATTCTCTTAATATATCCAAAATGTGTTAAAGCAACAACAACTTGTTCTTCTTTGATTAAATCTTCTTCATCAAATTCACCTTCAGCAGCTGTTATTTTTGTTAATCTTTCATCTCCGTATTTTTCTTTAATTTCTAATAATTCTTTTTCGATAATATCAAAAACTAGTCTTTCATTGCTTAATACTTCTTTATAGTAAGCAATCAATTTCATCAATTCATTATATTCTTCTTCGATTTTTTCTCTTTGTAAACCTGATAATCTCTTAAGTTGCATATCTAAAATTGCTTGTGCTTGGATATCAGATAATCCAAATCTCTTCATCAATTTTTCTTTTGCATCATCATAAGAAGAACGAATAATGTTGATTACTTCATCAATATTATCTATTGCGATTCTTAAACCTTCTAATATATGAGCTCTCGCTTCTGCTTTCGCAAGTTCAAATTTTGTTCTTCTAACAATTACATCTTCTCTATGTTTAACGAAAACATCTAAACATTCCCTTAAAGTTAAAATTTTAGGTTGTCCATCAACAAGAGCAAGCATAATAATACCAAAAGAATCTTGTAATTGAGTATGTTTGTATAATTGATTTAATATTACTTGTGGTCTAGCATCTCTTTTTAATTCAATAACTATACGAACTCTATCTTTTCTATCTGATTCATCTCTAATTTCTGAAATTCCTTCAATTTTCTTTTCTTTTACAAGGTTTGCTATATTTTCAATCAATTTAGCTTTATTTACTTGGTATGGAAGTGAAGAAATAACTATTCTTTGTCTATTTCCAGACATTTCTTCAATTTCAGATTCACCTCTTACAGTAATCTTTCCTCTACCAGTTGTATAAGCTTGTTTAATACCTTCTCTTCCCATTATTAAAGCACCAGTTGGGAAATCAGGTCCTTTTATAATTTGCATTAACTCTTCATCTGTCACATCTGGTTTTTCTATAACTTTTATAATTCCATTTATTACTTCAGTTAGGTTATGTGGCGGAATATTTGTTGCCATACCAACGGCAATACCAGAAGAACCATTTATTAGCAAAGTAGGAATTCTTGTTGGAAGAACAGTTGGTTCTTGTAATCTATCATCATAGTTTGGCATGAAATCAACTGTATTTTTATCAATATCCATAAGCATTTGCTCTGAAATTTTAGCCATTCTGGCTTCTGTATACCTCATTGCAGCTGCTCCATCGCCATCTATTGAACCAAAGTTTCCATGTCCATCAACTAACATATATCTCATAGAGAAATCTTGTGCCATTCTAACCATAGCATCATAAACAGAAGCATCTCCATGTGGATGATATCTTCCTAAAACGGAACCTACTGTATTAGCACATTTCCTATAAGGTTTATCTGATGTAATACCATCTTCGTGCATTGCATACAAGATTCTTCTATGAACTGGTTTTAAACCATCTCTTGCATCTGGTAAAGCTCTTGATACGATAACACTCATAGCATAATCGATATAGGCTGTTTTCATTTCAGCTTCGATATCTCTTTCGATTATTGTCTCTTCTCGTCTTTCCATTTATTAACCTCTTTTCTTACATTTCTTTTTTATTTTAATACAAGTGTATTATATAAAAATAAGCCAAAAAAAGCAAGAATTTTTACTTAAAAAAGTACATTTTTTCGCCATTTCACATACTAGAAATTTCTTGATGTTTTTAGTAAATTTAATGCAATATTATATTGCTAATTTTTCTGCAAGAATCTTTTCATTTTCACTAATGTTAAAGTTCATTCCATTATTTTTAATTAAATTATGTAAGTTTTCTATCTTTCTTGCTTGGTTTATTGTGTTTTCAAGTGGTGTGATTTTATTTAAGTATTTTTCTATATTCTTAAAATTACTTTCCATTCCAGAAAAGTTTTGCTTTTCATAATTTTCTTGCCATTTTGTACAATATTCCTGTAATTTTTCTGAAGACTTTATTTGAGTAGTTAATTCTTCCTCGATTTTTGAAGTAACTGTCTTTAATACAGTATTTTTCCCTTGTTTTAGTAAATTAGCAGTACTCGTATTTATTAGTCCTTTATTTTTTGCAAATTTTATAGAATAATCTAATAAATTTGATATTCCATCTATTAAACCTCCACTTTTTACTGCTGTTTGTATTTGAGAAATATTTTCAAATTCTCCTGTAAAAATGCCTATTGCACTCTTTCCCAAATTTAAACTTGAATCAATAACACTCTTTAATCCTGCTTGTAATCCACTTTCAAAAATAACATTTTTCACATTGATTACTTCATCTTCTATTAAATCTGGCAATGCTGCTTTTATTCCTATATCCATTGCAGTATTGATTATTTTTCCAAAACTTGTTTCCAAAAAATTATTTTGTTTTTCTACCAAATTGTTTTTATTAGTTATTGATAAACTATTTACTATTTCATTATTACTTAAATTTTCTGTAAAATCATTTAATTCTAT
The DNA here is from genome assembly GCA_934140005.1 of uncultured Clostridia bacterium. Classification (GTDB taxonomy): domain Bacteria; phylum Bacillota; class Clostridia; order TANB77; family CAG-508; genus Scatovivens. The sequence goes on from CAKPBB010000001.1 coordinate 79,402, forward strand.
TGCATTTTCCATATACTCTTTCTCCTTTTCTTTTTGTTGTCCATAATTATATAAAAATTCATTTCTCTCATAGAAGCACATATTTTCTTTTATTTCACTTTCAACTTTAATTTTTTTATCATACAATATATAAAAAGCTATTTCTTGATACTTGTCTGCAATTTTTTCTATTTCAATTTTATTGTCATTAAAAAAATTTTCTGAAATTAAAATTATTTTAATTTTAGGATATTGCTCCAAAAATTCAGTTATAGCCTCAACATATACTATATTTCTTCCTAATAGATTTATATTTTCAATTTTTTCTAAATTTTCTCTATAATTAAAATCTTCTATTGCTGTTATAACATCTTTTCTATCACTCATAGAATCACCTGCTTTTCCATATCTGATGCTTCAATCTTTACTAATACATGATCTTCACCAATAAACATTAAGCTTTCACCTCGTTTTAAAGATTTTATTTCTATTTTTTCTTTTTCTGAAATATTTGCGAATTTGCTAAGAACTAAAATATTTTCTTCTTCTAGAGAAAAAAATGATTTTATACTTGAATTATTTAAAATACTTTTTCCATAAGTACCATTATCTAAACTAAATAAATCTGAAATATCTTGAGTAATTGCTACCGCGCTACCACCGATATTTTCTTATTGTTTTAAAAATCTTATATATAAAACTTGCAACATTTTTATTTGAAGTCACTCCAATTAGTCTCCAAATTTCATCTAAATAAATTGCTTTGCTAGTATTTCTATCTTTTTTTATTTTATCCCAAAATAAATCAATAAAAATAAACATTCCAAATTGCAAATTATCTTCACCTAGTTCATATATATCTGCAACTATCAATTTGTTATTTAATTCTATGTTTGTATATTCATTTAAAAATTTTAAAGAGCCATACACAAATGGATATAATTTAGTTTGAAGATGCTTTGTCTCAACTGTATCTAAACTTTTATATAAATCTTCCAAAATTGGCATATCTTTACTTTCTTTAAAAATAAACTTACCATTTTGTAAATCTTTCTTATACAAAGTTTCATCATCAAAAGTAATTCCTTTATTTTTATAAATACTTATCAGCTTTTCTTCTATTATAGCCATCTTCTCTTCTTCAACATTTCCAAAAACTAAATTAAAGAATCCTCTTAATTTTCCAATTTTAGTTGCTAAATATCCTTTTCCTTCTTCAATACTTTCTTCTCTAATATCTAAAACATTTATATGAGTAGTAGAAGTTGGCCCAATCTTTATGAGTGTACCATTAAAATATTTACAAACCTTATCATATTCTCTTTCCGGATCAATAACATATTGCTCTAATCCAAAAAGTCTATGTCTTAAAATTAACAATTTTATATAAAACGATTTTCCAGCACCACTAGTACCAAACACACACATATTAGCATTTTTATATTTATCTTTATTAAATCTATCCATCAAAATAATTGAATGATTATAAATATTAGTTCCTATAAAAATACCATCTTGGTCACAAATTGTTGATGAAATAAATGGAAATGTCCCCAAAAGCCCTTCTGTTAAAACATTTCTTCTTGCAACTTCTTTTGTCACATTCGAGTTTTCCATTAGTGGCAAACATGCTTGAAAAACTTGCATTTGCCTAAAATTTGCTCTTCTAGTTGTCATTCCTGAAGCTTGCAAAATACCTTCTAGTTTATTTATTGATTGATGTAGTTTCGAAATATCATCTTCTATTATTTCTACATATGTATATAAAAAATATAAATCCTGACTGTTTACTTGTATTTCTTTTCTAATATATTTAGCATCATTATATGAAAAAGCTGCTAAATCAATATCCTCTCTATTTTGATTACCAAGTTTTAAATCAACACCTACATTACCAATAAAATATGTTAAGTTTTTAATTGTTTTATAAACATCTTGTTTTTCATAAAATATTGATATTCTCATATTTAAGTTACTGTTTATAAGATTTTTAAAAATAAGTTCACTATATTCTCTATAATAGTCAATAACCAAAATTCCTGCATAGTATTTATCGTCCATTTCTAAATACCTTGGGTTACTAATATTTATGTATGCTGGTGCCAAATTATCTTTAAATGTATTTGCTCCACTTAAAAATTTTTCTTTCTGCATTTACCCTCCTTTTAGAATTATATTAGATAAAAATTCTTCCACCTCCTTTTTAGAATTTAATTCTTGAACAATATTTCCACATCTCGATAAACTTTCTTTAATTTTAAAATATTGTTCTGATAATTGATTGTTTGCTAAACTTTCTTTTTGTGTTAAAAATTCTTTTTGCACATTATTAAATTCATATTTTAGAATAATAAAAAATTCTTTTGAAGAAGATTTATTTTCAATACTCAAGCTGTGGATAAACTGTGTATAACTTTTTGTCATTTCAATTACGGGTTCTTGTTTTTCATATTTATTTTTTTCTTTTATTTTGGAAATATGTTTTGAAAGATTTTCATTTTTGCTTTGAATAAAAATTTGAAAATTAAAATCACAACTTTTTAAGAATAAACGATATGAATTTAAAATTGCTTCTTTTTCCAAATTTGATTTAAGATCATAATTTATCGGAAAAACTTTTATGACTTTAAGACAAGACTTTGTAGTCTGAATCAAGCCATTTTCTAGCACTTTTTGAAATAGCAACCAATCTTGTGATGATTTTTCTTGCTTTTTCATTTTACTCCTTTCTTGTGAAAGTGCTTATATAATACAACAGTTTTTTTTAGCTGTCAAGAATTTTTTATAATAAATTCTAATTTTATTTTTTCTATAAGTTAAATTCAGCAATTTGTCCTATTGTCAATAATTGCTTTTAAAATCTAATTTTTTATTTACGGATTTTTCAAAAAGTTATCCACATAGTTATCCACAGCCTAAAATTTTTCCACTTTTTTCCACTCAAAATTTTTTAATTTTTTTGCATAAAAAAAATATAAAAACATATAATAGTACCATAAAGTTTATATCAACCTAACTTAGAGTTTTAAAGGAAATATATTTTCTTTATTATTCGAGCTCAGATGTGATTAAGTGGTAAGTAAACCTTATTATTTAATTATGTTGAATGCAAAGAGTTAATTTGTTGTATGAAAGCTATTTTATTAAAGTGGTTGTAAGATAGCAAATTAATTTGAAGTCATGATAACATTTGTATTTTTGTAGTGGTCAATTTTAGACCCTTGTGGTTGAATTTGGTTATTAAGAGTGCATTTGTTGTCTAGCAACTGATGAATATGTTGGGTACAAAGCTTATTTATATAGCGATATATATTAGGTTTGACTATTCGGTATATTTGTTTTAGCTGAAAGTTAATATAAGCTTTATATATGATAAAGGCACAAGTTGTATTACTTGTGCCTTATCATTTATTAAAATTTATTTAACTAAATATCTAGGTTTCTTACATATTTTGCATTTTGCTCAATAAAATCTCTTCTTGGACTTACATCATCACCCATTAGTAATGTAAATATTCCATCTGCCTTAATAGCATCTTCCATTGTTACTTTTACAAGGATTCTTGTTTCTGGGTTCATAGTTGTTTCCCATAATTGTTCTGGATTCATTTCTCCTAAACCTTTATATCTCTGTAATCCAAGTTGGTCTCTTGTAATTCCTTTTTCTTCTAATATTTTATATTGTTTTTCAAGATCTTCATCTGTATAGCAATATACATCTTCCATACCTTTTTTAGATAATTTATATAAAGGTGGTTGAGCAAGATAAACATTTCCATTTTCAATTAAAGGTCTCATATATCTAAAGAAAAATGTTAATAATAAAGTTCTAATATGTGCACCGTCAACATCAGCATCTGCCATTATGATAACTTTTCCATATCTTATTTTTGTAACATCAAAGTCAGCACCGATTCCTGCACCAACAGCTAAAATAACTGGATTTAATTTATCATTACCATAAATTTTATCAGCTCTAGCCTTTTCAACATTTAACATTTTTCCCCAAAGTGGTAAAATTGCTTGGAATTTTCTATCTCTTCCTTGTTTTGCACTACCACCAGCTGAATCTCCTTCGACTATATATACTTCACACTCTTCTGGATTTTTACTACTACAATCAGCTAGTTTTCCAGGTAAAGTAGTTGTTTCTAATGCTGTTTTTCTTCTAACTAATTCTCTTGCTTTTCTTGCAGCTTCTCTCGCTCTTGCTGCACTAATACTTTTTTCTAGTATATTTTTAGCAACTTGAGGGTTTTCTTCTAAGAATGTAGATAAACTTTCGTTTACCATTGATTGAACAATTCCTGTTACTTCACTATTTCCTAATTTTGTTTTTGTTTGTCCTTCAAATTGAGGTTCTTTAACTTTTACTGAAACAACAGCTGTAATTCCTTCACGGATATCATCACCAGTCAAATTGCCATCTTTTTCCTTTAATAGATTTTTTGATTTTGCATAATCATTAAATACTTTTGTTAAAGCTCTTTTAAAACCTTCTAAGTGTGTTCCACCTTCTACTGTGTTTATATTGTTTACAAAAGTATATATATTTTCTGAATAACTTGTTGTGTATTGAATTGCTATTTCAACTGGAAATTCTCCTGCTTTTTCAATATAAATTGGCTTTGGATGTAGAGTTTCTTTGTTTTTATTTAAATATTCAACAAATGAAATCAATCCACCTTCAAAACAAAAGTCTGCTTTTTTAGCTGGCTCTACTCTTAAATCTTCTACTTTTATTCTTAATCCTTTTGTTAAAAAGGCCATTTCTCTAAATCTATTCTCTAATACTTCAAAATCATAATCTAATGTTTCAAAAATAGAATCATCTGCTAAGAATCTAACCTTTGTTCCTGTTTTCTTTGAATCTCCTATTCTTGTTAGTTTTTCAGTTGTTTTTCCTTTCTCAAATTTCATTTGGAAAAGTCCACCATCTCTTTGAATTGTTACTTCTGTCCATTTTGATAAAGCATTAACAACAGAAGCACCAACACCATGAAGTCCACCAGATACTTTGTATCCACTATCTCCACCAAATTTTCCTCCAGCATGTAAAACTGTATATACTGTTTCTGCTGCTGAAATTTTTGTTTTTGGGTGAATATCTACTGGAATTCCTCTTCCATCATCCTCTACTGAAATTACATTTCCTGGTTCTATTTGAATATGTATATGGTTACAATAGCCTGCTAAAGCTTCATCAACACAGTTATCCACAATTTCATATACCATGTGATGTAATCCTCTTATAGAAGTACTTCCTATATACATACCTGGTCTTTTTCTAACAGCCTCTAAGCCTTCTAAAACCTGTATTTGTTCCGCTTTATACTCGTGTTCAAACTTTTCCATTTCTTCCTCCTATTTACATTTTTCGTTTTCCTATTGTACTAGCTCCTATATTAGTTAAATATCCTTTTTTAACACCGTTTTTTTCTGTTAAAATAAATGTTTTTTCTTGAGATTTTGAAACATTTTTTATTGAATTTTCACTTTCTAATTGCTCATACATTCTTTTATATTCTTTTGTATTTTGTATATATTCTAAATTAAAAATTCCAATTATGTCATTGTTATTTATAACATATTCTTTTCCAATATGCAAATACATTTTTCTACCTTACCCTTTTTCAATTTTTCCATTTTCCACATACAAGCTCGTCACATCTCCATTTATCTCTATCTTATCTGTACATGTTAAAATTACTTGGCATCCTTGAATATTCTCTAAAAAGCTTTTCCTTCTTTTTTCATCTAGTTCAGACATAAAATCATCTAAAAGAAGAATTGGAGACTCCCCTATTTCCTCTTTTACAATTTCTAGCTCACAAAGCTTCAGAGAAAGAATTGCCGTTCTTTGTTGTCCTTGTGAACCAAATACTGCTACTGGTTTATGATTTACATATATGATTATATCATCTCTATGAATACCAACTGCAGTATACCCTTTCATTATATCTATACTTCTAGATTTCATTAATGCTTTTTTAAAACTTTCTGCATCACACCCGGTTGAAATATATTTGATTTTTATAATCTCCTCAGATAATTTCCCACTTTTTGTTATTGAATTGTGGATAACTCCAATTTTATCTGAAATCCTTTGTGTATATTCTTTTCGATAATTATATATTTGTGCCGATAAATTCGCTATTTGTTCATCCCATATATCTAATAAATCCGCTGGTCTATTCTCTGATTTTATTTGCTTTAAATAATTATTTCTTTGTTCTAATGCTTTGTTGTAGTTATTTAATATGTGCAAATAATTTGGTCTTAAAGAACTTATCATCATATCAAGAAATTTTCTTCTTTTCTGAGGACCGTCTTTTATAATATCTATATTATCTGGTGTAAAAATAACAACATTTATTTTGCCAATTATATCACTTATTTTATTTTGTTTTACACCATTTACAAGAAAAATTTTTTTATTTTCTATTCTTGTTTCAATTTTTCCTTCTCTATCACTTTTCTTGTAATCCACTTGTACTCTAGTAAATTGCTCATTAAAACTAATAAGGTCATTATCTTTGTTTGTCCTAAAGGATTTGCCCATACTACATAAGAAAATTGCTTCAATAATATTTGTTTTTCCCTGTGCATTATCCCCATAAATAATATTGATATCTTTATTAAAAGAAATTTCTTGCTCTTTATAATTTCTAAAATTCTGTAAAGATATTTTTTCTATATTCATTCTTTCTTCCTATGCTAATTTTCCCCATAATGTACTCAATGCCATTTTTGCAAGAGCTAAAACAAATATAACAAGCACAACACATAAAATTATCATTCCTACATTTATTTTTGTCCCTGTTCTCTCATAAATGTATTGTGTTAATTCCTCATTTTTTTTAGATACCTTATTTAAAAAGTCTGTTACTTTATTAAAAATTTCATTCATTTGTATTCTCCTTCCGTTAATCACACATTGTTAATAACCTGTGGATAACTAATCTTTCATTTTTATTGGTAATATCATATAAATATAATCGCCGTTTTCAACTGGTCTAATTATACATGGTGATCTGTTTGTTCCAAATTCTATATAAACATCTTCATCATCTATTGCTTTTAATGCGTCTAAGAAGAATCTTGGATTGAATCCAATTTCTAGTTCTTTTCCTTCAGTATCAACATAGATTTCTTCCTTTGCATCACCAGTTTGGTTTGCACAAGAAATAGTTACTTTTCCAATTTCAACATTTATTTTTACTGGATATTTCTTTTCTTTTTCAATAGATGAATCAGAAATTAAAATAATTCTTTCAAAACATTCTTGTATACTATTTTTGTTTACTTTAATTCTTGTTTCCCATGAAGAAGGAATTGTATTTGAATATTTTAAGAATTCACCATCTAATAATCTTGTAACAATTTTACAATTTTCCATTTCAAATAATGCTTGATTTTTTGAAATTCCTATTGTAATTGGTTCAAAAGAATCGGAAATAATTTTGTTTACTTCGTTTAATGTTTTTCCTGGAATTACACTACTAAAATCATTTCCTCTTTCATTTATACTACTACTTTTAATAGCTAATCTATATCCATCAACAGCAACAACATTTAATTTTCCTTGTTGAACTTCAAATAAACATCCTGTAAATATTGGTCTGTTTTCTTCTGTACTTACAGCAAATATAGTTTTTCTTATCATATTTTTAAGTACTGTTTGTTCGATTTCAATAGAATTATCAATATTTATTTTTGGTAATTCTGGAAATTCATCTGGATTCATTGTTGCTAATTTATATAAAGAACCTTCACATTCTATTTCTAATAGATTATTCTCATTTATATTTATTTTAATATTTTTATTAGGTAATTTTCTAATAATTTCACTAAACATTATTGCATTTACAACTGTATTACCTTGTTCTTCTACATTTGCTTCTAAGATATATTCTATACCAATTTCTAAGTCATAAGTTGTTAATTTTAATTCGTTATCATTTGTTTGAATAAGAATACCTTCTAGTACAGGCATTGTTGTTTTAGAAGCAACACCGTTTATAACTGAATTTATTCCTTTAAGAATTTTTTCTTTTTCACAAATAAATCTCATTTCTTTTTTCTCCTTTAATAATTAAATATATATAGTAGTATTAGTATTAGGGGCTGTGGATTCCGTGGAAAACTCTTGTAATATGCTATTTCCCTAACAAAATGCCTGTTGATAACTCTGTGGATTATTCGGAAAGTTATCCACAGATTCCACAGCCTCGTGTGAATAACTAGTTATTCACATTTTATTAACATAGTTATCAACATAGACCTGTTGATAACTCTTCGCACAATTCCGTAAGAACAGATTGAAGTGTGTTAGTAAAATTTTTGTTTTGTAAAACATATATTTCAAAAAATATAAATTTTAGTTGATATATATATTATTTGCTTTCGCGTATAATGTTTTGCACACTATCCACAATTAATTTTGTGTTTGGATTTTCTTTAATTTCTTTTTCTATTTTTGTGCATGCATGCATAACTGTTGTATGATCTCTATTGCCAAATGCAGCTCCTATCTTAGGTAGAGACATTTGACCAATATTTCTACACAAATACATTGCTATTTGACGTGGATAAGCAATATCATTTGATTTTTTTGTAGAAATTAAATCATTTTTATTTATGTTAAAATATTTAGCAACAATCTCTTGTATGTATTCGGCAGAAATAATTTTTTCTTTTTGTAATACTATATCGTTTATAGCTTTTTCTGCCATTTCTATAGTAATAGGGCTATGTGTTAAAGAAGCATAAGCAACTATTTTGTTTAGAGCACCCTCTAATTCTCTAATATTTGTATCTATTTTGGTTGCAATAACAGATAAAATATAATCTTCTATAATTATTTTATCCATTTGAACTTTCTTTCTAAGAATTGCAAGACGTGTTTCATAATCTGGCATAGAAATATCTGCAAGTATTCCCCACTCAAATCTTGATTTTAAACGTTCTTCTAAAAGTGGAATATCTCTTGGTGGTTTATCACTAGAGATTATTATTTGTTTTCCACTTTGATGTAAAGTGTTAAATGTATGGAAAAACTCCTCTTGTCCCATTTTTTTACCAGCAATAAATTGAATATCATCAATTAACAAAACATCAATATTGCGATATTTATTTCTAAATAGTTCGTTTTTAAAATTAGCATCCTTAATAGAATTAACTAATTCATTGATAAATTGTTCAGAAGTAACATATAAAATTTTGGCATTAGGATTATTTTTTAGTATTTGATTACCTATTGCGTGCATTAAGTGAGTTTTTCCTAAACCAACTCCACCATATATAAAAAGTGGATTATATGCTGTAGCTGGAGCTTCAGCAACTGCGTAAGCGGCAGCTTGTGCAAATTTATTGTTATTTCCAATAACAAATGTATCAAATGTATATTTTGGATTTAAGAAACTATTACTATATGCTTCTGAAGACATAAAATCTTGATTGCTCTCATCTTGTGTGGATTCTGCATCTTGTTCTTCTGATTTTACAACTATAGTAATTTCGCATGATTTATTGGTTATAAAATTAAAAGTATTTACAACTAAATCAAATAATCTAGATTCAATGGCATCTTTTTGAATTTCAGAAAGAGCAACTAAAACAATTTTATTGTCGTTCGCAGATTGAATTTCTAAACTCTTAATCCAAGTTGTGTAAGAAATGTTTGTCATTTCTTCTTTTAAAAGATCTTTTGCTTTTGTGAGTAAATCTGTTTTGTCAGAATACATTTCAAAACCGTCCTTCCCTAGTAAAGTTATCCACAGGGTTTTCCACATACCTATGTTGAAATATAGTAAAATCAATATGTACAGAAGTTATCAACATGTGGAAAACTTTGTTTCCGTAATAATTTCATTTGGTCATATAATATCAAAAAATGTTAGAAATATCAAGACAAAATGAGTAATTTTTCAAAAATAAATATTGAAGTGAAAAAAGGCACAATTTTTAAGTTATCCACAGGGGAAAAATGATTAAAAAATGTAAAATATAAAATTAAGGAAGTGAAGAATATTGCGTAACTGCTTGACTTTTATTGTGAATTTGTTGTATAATTCTATTACTTATGATGTTTATAATAAATTTAATATAGATATAGGAGGTGGACTTTTAATGAAAAGAACTTATCAACCAAAAAAAAGACAAAGAAATAAAGTACATGGCTTTAGAAAAAGAATGCAAACAAGAGCAGGAAGAAAAGTTTTAAAAGCAAGAAGAAATAAGGGAAGAAAACAAATATGTGCTTAATAAGAAAGAGGACGCATAGCGCCCTTTTTTTAAGTTCCTTTTTAAATTTCTAATTTTTAGAGATTTAAGTGTTTTTAGTAAAAGAGGAAATGATATGAAAAATACAAGAATGATAAAGAAAAATTACGAATTTAAAAGAATTTTCTCAAAAGGGACTGTTTATAGAGGAAAATATATTTATATGTATATACAAAAAAATAAATCAAATATAAATAGACTTGGAATAGCGGTTTCTAAAAAAATGGGAAAAGCTGTACAAAGAAATTACATAAAACGTCTTATTAGAGAAAATTATAAAATATATGAAGAAAAATTAAATGGAAATTTCAATATAGTTATCATGGTCAATAATAAAATAAATGCAAAAGAAGTAAGTTATTATGATATAAAAAATGATTTTGACAATATTTTAAAAAAGGCTGGAATTATTAGTGAAAAAAGTTTTAATTAAAATTATTGATTTTTATCAGAAATTCATATCATCATATTTTGGATACAAAGGGGTTCATTGTAAATTTGAACCGACTTGTTCAGAATATACAAAGCAGGCTATAGAAAAATATGGAGCCGTAAAAGGCTCTATATTAGGGTTTAAAAGAATTTTAAGATGTAATCCTTTTTCTAAGGGAGGATATGATCCGTTAAAGTAAAGGAGGATTTATGTTTGATTTTTTTGCCAACATCTTTGGTTATGCATTAAATTTTATTTATGATATAGTTAATAATTATGGTATAGCAATTATAATTTTTACTATTATATTAAAACTTTTAATGATACCAATGAATATAAAACAACAAAAAACTATGAAAAAAAGTGCTAAAATTCAGGTTAAATCAAAGGAAATACAAGAAAAATATAGCAATGACCCTGTAAGAATGAATCAAGAATTGATGGATTTATATAAAAGTGAAAATATGAGTCCATTTAGTGGATGTGTAAGCTCTATTGTTCAAATGATTGTTATTATTTCAATATTCTTTTTAGTAAGTAGACCATTAACATTTATGAAACATATAGATAGTGATACAATTGCTAAATATACTGAAGAAATAACACAAGATAATCAAAAAAAGAATTATGTTGAAATTGCAATAATAAAAGAAAAAGCAGAGCAAGATCCAAACGTTAATTTAAACATGGAATTTTTAGGATTAAATTTGAGTGATATTCCAATAGAAAATCTTTCAAATTGGACAGTTTATATAATTCCTGTTTTATATGTTATTACATCTTTTATTTCAATGAAAATAACAAATTCAATGACTGGTGTTAATGATAAAAAAGAAAATAAAGTTGAAGTTAATGAAGAGCAAAAAGAAGAAATTGCAATGGCAGAAATGAACAAAAGCATGATGTATATGATGCCAATAATGTCTGTAAGTATTTCAATGATTGCACCTTTAGGTTTAGCTTTATACTGGTTAGTAAGCAATATACTTATGATTGTTGAAAGAGCTATTACAACAAAACTTCTTAAGGAGGAATAGGTATGGAAGAGAAAACATATATATTTGAAGGAAAAACAACAAATGAGGCAATTGAAAAAGGCTTAAAAGAACTAAAGGTTTCTAAAAATAAAGTTGATATAAAAGTTTTAGAAAATGAAGAAAAAAGAAGTTTTTTTAGTATTTTATCTCCAAGAGTTGTAAAAGTTGAAATGAAATTAAAGCAAAATGCTGAAGAACATTCACATTCTAAAACACATACTGAAAAATCAATAAAAACAGAAGATGAAATAACAGCTCAATTAGATAATTTCTTAAAAGAATTTATAAATCATTTACCAACGAAGGAATTAACTTATACAGTAAAAAAAGAAAAATCAACATATTTAGTTGAAATAAATGGAAAAGATGCAGGATATTTAATAGGATATAGAGGAGATGTTTTAAATAGTCTTCAAAATATTTTAAACAATATTGTTTGTAAAAACAGCAAAGAAAGATTAAAAGTAATTTTAAATATAGGAAATTATAGAAATAAAAGAGCAAAAGATTTAGAAATTTTAGCAGAAAAAATTGCAAATAGTGTCATAAAGACAGGAAAATCTATCACACTAGAGCCAATGACAGCATATGAAAGAAAAATAATTCATACAAAATTGCAAAATAATGAAAAAGTAAAAACATATAGTATTGGTGAAGAACCACATAGAAAAGTTGTTGTTGATTTAAAATAAGATTAAATAAAAATTGAATATAAAATATTAAAATAAAATCTGAAGTCAAAGTGAAGATTAAAAAAGCTGACTCGGATTTTATTTTTTTATGGAATAAATATAATTTTTTTATAATAAAACAAGAAAACATTGAAAACACAACAAAAAATATTGTTAATAGGACAAATAAAAAACACGAGAAACATTTTTTGACAGAATTATGTAAAGTATGATATAATAAAAAATATTTTAAAAGGAGGAAAAATAATGAGTACAATAGTTGCAATTTCTACTGCTCCTGGAATAGGTGGAATTGGAATTGTTAGAATGAGTGGGGAAAATTGTTTTGAAATATTAGATAAAATTTTTAAAGCAAAAAAGCCACAAAAAATAGAAGAAATAAAAGGATATACAATAAAATATGGAAATATAATAAATGAAAAAAATGAAATAATTGATGAAGTTTTAGTTTCTTATTTTAAAACTCCAAAAAGCTATACAACAGAGAATATGTGTGAAATAAATTCACATGGTGGAATAGTTATAATGAATCAAATTTTAGAACAATGTATAAAAAATGGTGCTGTTCTTGCTGAACCAGGTGAATTTACTAAAAGAGCTTTTTTAAATGGAAGAATGGATTTATCTCAAGCAGAAGCAGTTATTGATGTAATAAATAGTAAAACAGATAAAGAATCAAAAGTTTCTTTGGAACAATTACAAGGATTTTTATCAAAAGAAATAGGTGAGATTAGAGCAGAATTATTAGATTTAATGTCAGATATAGAAGCAAATATTGATTATCCTGAATATGATATAGAAGAAGTAACAAATGAAAGAATAAATAATGTTTTAAATAATGTTTCTGATAAATTAAATAAACTAGAAAATAGTTTTACAACAGGAAAAATAATTAGAGATGGAATAAAAACAGCAATAATAGGTAGACCTAATGCAGGAAAATCATCTTTATTAAATGTTATTTTAAATGAGGAAAGAGCTATTGTAACAGATATAGAAGGAACCACAAGAGATACAATAGAAGAATTTGTACAAATTGATGGTGTTCCACTTAAAATTATTGACACAGCAGGAATAAGAAATGCCAATGATTCTGTTGAAAAAATTGGTGTAGAAAAAGCTATGGAAATAGCAGAAAAAAGTGATATTGTTATTGCAATTTTTGATATTACAAGAGAATTAAATGAAGAAGATGAAAAAATATTAAATTTAATAGAAAATAAAAATGCAATAATTGTATTAAATAAAATAGATATTAAAAATAATAATTTAAAAGAAAAAATAATAAATAAAATAAAAGAAAAAAATAAACCAATAATAAATATTTCTACAAAAACAAGAGAAGGCATAGATGAATTATATAAAGAAATATCAAAAATATTTAAATTAAAAGAATTAGCAAGTAATGGTGAAATTGTTATTAGTAATAATAGACATAAATATTTAATAAATTTTGCTCATAAAGAAATAGAACAAGCAAAGAAATCAATTGCAGAAAATATGCCTTCAGAAATTATATCTACAAATATTAGAAATGCGTTAGAAGAACTCGGAAAGATAACGGGAGAGACGGTTACAGATGATGTAATAAAAGAAATTTTTTCAAAGTTTTGTTTGGGAAAATAACTACAAAATGACAAGCTGAAAAACAAAAATAGACAATAAAAATATTAAAAAATAAAATATTTAAAATAATAAAATATAAAATAAAAATAATTAAATAAAATTTAAATAATAAAAATAGAAATAAAAATTAAATTTAAATAAAAAAATTAAATTTAAATAAAATATAATAAAAATAAAAATATAATTTTAAAAATTAAAATAATAAAAAACAAATTAAAAAATAATAGAAAAAAATAAATTTTAAATAAAAAACAATTAAATAAAAAAAGAACAAAAAAATATAGAAAAACAATTTGAAAAAATATAAAAAAGAAAAAACACAAAATACAGGTATAAAAATAATAGACGAGAATGAAAAATAAGACGATTTTAAAAGTAAAACATATAACTTGCTTATAATTAACAAAAATAGCTAAAAATTTGAAATAAAAAGAAAAAAGAACAAAAGTTTGCAAAACAAATATTTTTGTTCCATAAATAACCGCTAGAATACTAGCGGTAAAAAAATTAAATTTTAGATGTCGAATTTTGCGGTGAAAAAAATAATAACCGCTAGTATACTGTCTTGTAAATTTCAAAAATTTGTGTTATGCAAATTGTTTTTCATAAAACAAAAAAGAAGGAGAAGAAAATGGGATATAATGCAGGAAAATATGATATAGCAGTTATAGGTGCTGGACATGCTGGTTGTGAAGCAGCATTAGCAGCAGCAAGATTAGGAATGAGAACACTTTTATTTTCAATAAGTTTAGAGTGTGTTGCTAATATGCCTTGTAATCCTCATATAGGAGGAACTTCAAAAGGTCATTTAGTAAGAGAAATTGATAGCTTAGGGGGTGAAATGGGCAAAAACATAGACAAAACTTTAATACAATTAAGAATGTTAAATACATCAAAAGGTCCAGCAGTACATTCATTAAGAGCACAAGCTGATAGAAAAAAATATCAAGCTGAGATGAAACATACTATTGAAAAACAGCCAAATTTATATTTAAAGCAAGCTGAAATAGTAGATATAGGTGTTGAAAATGGAAAAGTAAAATCAATTACAACTAATATTGGAGCTACATATGATGTTGATTGTATTGTTGTTGCAACAGGAACATATTTAAAAGGCAAAATTTTTATTGGAGAAAGTTCTTGGGAGAGTGGCCCAGATGGCGTATTTCCAGCTAATAAGTTATCAGAATGTTTGAAAAAACTAAATATTAGAATACAAAGATTTAAGACTGGAACACCAGCAAGAATCAACAAAAAAAGTATTGACTTTTCAAAGATGGAAGTACAAAATGGAGATGAAGATGTAGAACCATTTTCTTTTGAAGATAAAACGATTGATGTAGAACAAGTTCCTTGTTGGCTAACTTATACAAATGAAAAAACACATGATATTATAAGAAAAAATTTACATAGATCACCTTTATATGCAGGGTTAATTGAAGGAACAGGACCAAGATATTGCCCATCAATAGAGGATAAAGTAGTTAGATTTGCTGATAAAGAAAGACATCAAATCTTTGTTGAACCAATAGGAAAAGATACTGATGAAATGTACATTCAAGGAATGAGTTCATCTCTTCCAGAAGACGTACAAATAGCTATGTATAGGACTTTGCCAGGATTAGAAAATTGTGAGTTTACAAGACCTGCTTATGCAATTGAATATGATTGTATTGAGCCAGACCAATTAAAAAGTTCTTTAGAATTAAAAGAAATTTCAGGAATGTTCTTTGCGGGACAAGTAAATGGAACTTCAGGTTATGAAGAAGCTGCTGCACAAGGTTTAATTGCTGGCATAAATGCTTCACAAAAAATAAAAGGAAAAGAACCTGTAATTTTAGATAGATCTCAAGCATATATTGGTGTTTTGATTGATGATATAATTACAAAAGGAACTATGGAACCTTACAGAATGATGACTTCTAGAGCCGAATATAGACTTTTATTAAGACAAGATAATGCAGATTTAAGATTAACTGAAATTGGGCATGAAATTGGTTTGATTTCTGATGAAAGATATGAAAAATTCTTAAATAAAAAGAAAGAGATTGAAGAAGAAATCGAAAGATTAAAAACAACAAATGTTAAACCAAATGAAACAACAAATGAATTTTTAAGAAAAATGGGTACTACTGAAATAACTGCAGGAGTAAAGCTTTCAGAACTTTTGAAAAGAACGGAATTAAATTATAAAGCATTAGCAGAAATTGATGAAAATAGACCAGAATTAGAGAAACAAGTCCAAAAAGAAGTTGAAATTATGGTAAAATATGAAGGCTATATAGAAATGCAAAAGAAACAAGTAGAAAGTTTCAAGAAAATGGAAAAGAAACTATTACCTGAAGATATAAATTATGAAGAAATTAAAGGATTAAGACTTGAGGCAAGACAAAAATTAAACAGAATTAAACCATATTCAATTGGCCAAGCATCAAGAATATCAGGGGTTTCACCAGCTGATATATCTGTATTACTAATTTTCTTAGAACAATATAACAGAAATAAGAAAATTAAAGAATAAAATACGCAGAAAGGGAAAAAATGGAAATAAAAGAATTTAAAGAGTTTTTTATAGAAGAGTGTAATAAAAATGGAATTAAAATAGAAGAAAATTTAATAGAAAAATTTTATGTATATATGAAAGAAATTTTAAGATGGAATGAAATGGTAAATGTTACAGCAATAAAGGAAGAAAAAGAGTTTATCGTTAAACATTTTATTGATTCGTTAACAATAGAAAAGTACATAAAAAATGGTAAAAAAATTCTTGATATTGGTACTGGCGCTGGATTTCCAGGAATACCAATAAAAATCGTAAAAAATGAAAGTGAAGTTGTATTAGTCGATTCTGTAAATAAAAAATTAAATGTAATTAGAGATATAATTCCTAAAATAGAGTTAGAAAAAATAGAATGCATTCATTCAAGAGCAGAAGATTTGGCAAAAGATAGTAATTATAGAGAAAAATTTGATGTAGTAACTTCTAGAGCTGTTTCTAATTTAAGTACTTTGGTTGAATATATGCTACCATTTGCTAAAATAGGAGGAAAAATAATATGTATGAAAGGACCAAGCTATGAAGAAGAGCTTGAAAATGCAAAAAATGCAATTAAAATTTTAGGAGGAAAACTTGAAGAGATTGAAACAACTAATATTGATGGAGAACTTGAAAGAAATATTTTAATAATCAAGAAGGAAAAGCCTACACCAAAGCAATACCCAAGAGGTCAAGGAAAGCCATTAAAAGAGCCAATAAAGTAGTATAAAAAGGAATAAAATTTAATAAATTTGAATATTTAATATTTTTTAGAAAAAAGTACCAAAAAAGGTGCTTTTTTTGTTTGGATTTTATTGACATATTCACAAAATTTTTATATTATAATAGGGTAAAAAAGGAGGGAATTACTTTGAGTAAAATTATAGCAGTAGCAAATCAAAAAGGTGGCGTTGGAAAGACTACAACTGCAGTCAATTTAAGCACTATCTTGGCTAAAAAAGGTAAAAAAGTAATACTAATCGATGGAGACCCACAGGGTAATGCAACCAGTGGTTTGGGAATAGAAAAAGAAGTTGAAAATTCTTTATATGATGTACTTATAGGAGAAGTTGACATAAAATCAACATTGCAAGATACTTGCGTAAAAACTCTAAAGGTATGTCCTTCTAATATGAATTTAGCTGGCGCAGAAGTTGAACTTGTAAATCTTATGTCAAGAGAGCAAAGACTAAAAGAGAAATTAGAAGAAGTAAAAGATGAGTTTGATTTTATCATTATTGATTGTCCACCATCTTTAGGACTAATTACTCTAAACGCTTTTACAGCAGCAGATTCAGTACTTATACCAGTTCAATGTGAGTACTATGCGTTAGAAGGATTAGGACAGTTAATAAATACAATTAATCTTGTTAAAAAGCACTTAAATAAGCACTTAGAAATAGAAGGTGCTGTTCTTACAATGTACGATATGAGAACAAATTTATCAAATCAAGTTGTAAAAGAAGTAAAAAGATATTTTGATGATAAGGTCTATAAGACAGTAATACCAAGAAATATAAAGCTTAGCGAAGCTCCAAGTTTTGGTATGCCAATTACTTTATATGATCCAAAGTCAAAAGGTGCTCGTTGTTATGAAAAATTAGCAAGAGAAGTATTAAAAGCCAATGAGCCAGAAAAACCAGAGAAAGAAGAAAAGGAGATGGTAGAAAATGGCTAAGATGACAGGACTAGGAAAAGGATTAGATGCACTTTTTAGTAGTACTCCAGCGGTTGAAGAGGAAGAAGAAAATAAAAGTGGAGAAATTGTAAAAAATATTAAGCTAATAGAAATAGAGCCTAATAAAGAACAAGCTAGAAAGATTTTTGATGAAGAATCTATAGATGAACTTGCTAATTCGATAAAAGAATATGGTGTAATTCAACCGATAATAGTAACTAAAAAAGGAAATTATTATGAGATTGTTGCAGGAGAAAGAAGATGGAGAGCTTCAAAGAGAGCAGGGCTAACAGAAATACCAGCAATAATTAGAGATGATGACGAAAGAAGAAACAAAGAGATTTCTTTAATTGAAAATATTCAAAGAGAAGACTTAAATCCTATTGAAAAGGCAAGAGGAATAAAAGTTTTAATGGAAGAATATGAGCTTACTCAACAAAAGGTTGCTGATATTTTAGGCAAAAGTAGAAGTAGTATAGCAAATACTGTTAGAATTTTGAACTTAGATGAAAGAGTTATTGAACTTGCTTTGGAAGGAAAACTTACAGAAGGACATTGTAAAGCACTAATGTCTATTACTGATGGGGACAAGCAATATGAAATGGCTTTATATATGATTGAATCTGGAGATACTGTTAGAGAAGCAGAAAAGAAGATGCAAGTTCGTAAAAAGATGAAGAAAAAAGATCAAAAATATGAAGCAATATATAGAGATATAGAGGATACTTTCCAAGGTTTTTTTGGAACAAAAGTAAAACTTGATGCTGGAGCAAAAAAAGGAAAAATTATTATTCAATACAGTTCAAATGAAGATTTAGAGAGAATTTTAGATTTATTGAAATAGGTGATAGAATGAATAATTTTGAAAGTTTAATGGAAAACACACAGTTTTTAAAGGGCTTACTGATAACAAATGCAGTTTTAATTATTATTGTTATAGCCTTGATTATTTATGTTGTATATTTAAGTAAAAAATACTTAAAATTCATGGAAAAATTAGGAAATGGCAATAATTTAGATGAAATGTTAAAGGCATACATAAGAGATGTTAATGATGTTAAAAAGGATAATTCAGAAATAAAAGCTTATTATACTAAGTTGGATAATGATATAAGTTCAAGTATTCAAAAAATTGGATTAGTAAGATTTAATGCTTTTAAAGATGTAGGTAGTGATTTAAGTTTTGCAGTAGCTTTATTAGATAGAGAAGATAATGGTGTAGTATTTAATGGAATATATGGTTCAGAATCTTCAAACATTTATGCAAAACCAATAAAAAATGGTGAATCAAGTTACCAATTATCTGATGAAGAAAAATATGCAATAGAAATTGCAGAACAAAATAAAAATTTTGTAGCTAAAAGAAGACAAAATTAGTAAAAAAGAATACCAATGAGAATGAAAAATAAGACATTTTTATTCTTAAAAGGTATTCTTTTATTATTATGAATAAAAATTAAAAATAAGTACAAAATAATTTGTATACAATGAAGTAATAAATTTTTGTTAAAATTGGAATGCAAAAATTTAAGAAAACTATATAAAAATGATATAAAAGACAAATAGGAAAAATTTTTTCGAAAATTTTAAATTTAGTATTGACAATTTAATATCTAATATGTTAGTATATAGATGTTGCTAATGAAGTAGCATCACTGGAGAGGTGGTCGAGTTGGTTTATGGCACCAGTCTTGAAAATTGGCGTAGGTTTGTAGCCTACCGTGGGTTCGAATCCCACCCTCTCCGCCAAATGCTAGATAGAAATATCTAGCTTTATATTTATAAGGAGCAGTACCCAAGTGGTTGAAGGGGGCAGTTTGCTAAACTGCTAGGGTTCGTAAGGGCCGCGGAGGTTCAAATCCTCTCTGTTCCGCCAAAATAGCATAAACAATTTCGTTTATGTTATTTTTTTGTTTTAAATTTAATTTGTAATAATAAAAATATATTTAAAATAATTATTATTTATAAATTAAATTTATTTTATTAAATGTTATAATAAAAATATTGCAGGAGATATTTGTCCTGCAGTAAAATATTTTATTTATGAAAATTAAATAAAAAGTCAGTATTTTCAACAATTTGGTCTGTTTTATATAATTCTTTATATTGAATATTATGCAAATAAAGAGTTAATGAATTAAATTTATTTGTTTGTAAATCATCTAATGTTATTTCAATATATTGTTGAATTTTTCCTAAATCAGAAATATTAGCTCCAATATTTCCAACACCAATATAATGTTTTGTAAAAGTTTTATAAAAAATACTATTATAATTTTTTGCTATAAAACCTGTAAGAAATTTATTTTTTCCTGAATATTGATATGAAGAAGCGAGAATATTTTTATTTTCATCATATAATAAATAGTCAAATAAAATATCTTGATTTAATCCTTGCTCATTTACAGTAGAAAAATCTAAAGTAATATTAAATTTATTTGAATTTTCAGGTATTTCAAAATTATTTATTCTTATATTTAAATTATTTTTAGATAATTCAATTGATTCACCAAATTGTGCAGATTTTTCTATTTTGCTAACTGAATTAAATTGATGAATAATAAAAAATTTAAAAGAAAAATAAGCAATAAAAATAATTAAAATAAATAATAATAAAAATAGTAAAGTTTTTTTCAATTTATTCATATAAAATCCTCCCTTAAAAGAATAAAATAATTATATATATATATATATTAAAAGTAAATAATTTGAAAAGATAAAAATAGAAAAATTAGTAATAATATAATTAAAATGAATAAGAAACTTAAATCAGGAAAATTTGATTTATATAAAGAAAGAAGTACAAAAAAAGTTAGGCTTGAAACGTTAAAAAATTACGAACCAAATAAACAAGCTTTCGTATAAAAATCAACTTAAAATAAAGATGGTGAAAAAGAGTGAAAAGTACGCAGAAACATGTATAAAAGTGGTATGCTTTGTGCTTCGAAAATACTGGGAAATAAGAGCTTTAGTAAAAATTGGCTTAATTCAACATGAATTTACATAATAAATATCAAAGTAGGTTATTTTAGCATTTATTATAGCAATTTAAAGCATAAAAATTACTAAAAAAATATGGAAAAAAACAGAGTTTTTTAGCATATACAAATTGACAAAATACAGAAAAAAGCAGTACTGACATTAGGATTAATTATTGTAAAAATGTATGTTGAAAATTGGTAAAATATTGATTTTAAAAATAAAAAGGCATAAAAATGGTCAAAAAAGTATCAAAATAATAGGAATAAATATAAAAAAGAAGAAAATATGACAAAAAATTGTCTTATTAACAATCTTTGAACTTGATAAATTATTTCTGAGAAAAAATATGAAACTGGGATGTAAATTTGATCTGTTCTAAAATTAGATTTTAAACTAAAAATTTGATAGAAGAAAAGTTGCTGTGCAAATTTGATTTTGAATATCATAAAAGTGAACTTTGGAAAAAAGGCAAAAAGACAAGCTGTGTGAGTATAAAAATATGAGGCTGTATCATATGGGAAATCAAAGATATCTAAGGATTATATAAAAGTTATTAAAACTCTAAAAGAGATTTACATAATTATAGAATTGTAGCAAGACAAAAAATCAACAAAACAATATTAAACAAGATTTTGTTTGTTGAATATATAAAAACAAAATTACAAGATGAAAAAATCTAAAAGATATTATGAGGAGTTAAAAAAAGTAGTAACAAAAAGGCAAGAAAAAATTTTAATTTTCTAGTAATTTTTTAGACTATAAAAACAAAATTAGAAATATATTTTATAAAAAATAAATAATAAATTGGAAATGTATAATTAAATTTTTATTTTTAATAAATAAATAAAAATTATATAATTTATAAATAGTAAATTAAATATCTAATTTTAATAATAATAAAAATTATAAATAAATAATATAAAATTAAATAGTGTTGTATGTATAAGTATAAAATTAGAAAAAATTTTAAATATGAAAATGCAGATTAAAAACATAATAAAAATAAAAAATTATATTTAGGATAATAAAACATAAATAATACAAAAATAAAGTAGAAAAAGAATAATAAAAATTTAAATTAAATATATAAACAAATAAAATAATTTTATATTATATAAAAATGGATGAGCGAATTATTTATATAATATAAAATTAAATCTAATTATTTATAAATATAATGTATAAATAAAAAATTATTGGAAGCATTTTATAAAATAAATAATTAAATTTTTTATTTTTAATAATAAATAAAATTAAATAT
This sequence comes from uncultured Clostridia bacterium, assembly GCA_934140005.1. GTDB lineage: Bacteria > Bacillota > Clostridia > TANB77 > CAG-508 > Scatovivens. Next base: position 101,910 of record CAKPBB010000001.1, read on the forward strand.
TGTTGCAAGCATAAGTATAAAACTAGAAAAATATTTTAAATATAAAACTACTAAAAAATTGAAATAAGAAAAATAGCAAATTGATTAAAGAGAAAAGATAGAAATATTAAACTCTTAAAGAAGTAGGAAAAAGTTAATAAATTGTATGCAAAATATATTCAATCAAATGTTTGCGATACTGAACAGAAATTCGCTAAAAATATATGAAAATCTTAAAGTATAAAATTAAATGATTTTAATATAAAAATTGGTAAAATTTAGCCTTCAAATAAGGCTTGGAAGTGTTGGGAAATAAAGAAAATATCAAAAACTAGGACACATAAAAACAATTTTACATAAAAAGTGTTAAAAGCATATTATTTACAAAATCAATGGTGGTATTTTTGGAGCAAATTTTCCTAAAAAATATAGTATAAAAATGCTGTTTTTTTATACTAACAAATTGACAAAAAGTGGATAAGAATTAGTTAGAACAATCATGTTATATTAAAGAATAAGCTGCTAAAAATAGTAGAAAAAGGGTTTAAAAAATAGAATCTTGATGAAAAAAGGCACAAAAATAGTTAAAATAAACTAATAAAAAGTAAAGAATTAAGAAAAAACATCATTTCTTTGTCTTATTAACAATAAAGGGACAAAATGAAAAATTGAACTATGCAAATAAAATTTACAATAATAAATTTTTATATAAAGAAGTGAATAAGATTTTATAAAGTTGTTTTAATAAATAGAGAAAAGAGAAAAGTACAATAAAATTCAGAATTGAAAAAAAGACAAAAAGCAGAACAAAAACTTAGGAAAAATATATTAGCAAATGGTTGGGAAATTTGAGTAACATAGCATTTCTGTGCAATAATGTGAAACATCAAAATAGGTAAACATAATTTTGAAGAAGTTTATACTAATTTTATAAAAAGAAATAAGAAAGAGTGTGTGTAAATCGTAGAAATATGTTAAAACAGTTTTACAAAAAACAGTATATTAAAAATTCTTACTTTTTGTATAAAAATCTTGTCAAAAAAGTAGATTGAAAAATACAATATTAAATATTAGATTTTGAAATATTTTGATTGTATTTTATTAAATTAAAAATTATATAGTATTTTTTATAATTTAATTAAAATAAAAATATTATTATTTTAATTTTATATAATATATTTATTAAATAATTTAATTTCTATTTTAATAAATATAATTATTTAAAATTATAAATAATATATCTTGTTTTATAGTATAATGCGTTGTATAATAAAAATATCGTTTTAAACACACTTATTTTATGAGGTGAGAATATGATTTTCTTTATAAATCCAGAAGCTGTTTTTTACATAAACGTTAGCGATAAGAAAGGATTTTCTACAAACATCAATACATTTGTACGGGCTCATCAAGAATTCATAAAAATGAGATTTGAAGCAATTGTGGCTGAACTAAAATATTGTTCAGTAACTGAATCTGAAAATTCTTATGTTGAAGAGATGAATATTGAACTCTATACGAATCTTATTATTGATGAGTTAAAATCAGTTTTTGGCAAGGCTTATGTGGTTGCAGAAAAGTACGGCGAAGGCGGAATTGCTGAAGTTCGAGATATGGTAAAGAAGATGGCTGAAAATCCAAAAGAAAAGGATAGTATAATTACAATAAATAATGCAATTGGACGAATTAACAATAATTTAAGATGGTCTTTTGAGGACTATACTTAAAATTTGGATTATAAGTAAAGGTGGAATGTGAAGTTCTCATGGAAAAGAGGCTTGAGCTTAATAATTTAGCTCGAGCCTCTTTTTGATATAAAAATAAATATTTATAAAAAATAATTTAATTATTATTTAAAATATTATTTATTTTTTACAATATTTTAATTAAATAATTTAATTTATATTTTAATAAAATAATAATTAGCTAAAATATTTTAAATAAGAAGTAAAACAAAAACAATAATTTGAAGTTTTACACAAAGACAAATAAAAAACTAAATTTTTATAAAAAAATAATGTTTTTCAAAAAACAGAAAAAAATGTTCTTTAATTAAATGTGAATATAAAGGCAAAAATAATAGATTTTAATGCTGAAAACTTTTAGATAAAAAGGTTTACAGAAATAACAAAAAAAATTATAAAAAAGGTTAAAAGATTAGCAAAAAGAACAAAATTTGGAAGGAAAAAAATATGGGAAATAGCAGGTTTGAGAGATACGACAAAAAACGACATTGAGCTGAAATTGCTTAACATAAAGTATAAATAATTTGGATTTTTATATCAAAAATTAGAGATTATTGAGAAAAAGTTTTGTAAATTTTATATATCAAAATCTGTAATTTGATATTGCTATATAGACAAATAGTATAAGCCACTCAACAAATTTTTAATAAATATGTATATTAAATTATTTAAAGTAAAAATAATTATTCAATAATAAAATAAAACCAAAATTGATAAAGTTTAATGTTTAACAATTTTGGTTTTTATTTAAATATTTATTTAATTTTTAATTTCATTAAATATTATTTTTGAATTATTTATTCAATTTATTTTTTTGATGTTTTTTCTTTTTTTATTTCTGTATCAGTTACCATATTTTCTATTTCAATAGCTTTTTTAGATTTATTTTTTCTTTTTAAATTATCTTTAGCAACTGTTGTTAATAATTTAATTCTATTTGTTTGATTTGTTTCACTTGCACCTGGGTCATAGTCTATTGGTGAAATATTTGCATAAGGATATTTTTCTCTGATTGATTTTATAACACCTTTTCCAACAACATGGTTTGGTAAACAAGCGAATGGCTGAACACAAACAATATTTGGAATATCATGTTCGATATATTCAATCATTTCTGCTGTTAAGAACCAACCTTCACCAGTTTGATTTCCTATTGAAAGAATATCTTTTACTTTATCTTCTAGTTCCCAAATATCACAAGGTGGTAAATATCCTTTTTTAGAATGTGCTAATGCTGTTTTAGTATCTTTTTCTAATAAATCAATTAAATTAATTGCTATTTTAAAGATTTTAGCTTTTGTTTTATCAGTATTTAAAAGTGAGTTAAATGTAATTTTATGTGTTGCTATAAATTTTACGAATCCCATAAAGTCTGGTGCAACAACTTCAGCACCTTCATTCTCTAATACATTTACTACAAAATTATTTCCAAATGGGTGATATTTTATTAAAACTTCTCCTACTATACCAACACGAGGTTTTTCTATTGTAGTATCAAGTTTTATTTTTTCAAAATCACTTACCATGTCATAGATACTTTCTTTAAATTCAGAAAGACTTGATTTTCTAACCATTTGTTTACATTTGTCCATCCAAATTTCATATAAAGCTTGAGATTCACCTTTATGTACTTCATAAGCTCTATTTTTATATAACATTTTTTGTAATAAGTCACCATAAATAACACATTTTAATAATTTTTCTACCATTGATGGTGTGATTTTAAATCCAGCATTTTTTTCCATACCAACAACATTAAAGCTAACAACAGGAACCTGTGAGAAACCAGCGTCTCTTAAAGCTTTTCTAATGAAACCAATATAGTTAGTTGCTCTACAACCGCCACCAGTTTGTGACATTATTAAAGCTGTTTTATTAACATCATATTTGCCAGATTGAAGTGCTTCAATCATTTGTCCTGTTGTTAAGATAGATGGATAACAAGCATCATTATTTACATATCTTAAACCTGTATCAACAGTATGTTCTGTACAGTCTCTTAACAAATGAACATTGTATCCTAAAGATTGAACTGCTGTTTCAATCAATTCAAAGTGAATTGGTATCATTTGTGGTATAAGAATTGTGTATTCTTTTTTCATTTCTTTTGTAAATGGAATTTTATGAATATCATAATCTCCATTGTCTGTCTTTTTGCTTTCTAATTCTTGTTTATTTTTAATACGTTTATTCATACTAGCAAGTAAAGAACGGATACGAATTCTGATAGCACCTAAATTGTTTACTTCATCAATTTTAATTAATGTATACATATTATCGTAGCTTTTTAATATTTCTTCAACTTGGTCAGTTGTAACGGCATCAACACCACAACCAAAAGAATTTAATTGTATCATTTCTAAAGAATCATTTTTTCCAACATAATCTGCTGCAGCATATAATCTAGAGTGGAAAGTCCATTGATCAACAACTCTAATTGGTCTTTTTAGTTCACCTTTCCAAGCAACACTATCTTCAGATAATACACATAAGCCAAGAGATGTTATCAAAGTATCAATTCCATGGTTGATTTCAGGGTCAACATGATATGGACGACCAGCCAAAACAATTCCACGAAGATTATTTTCTTTCATATAATTTAATACTTCTTCACCTTTATCTCTAACATCTTGCTTAAATTGTTGATATTCTTTTTCAGCAGCTTCAGCAGCTTCAACAAGTTCTGTTTTAGTAAAGTTATATTCTTTAAAACAATCTAATTCTTGAACAATTTTTACAAGATTTTTTGTATTATCAATTGGTAAGAATGGATTTATATATTTTACTTTCTTTAAATTTTCAACATTATTTTTTATAACTTCTGAATAAGAAATTACAATTGGACAATTATAATGATTATCGGATTGGCTATTTTCTTTTCTTGAGTATGGTATACAAGGATAGAAAATAGTTTTTATTCCTTGTGAAATTAAGCTTTCAATATGTCCATGAGCAAGTTTTGCTGGATAACATACTGATTCAGAAGGCATTGATTCAATACCTTTTTCATAGGTTTTTCTATTACTCTTTTCAGATAAGATTACTCTAAATCCTAATTTTGTTAAAAATGTAAACCAGAAAGGATAATCTTCATACATATTTAAAACTCTTGGAATACCAATTGTGCCACGAGTTGCTTTATCTTCAGAAAGTGGTTCATAACCAAATAATCTTTCAAATTTGTATTTATAAATATTTGGTAAATCTTTTTTCTCTGAAACATTTCCGGCACCTTTTTCACAACGATTTCCAGAAATGAATTTCTTTCCATTTGCAAATGTGTTAACTGTTAATTGACAATGATTTTCACAACCATTACATCTAACATGATTTACTTTTACTTCTAGTTTATCTAATTCATCAGCTTTTAAAATTGTTGAACGATATTCCATATCTAAATTACTATGATATTGTTCTTTTGCAAGTAATGCAACACCATAAGCACCCATTAGACCTGCAATATCAGGTCTAACAACTTCTTTTCCAACAATTAACTCAAAAGCACGAAGAACAGCATCATTATAGAAAGTTCCACCTTGTACAACTATATGATTTCCAAGTGTTTTTGGATTACGAACTTTCATTACTTTTTGAATAGCATTTTTTATAATTGAATAAGATAAACCGCTTGATATATCTCCAACAGAATATCCTTCTTTTTGAGCTTGTTTAATTTTTGAATTCATAAATACTGTACAACGAGAACCTAAATCAACTGGTGTTTTTGATTCAATTGCTGCCTTTACAAATTCTTCAATTGGAAGATCTAAGCTCTTGGCAAATGTTTCTAAGAAAGAACCGCAACCTGAAGAACAAGCTTCATTTAACATTATATTATCAATAGCATTATCTTTTAATTTTATGTACTTCATATCTTGACCACCAATGTCAATGATACTTGTTACATTTGGCAGAAATTCTTTTGCAGCAGTATAATGTGCTATTGTTTCTATTTCGTTTAAGTCAACATTTAAGCCAGTTTGAACAAGTTTTTCTCCATAACCAGTAACTCCACTAAAACGTAATTTTGCTGTTGATGGTAAAACTTTGTATAATTTTTTTAACATTGCTACAACACTTTTTAAAGGGTTACCACCATTACTTCCATAAAGAGAATATAATAGAGCACCTTTATCATCAATAAGTACAAGTTTAGTTGTTGTAGAACCTGCATCAATACCAATATAGCAATCACCACTATAATTTTCTAATGAGTTTCTTTTTACTTTATCTTTATCATGTCTTTCTTTGAATTTTTTGTAATCTTCTTCTGACTCAAATAAAGCAGGTAAAGGTTTACTTTCCGTAAATTTAGAATTTTTAAAATTCTTTAATTTATTTTCTAATTCTTCAGTTGTAAATGTTGAAGTTTCCATTGAATTGATTGCAGCACCTGTTGCTACAAGTAGATGTGCATTTTCTGGAATAATGATTTGTTTATCTTTTAAATTCAATGTTTCTATAAATCTTTTTCTTAATTCAGATAAATAATTTAAAGGTCCACCAAGGAAGGCAACATTTCCACGAATTGGTCTTCCGCAAGCTAAACCACTAATTGTTTGATTAACTACTGCTTGAAAAATTGAAGCAGCAATATCTTCTTTTCTAGCACCTTCATTTAATAAAGGTTGGATATCTGTTTTGGCAAAAACACCACAACGAGATGCTATAGGATAAATAGTTTCATGATTTTTAGAAAGTTCATTAAGACCAGCAGTATCAGTATTTAAAAGAGAAGCCATTTGGTCTAAAAATGCACCAGTTCCACCAGCACATGTACCATTCATTCTTTGTTCAATAAATTTATCAAAATATATAATTTTGGCATCTTCGCCACCAAGTTCTATAACTACATCAGTTTGTGGGATTAATGTTTCAACAGCTGTTTTACAAGCAATAACCTCTTGAATAAAAGGTATTTCAAGTATTTTTGCTATATCTAAAGCACCAGAACCAGTTAAAGACATTGTGAAAGTAGTTTCAGGATAGTCTTTGGCAAGTTTTGTAAGTACTTCAAATAAAGTATTTTTTGTGTCTGAAAAATGTCTCGTATAGCTTGAATATACGATATTTTGTTTTTCATCTAAAACAACAATTTTTATTGTTGTTGAACCAATATCTAGTCCTACATGTAATAATTTATTCATTAATTAACCTCTTTTTCTTAAAAAAATTCATTTATATATTATAACCTTTAGGGCAATTTGTCAATGTCGAAATTTGACAGATTAAGCAATTATTTATTGAATTTTGGCAAAATACAGCAAATAAAAAAATACATTTAAGTCATGTAAACTTTAAATGTATTTTATAATATTTATATTATAATGTAAAAATGATAAATATTTTTACATAAATAGAACATATCTTAATATAAACCAATAATGACAAGCACTGCCTAACATAACGAAAATATGGAATATTTCATGAAATCCAAAACCTTTCCATTTTGTTTTTGGAACTTTTAACCAATAAATGATACCGCCTATTGTATAGAAGATACCACCGGCAAGTAACCAAAGTAATGACTTAAGATTATTTGCATCGCTAAATACTTTTAATAGAGGATATGCAGCTATAATAACAGCCCAACCCATAATAATGTAAATAGTTGTTGTGATTGCACGAGGAGCTTTTATCCAAACAGAAGTGAGAATAGTTCCAAGTATAGCTAGTCCCCAGATAATTCCAAAAATTGTCCAACCCCAAGGACCACGAAGAGGAACTAAACAAATTGGAGTATAGCTAGCGGCAATTAAAATGTATATCATAATATGGTCAAATTTTCTAAAAACTGTTATGCCTTTTTCACTAATATTTAGCCAGTGATAAAGTGTACTGAATAAGTATAATAAAAACAATCCTACTCCAAAAATAGTAAATGATACTATATGATATGCGTTTCCATAGATTGCAGAAAAAACAATCAATAAGACTAAGCCAACTAAAGATAATGCGGCACCAATGCAATGAGTAAGACCACTAACAAGGTCTCTAACTTTTGCCATAAATTAAACCTCCTTTTTATAATATTTCCTATATATGATAAAATATGATACAACAAAAGATTAAAAAAGTCAATAGTCTATCTAACTATATCATATAGTTTTGAAAACCAGATAAATAATGTTGCATAAATATTTTCATAAAGAATATAGTGTACAAGGAGGTACGAATTATGCAAAAAAAGTTATTTATTATAGGAATAATTGCTGTAATTATATTGGTAATAGTTATAGGAATTGTAATTTATTTTAATCAAACAGATGAAACATATACACCAGAAAAGGAAATTGAAAATGTAGATTTAAGAAAGACAATAATAAGTTTATATTTTCAAGATAAAGAGAGCAAAAGTTTAAAAATAGAAACAAGGCTAATTGATTCAAAGAATTTACTAAAAACACCATATAAAACATTAGTAGAAATGTTGATAAAAGGTCCAGAAAATAATATGTTTGAAACTATAATACCAAATGATACGAGAGTTATTTCTGCTGAATTACAAAGTAGTTGTGTAGTATTAAATTTATCTAAAGAATTTTTAAATAATAGTGGAGACTCTATACAAAAGAGTAATTCAATTTATCAAATTGTAAATACATTAACAGAACTAAAGGAAGTTAGTAGTGTTAAATTCTTAATTGAAGGCGAAGAAAGTGATGGATTTACACAAGATGGAATTTCACTTAAGAATGAATTTGTACCAATTGTGTAGAATAAATCTTGTTTTTGTGGTATAGTATATAGGCTGGTATATAAATTATCAGCCTTATAAAATAAATTAGAAAGGCAATAAATATGCAAAATAATAAAAAAATTGAGCCTGATTTATTAGAAAATGAAAGAATAGATGATTTAGAATTTGAAAATTTAAAAATAATACAAAATACAACTGGGTTCTGTTTTGGAATTGATAGTGTTTTATTATCTGATTTTGCAAAAGAAGTAAAAAACGATAGTAAAGTAATGGATATTGGCACAGGAACTGGAATAATATCTATTTTACTTAGCAAAAAGGCAAATATTAAAAAAATTTATGGTATTGAAATTCAACAAGAAGTTGCAAATATGGCAGAAAGAAGTGTTAAATTAAATAATTTAGAAGATAAAATATCAATAATAAATACAAATATTAAAGATATTTTTGATAAATTCGAACCAAATACTTTTGATGTGATTGTTACTAATCCACCATATATGAAGTTAAACACAGGTGCTAAAAGTGATGAAATTAAAAAGTTAATTTCAAGACATGAAGTAGAATGCAATTTAGAAGATATAATTAAGATTAGTTATAAATTATTAAAAAGCAGGGGAGAATTTTATATGGTCCATAGAGCTGAAAGAATTGTAGACATTTTATATTTAATGAGAAAATATAAATTAGAACCAAAAAAAATAAGATTTATTCAATCTAAAGTTAATAAAGAGCCTAATCTTTTACTAATAAAGGGAGTAAAAGATGCAGGAAACCAATTAAAAATAGAAAGACCATTAGTTGTATATAATGAAGATGGAAGTTATACTAATGAAATATTAGAAATATATCATAAAAAATAAAAGGAGAAGTAAGATGTCTGGAAAATTATATTTAGTTGCAACCCCAATAGGAAATTTAGAAGATATCACAATTAGAGCTTTAAATGTCTTAAAAAATGTTGATTTAATTGCAGCAGAAGATACAAGACATACATTAGGATTACTTAATCATTTTGAAATAAATAAACCACTTATAAGTTACTATAAAGAAACTGAAAAAAAGAAAAGTCCGATACTAATAGAAAAATTATTAAATGGAACAAATATTGCTCTTGTTTCAGATGCTGGGACACCTGGAATATCAGACCCCGGAGAGGAAATTGTAAAAGAAGCTATAAAAAATAATATAGATATTATTCCAATACCTGGAGCATGCGCGTTTGTTAATGCTTTGATTTCTTCTGGTATGAATACAAAAGAATTTTCATTTATTGGTTTTTTATCTGCTAATAAAAAAGAAAGAAAAGACAAGCTCGAAGAAATTAAATATGAAACAAGAACGCTTATATTTTATGAAGCACCACATAAATTAAAAACAACACTTGAGAGTATGTTAGAAGTATTAGGAGATAGAAAAATTGTATTAGCGAGAGAACTTACAAAAATACATGAAGAATTTATAAGAGGAAACTTATCCACAATTGTTGAACAATTTGTGGATATCAGAGGAGAATTTGTAATTATATTAGAAGGAAATTCTATTTCAAAACAGGAAAAAGAAATTTTAGATTTAAATAGTTTATCTATGGACGAGCATTATAAATTCTATGAAAATCAAGGTTTGGATAAAAAAGAAATCATAAAGAAAATAGCTAAAGATAGAAATATAAATAAAAATGAAGTTTATCAACATTTTATTAACAAATAGAAAATCATAATATAAGAAAAACACCATATAATTTATCGAGGTAGAACAATGTTAAATTATATTTGGTGTTTTTTTATTTTGTCTGCAGTGGGATTTGGAATATTAAATGGGAATTTTCTTGAAGTAAATGATTCAATATTTTCATCAATTAAAAATACAATAGAGTTATGTATTAGTTTGTTACGGTGCAATGTGCTTTTGGAGTGGCATTATGAATATTGTTATAAATACAAGTATAAAAGACAAATTGAAAAAAGCAATAAAACCATTAAACTGTTTTTTATTTCCAAAGTTAAATAAAGAAGAAAAAGCATACCAGTTTATTTCAATAAATATGATAACAAATTTATTAGGAATTGGAAATGCTGCAACACCAGCGGGACTGCAGGCAATGGAACTTTTAAATAAAGATTGTAATAACAAAAAAGAATTATCAGATGATATGATAATGTTTATGGCTATAAATACAGCATCTTTGCAAATGATACCTACAAATGTGATTGCTATTAGAACTAGTTTAAATTCAACAAATGCAGGAGGAATTATATTTGGAGTATGGTTTTGTAGTATTATTACTTTTGTATCTATTGTATTGCTTGCAAAAATATATTTAATTTTAAGAAAAAGGAAAAGATAGTATGAGCTTTATAATGTACTTAAGCAAAGTGATTACACCAATATTGTTAACATTAGTTGTATTATATGGAATAATTGAAAGAAAAAATGTTTTTGAACTTTTTACAAAAGGAATTATTGATGGAGCAAATACTGTTAAAAATTTATTTCCGACATTATTTGCATTACTAATAGCTGTTTCAATGCTGTATAGCTCTGGAATTACAAATTTTTTATCTAATATACTAATTAAATTTTTTCCTATATTAAGAGAATTTGAAAAAATATTACCATTTGTACTCTTAAGACCAATATCTGGTAGTAGTTCGACTGCAATTGGAACTAATTTAATGAAAAACTATGGTGTTGATAGTGATATTGGAATTTTGATTTCACTAATAATGGGTTCAACCGAAACAACCATTTATGTTGTATCTTTGTATGGCTCAAAAGTAGGAAAAAGAAATTTAAAACCAGCTTTGATATTAGGCTTAATGGGAGATTGTATTTGTGTAATATCTGCTATAATTTATTTTAAATATATAAAAATTTTTTAAAATAAAAGAAGATAGGTTTATACTATATTTATAATATAAATTTATCTTCTTAAAAACATTTATAATTCTATTATTTGACTTGGTTCGTTCCTTTTTGCGACACTCAATGATATTTCATTAGTATCAATATTTTGGCTCATTAGTTCTTCAACAACAGTTTGATATGCTAACTCTGGGAAATTATTTTCTTTACTTAAATGACCAAGCATAACTGTTTGTAAGTCATTAGGAATTAGATGACCAATAGTTTTTCCTGCAGTAGAATTTGATAAATGACCATTTGGACCAGCAATTCTTTGTTTTAATATGTATGGATATTTTGAAACTCTTAAAATTTCTGGATCATAATTTGATTCTAAAAGTATGAATGAACTTCCTTTTAAATTTTCAAGAATTATATTATCCATATGTCCTAAATCTGTTGCAATACTTAGCTTTTTCTTTCCAGAATATATATTAAAGCCACAAGGATTTGCAGCATCATGCGGAGTTGAAAAAGGGTGTATAAGTAAATTTCCAACTTCAAAATCATTATCATTTTCAAATGTTTTTTGATTTGAAATATTTATTTTTTGAGCTTGTGTTTGCATTGCTTGCCAGGTCTCAAAATTAGCATAAACAGGTATATCATATTTTTTTGAAATCAGTCCTAAACTTTGAATATGGTCTGAATGTTCATGAGTAACTAAAATAGCATCTATATCTGTTATATCTTTTCCAATTGTTGAAAGGCCTTCACAAACTTTTTTTCCACTCGTTCCACAGTCTACTAAAATTTTTGTTGATTGTGTTTCAACAAAAAGGCAGTTACCAGAACTGCCACTATATAAACTACAAAAATTTAGCATAATTTCATTTCCTCTTCAGCTTTTACTCTTTCAATATGAGCACCTAAATTTTTGAATTTTTCTTCAATATTTTCATAGCCACGGTCAATGTGGTCTAAATTGTAAATTTCAGTAGTACCTTCTGCTGAAATTCCGGCAATAATTAAAGCAGCTCCAGCTCTTAAATCTGTTGCATAAACAGGAGCACCAGTTAAACCTTCAACTCCTTCAAATACAGCAGTTTTACCAGAAGCTGTAATTTTTGCACCCATTTTATTAAGTTCAGCTGTATATTGGAAACGAGATTCCCAAATACTTTCATTTATAATACTTGTACCATTAGCTAAAGATAAAACAACACCCATTTGAGGTTGCAAATCTGTTGGAAAACCAGGATATGGTAAAGTTTTAATTGTAGCTTTGTGAGGTCTTTCATCACACCAAACACGCAAATGGTCACCATTTGCATCTACTTTACCACCAATTTCAATAATTTTAGCTGTTATAGATTCCAAGTGTTTTGTTATACAATTTTTAATTGTTACATCACCTTTTGAAGCAACAGCAGCAAGCATAAAAGTTCCAGCTTCAATTTGGTCTGGTACAACAGAATATGTAGCATTACCTTTTAGTTCTTTTACACCGTTAATTTTAATCATATCTGTACCAGCACCACGAATATCAGCACCCATAGTGTTTAAAAAGTTTGCAACATCAACGATATGAGGTTCTTTAGCAGCATTATCAATAATTGTAGTACCTTCAGCTAAAACACTTGCAAGCATAACATTTATAGTTGCTCCAACAGAAACTATATCCATATATATAGATGTACCAACTAGTTTATCAGTTGATGCTGTGATATTTCCTTGAGAAACATCAACTTTAGCGCCAAGAGCTTCAAAACCTTTTATATGTTGATCAATAGGTCTTTGACCTAAATTACATCCACCAGGAATACCAACTTGAGCTTTATGACATCTGCCAAGAAGAGCCCCTATTAAATAATAAGAAGCTCTAAACTTTCTTGTTACCTCTAATGGTGCATTACAACAATTTATATTTCTAGTATCAATAGTAACTTCGTTTTTTGTGTTCCAAGTAACTTTTGCACCTAAATCTTTTAATATATCACAATATAATTTTACATCACTTATGTTAGGAAGGTTATCAATTGTGCAAATTCCATTTATCAATAAAGTAGCTGGAATTATTGCAACAGCGGCGTTTTTTGCACCACTAATTATAACTTCACCTTTTAACGGAGTTTTTCCTGTAATAACTAATTTTTCCAAAATAAATACCCCCATTTATATTATATGAATTAAAAAACTCATAAAAAGACATTATATTCATTGCAACTATATCATAAAGTTATTTTTTTTACAATACATTTTTCTAATTTTTAAAAGCCATTAAAATATTGTTTTTTTCTAATTTTTTATTTATTATTTCTACAATTTTGAACTTGAATTTCATTGCCTCAGAATCGCTTGTTATCAAGGAATAATCCTCTGAATCTAAATTTTCTTTTAATGTTTCAGCATCTTCATCTTCAACTACACCGGATGAAACATCAACAAAGCAAAGAGGTGGAAATAAACTACACCACCAATTTTTTCCTTCAGCATTTCCTATTTTTATACGAAGTGCATCATATTGACCAGCTGGAAGTGAAATATTGGCATAATTTTTAGTTGGAAAATAAAAATTTCCTATTTCAATATTCACAGTATAATTGTAACCATTTTCTTGAATAACTTTTTCGGCAATTTGTTTAAGCTCTGCTAGATGATTTTGACAATAAGATATAACATTTTCTTTTGAAGATGAATTTTCATTGGAATTTTTCATATATTCTATTATGGCATCACGAACTCTTAATTTTAGTTGTTGGTCTGAATCAGAATCACTGTTAGCAATAATATGAAGCCTAAACACATTTGAGCTTAAATTGTTAAAAACACTTCCAGCATAAGTTGTCATACATATAAGTAAAAAAGATATAAATAATATAACTATTAAGGTAAATTTTTTCAAAAAACTTCTCATATAATCTCCTAAAAATGTAATAATAAACAATAATTTCTATAAATTTCATTATGAACCAAAAAATGAATTTTATACATGTCGAAAAAGAAAATACGAATTGAATTGACCAGTAAAAGTTCAAATGATAAAATTCTAATATCAAATATATGGAGGGTATGAAATGAAAAAAATGTGTTGTTTTTATGCAAGTGAAGACCATTTGGCAAGTATCCTTTTACCATATATAAATGAAAAAACACAAGAAAACCAAAATGTAGTAACAATATTAGAAAAAAATATTGGTAAAAGCATAAAGAATTTAAGAAGGATAATGAATATTCCAAAAGAAAATTGGAAAAAAATTGAAAATTCATTTAATAATAATGAAAAATTTGATGAGGAGACAATTGTAATTATAGGCGGAAGTAATGAATTTATAGAAAAGACAAAAGTGAATTTTCAAAATTCTAAAATTCTAATTTGTTGCTATAAATTTTTACAAGATATGAAATATATTGAAAAGGTATTAGAAGAAAATGATAATTTGCTTACAACAGAGGGGGCAAAGCCTATTTCAGATTTGTTTACAAATATTCCAAAGAAAAGTTACACAGAAATCACAATTTTGAAATAAAATGCGTATATCAATTAGTACAAACTCTAGAAAACCTTTAGCCGTAATAAGAAAAAAGAAAAGATGTTGACTTCATATTTAAATTGTTATAAGATATACTAAAAATTCAAAGAGTTCTACAAATATAGAAAGGAGCTTTTATAAAAATGAATGAAGAATTACAAAAAGTAAAGGAAAAATTAAAAAAATATCATCAAGAACATTTACTAATGAAGTATGATGAAAAAACAGAAGAAGAAAAAAAGGAATTATTAAATCAAATTGAAAATATAGACTTCGATTTAATGAACGAACTATATGAACAAGCTACAAAGCCTGTTGATTTAAAAAAAGATTTAATAGAACCAATTGAGCATGTTGATAAATCAAAATTAACAGCTGCAGAAAAAGAAATGTATGAGAAAAAAGGTATAGAAGCAATAAAATATAATAAATTAGCTGTTGTAACAATGGCTGGTGGACAAGGAACAAGACTTGGACATAAAGGACCAAAAGGAACTTTTGATTTTGGATTAGAAAGTCATAAATCAATTTTCGAAGCACTTTGTGATACTTTCAAAGATGCACAAAAGAAATATGATACAGTTGTACCATGGTATATAATGACAAGTAGAGAAAATAATGATGCTACTGTAGATTTCTTTGAAAAACATAGTTATTTTGGATATCCAAAAGAAGCAATTCACTTCTTTAAACAAGGTGAATTACCAATGATTGGAACAGATGGAAAAATATTATTAACAGAAAATGGAATGGTAAAATTAGCTGCAAATGGACATGGTGGAACTCTTCAATCAATGGACAAATGTGGTGTAATTGAAGAAATGAAGAAAAATGGAATTGAATGGGTATTTATTAGTGGTGTAGATAATGTTTTAGTAAAACCAATTGATCCACTTTTAATTGGTATGTCAATTCATAATAAAGTTTTAGGTTCTGTAAAATCAATAGAAAAAACAGATCCAAAAGAAAAAGTTGGTGTATTCTGTAGAAAAAATAAAAAAGTAGGTGTTGTTGAATATACTGAAATTTCTGAAGAAATGGCTAGCTTAAGAGATGATGACAGATCTTTAGTTTATGGAGATGCAAATGCTATATTCCATTTATATAATATTAAAGGATTAGAGAAAGTTTGCAAATTAAAACTTCCATATCATACAGCTTTCAAAAAAGCAAATTATTTAGGTGAAGATGGAAAAGTTGTAGAAGCTACAAAACCAAATGCATATAAATTTGAAATGTTTATATTTGACTCTTATGAAATGCTAGATGATGTTGTAGTTTTAAGAGTAAAAAGAGAAGAAGAATTTGCCCCAATAAAAAATGCAGAAGGTGCAGATAGTCCAGAAACAGCAAGAAAATTATATAGAGATTATTTCAATAAAGTTGAAAGAATGAAAAAATATCAAGATTGGTGCACAAATCCAATTTTTGATGAAGAAACTAGAAAAGAACTTTTAACAATTGCTGGTGATGAAGAAGAAATTAAAGATAGATTTTATAAAGATTTGGAATTCGGAACAGCAGGATTAAGAGGAGTTATTGGAAATGGTACAAATAGAATGAATATTTATACTGTTACAAAAGCTACTCAAGGTTTAGCAAATTATATTTTAAAAATGGGAACAGAAAATAAGGGTGTAGCAATTGCTTATGATTCTAGAAACATGTCACCTGAATTTGCTCAAAAAACAGCATTATGCTTTAATGCAAATGGAATCAAAACATTTATATTTGATTCTTTGAGACCAGTTCCAGAATTATCTTTTGCAGTTAGAGAATTAGGCTGTACAGCAGGTGTTATGATTACTGCAAGCCATAATCCACCAGAATATAATGGATACAAAGTATATTGGGAAGATGGAGCTCAAATTGTTAGCCCAACAGATAAAGAAATTATAAGCGAAGTTAATAAAGTAAAAGATTATTCTTTAGTAAGAGGAACTACTTTAGAAGAAGCTAAAAAATTAAGACTATATAATGTTATAGGAAAAGCTATGGATAAATTATATTTGGAAGCAATAAAGAAACAAGTATTAAATCCAGATGTAATTAAAGAAGAAAGTGATTTAAAAATAGTTTATACACCACTTCATGGAACAGGAAATGTACCAGTTCAAACAGTATTAGACAGTTTAGGATTTAAAAATGTTTATGTAGTTCCAGAACAAGAATTACCTAATGGAAGTTTCCCAACAGTTGATTATCCAAACCCAGAAGACCCAAAAGCTTTTGATTTAGCTTTAAAACTAGCTAAAAAAGTTGATGCTGATGTTGTTCTTGCAACAGACCCAGATGCTGATAGATTAGGTGTTTATGCAAAAGATTCAAAAACAGGTGAATATAAATCATTTACAGGAAATATGTCAGGATTATTGATTGCTGAATATGTACTTTCTCAAAAGAAAGCTAAAAAATTATTACCAAAGAACGGTGCTTTAGTTTCAACAATAGTATCATCAAATTTAGCAATCGCAATAGCAAAAGAATATAAAATTGATTTTATAGAAGTATTAACAGGATTCAAATATATTGGTGAACAAATAAGAAATTTTGAAGCAACAGGAAGCCATGAATATTTATTTGGATTTGAAGAAAGTTATGGTTGCTTAGTAGGAACTCATGCAAGAGATAAGGATGCTATAACAGCTGTTATGATGCTTTGCGAAGCTGCAGCTTACTATAAAAAACATGGTTTAACTTTATGGGATCAAATGATTAAAATTTATGAAAAATATGGATTCTATAAAGAAGGAATTTCAACAATAACTTTAAAAGGTGCTGATGGAGCACAAAAAATACAAGAATTGATGAATAAAATAAGAAATAATCCACCAAAGAAATTGGGAGATTATAAAGTATTAAGCTTTAGAGATTATAAAACAGGCAAAATAATAGATTATTCAACAGGTAAAGAATCAGAAACAGGTTTACCTACATCAAATGTTTTATATTACGATTTAGATGATAACAGCTGGTGTTGTGTAAGACCATCTGGAACAGAACCAAAAGTTAAGTTCTATATGGGTGTAAAAGGCAAATCTATGGAAGATGCAGAAAAGAAATTGAATAATTTAAAAACAGCTATGTTAGCCTTAAATGAATAAAATGTATTTTGTAAAGTAAAATATATATTGGAATGAAAACTGTTGTGTAGAAATATGCAACAGTTTTTTGTTATTTATGTTATAAAAAGAAAGTAATTGGAAAAAAATAATTTAAATAAATTTTATAAAATTTTTGTATAAAAATTAAAAAATAGTAAAAAAATTATAAAAATATTTTAAAATTTTTAAAAATGTAAAAAAACAGCAAAGTACTGGAAATAAAGACTTTGATGTTTGCTAAAATTTTAAGAAAAATAAAATTTCAAAAAAAATTAAAAAAATTTTAAAAAAATGTTGACAACCTTAAAAAAAAGGTGTATCATATAGAAGCAGTCGCAAGTAACACAGTTACAAAAACGATTGTCCATATAAGATATGGGCTATTAGCTCAGGTGGTAGAGCACTTGACTTTTAATCAAGTTGTCCCGCGTTCGAGTCGCGGATAGCTCACCAAAATGAATATCTACTATCTAGATATTCATTTTATATGGCCCCTTGGTCAAGCGGTTAAGACATCGCCCTTTCACGGCGGAGACATGGGTTCGATTCCCGTAGGGGTCACCAATTGAATATGCCACTTTAGCTCAGCTGGTAGAGCAACTGACTTGTGGGATAGATAAACAGATTGTTTATTTTGAACTATCTTGCACCTTTAGAGAGAAATCTTTAAAGTGGACACCGCTAATTCGGGGAAGCCTTAACTGGTAATCCCGAGCTAGAAGAAATTCGAGTGTAGAGACTTTATACGGTGTGCCTAAGGAATTATCTATGGCAAAGAGAAAGTCCAGACTACAAACAGGAATGGTAGTGAAAACTATAGTAGTATGAATCAGTAGGTCGTCCGTTCAAATCGGACAAGTGGCTCCAAGAAGAAATTAGAGAAATCTAATTTCTTTTTTTACTTGACTTTGACAAACAACTGTTTTATAATATATATGGTGATAAGATGAAATTTTGTTTGAATTGTCAATTAGCTATTTGTAATAGAAATAAATTTTGTTCTGTTAGATGTCAGAAAGAATATCAATATAATGAATATATAAATAATTGGAAAAATGGAAATGAAGATGGTCTAAGAGGAGATTATCAACTTTCGATGTATATAAGAACATATTTATTAAAAAAGTATAATTTTAAATGTGCTAGATGCAATTGGGGAGAGGTAAATAAATATACTGGTAATATACCATTAGAAATTGAACATATAGATGGAAATTATATGAATAATCAAGAAAAAAATTTGATAGTACTTTGTCCAAATTGTCATTCACTTACAAGTACATATAAAGGAGCAAATATAAATTATGGAAGAAAGAGTAGAAAAAAATACCAATAAAGTAATTCTTGTGACTGGTGCATCAAGAGGAATAGGAAGAGCAATTGCAAAAGAATTAAGTAAGGATAATATAGTTATTGCTAATTATAATAAGTCAGAGGAAAAAGCGAAGGAATTGCTTTCTGAATGTAGCAATATAGATATATTCAAAGCAGATGTATCTAATAGAGCAGAAGTGGTTAGCATGGTAGAATATATTATAAATAAATATGGTCACATTGATGTACTTGTTAATAATGCGGGAATAGATAATGAAAAAATGTTTCAAGATATAACAGATGAAGATTGGAATAATGTTATAAAAAATAATTTATACTCTGTTTTTTGTACTACACAAGAATCAGTAAAATATATGTTAAAACAACAATCTGGCTGTATAATAAATATATCTTCAATTTATGGTGTAAATGGTGGCTCTTGTGCTACTGCTTATTCAGCATCTAAAGCAGGAATTGATGGAATTACAAAATCTTTGGCTAAAGAATTAGGACCATCAAATATAAGAGTAAATTCTATAGCGCCTGGTTGGATAAATACTGATATGAATTCAAAATATTCAAAACAAGAAACAATAGACTTTGCAAATGAAACACCACTTGGAAAAATTGGAGAAGGAATTGATATTGCAAGATGTGTTAAGTGGCTTGTTGAAGATGAATTTACAACTGGCCAAGTTATTTCTATAAATGGTGGTTGTGAGATATAAATATATTTAAGGGAAAAATAAACCTCATTATACTTTTATGTATATGAGGTTTAAATATTCTTTTGGCTTAACTATTACCTAGCTGGCCTCTATTTTTTCTTTTATAATTTCCTGTAATAAGTTTTGGAAGAAATACTAATATTTTATAAATTGATAAACGAATTTTTTTTGACCAGATGTAAGATTTTCTTAAGTGATGAATATTTTCCAATTCACTTGAACTTCTTACTGTTAATGAAGTTTCTGGATATTCAATTTCAAAGATATAATTTTGTCCATTATTATTATCCCAATCTCCATTTTCATTTTTTAAACAAAAATTAAATGTTTTATATTCCTTTAAATCTATTTCAATTTGAAAACCTAATTCTGTTTTAACCATTTCTTTTTCTTGAACATCAATCCAGTTATCATTAAAACCATAGTGAATAAAAACTTTTTTTGATGAATCTTGAAAAAATTTACCAATATATGAAATTTTTATAGTTGAATTTGGTACTAATTTATCAGTATTAAAAAATATATTTTTAACTAATTCCATCAAAATCTCCTCATAAGTAAAATCTTTATGTAAATATTATAGTATGTATTAAAAAATAATTCAATAATCTATAAAAATGTTACATAAATGTAATTTTATAAATAAATCTTTCCTACAATATAGAATGTATCAGAAGAAGTAACTGTAATATCATCTACTTCTTTATTATCAGCTCTAAGAATAAATTTTCCTTTTCTGTATAATAATCTTCTAACATAATATGCATTATTATAGAAAAAAAGACCGATATCTTTATGTGCTAATACAGCATTTTGTTCAATATATGCAATGCTATCTTTTTTTAATAATGGCTCCATATCACTAGAAGGAATTTTGTATGCAAATGATGCATTTGAAAATTCAGCAGGGCAATCAATAAAATCTTCCATTTTTTCAATTAAAGGAATTTTATTATAAGCAATATAGTTTGTGTAATTATATTCTAGTTGTTCATCTGTTAATTTTTTATCATAAGTATATAGTAATTCTTGGTAAGGTATATTAAGAGACGAACAAATACTTTTTAAAGCTTTATGACTAGGATTTCTTTCACCTTTTTCTATATGTGTTAAATGACCAATGTTGATGTCAGTCATTTCAGATAATTTAGTTTTTGTAATACCTTTTTCTTTTCTGATTCTTTGAATCATCTTTCCAATCATTTTAAATACCTCACTTTTTATTTTGTCAAATTTATTATATATATAAAAAAAAATAATGTCTAGTTTTTTGAAAATATATTTTTTAAAGTGGAAAATTGAATTATAATAGTTGAAAATGAGAGATAATAGATATAAAATTTAATAAACATTTTTTTATTGCAGAATAAAATTACTTATGATAATATTATTTAAGTAATTAAAGAGGAGAGAAAGATGGCAAAGAAAAGTAAGAAAAAAGAGAAAAGTGCAGTACAAGAAGCAAACGAAGTTAAACAAGAGCAAAAAAATAATGAAGGTGTAGCTGTTACTGAAAAGAAAGTAGAAGAGAAGGAAAATAAAAATACTGACAATAATAAAGAAAAAAAAGAAGCTGAAGTGAAAGAAAACAGTAAGAAAGAAAATACAAAATCTGAAGAACCTTCAAAGAGCAAGAAGAATAATACTAAAAAAGAGTCTAAAGTTAAAAATAAAACGGAAAAACCAGAAGTAAAAGATGAAACTGAAAGTAAAATAGATACTCAAAAAAAAGAAGCAAAAGATGTTGTAGAAGAGAAAAAGGATCAAAAAGAAATTATTGAAAAAGCAGAAACGACGGATAGCAATAAAGAAAATTCTGAAAAATCAGAAAAGAAACATAGTAAAAAAGATATTAAAAAAAGTAAAAAAAATGAAAAAGAAGTAAAAAAGGATAAAAATACTAGCGAAAACAAAAAAGAAGAAAATGATAAGCCAGACTATGTTGTAGATGAAAGTAAAAAGAAAAAAAGAACTTGGAAATTACTGATATTTATAATTTTTCTAATGCTTTTAGTTTTACTTTTCTCAACAATATTTGCTTTTTTAAATATAAATAGCAATAAAATTGCTAAAGGTATAAGCATAAAAGAAATTGATTTATCAAATTTAACTGTTGAAGAAGCAAAGGATAAATTAACACAGGCTTTAAGTATTGAATTAAATATAGCTTTAAATTTAAAATATCAAGATTTTGAAACAACTTTTGATACAAATCAAATAGAATACGCTTATAAAATCAATGAAGCTGTTGAAAATGCTTATGGAGTTGGAAGAAATAAGAGTATTATTGAAAACAACTATGATTTATTAGGTGCTAACATATTTGGAAAAAGCATAGACATTGAATCATCTTATAATGAAGAATCTTTAAATTATATTATAAAAGATATAGGAACTAAAATTCCAGGACTAGTTGAAGAACCTTCATACTATAGAGAAGGAAAAGAGCTTATAATAGAAAAAGGAACAGATGGAGTTGTAGTAGATTCTGAAAAATTGAAATCAGACATTTTAAATGATATTGATTCAAGAAATGCAAATGAAATTCAGACAGATACAACTGCAAGAAGTTTGGAAATTCCGGTAATTGAGCAAAAGGCTAGTAAAATAGATGTTGAAAAAATATATTCAGAAGTTCATACTGAACCAAAAGATGCATACTATGAAGAAAATCCATTTAAAATCTATAAAGAAGAAGAAGGTGTGGATTTTGGGATAAGCATAGAAGAAGCCAAAAATATAATTGGTGATGGTAATGATGAAGAATATAAGATTCCTCTTAAATTAACACCAGCAAGTAAAACAATAAATGATATAGGAAAGGAAGCTTTTCCTTATCAAATTTCTACATTTCCAACTAGATATGATGCAACAAACTTAAATAGAACTCAAAATTTGAGATTAGCAACAAACAAAATAAATGGAACTGTTTTAATGCCAGGAGAAACCTTTTCTTTTAATCAAGTTGTTGGAAAAAGGACTATAGATGCTGGTTATAAAGATGCAAAAATATATGAAAATGGCAAGGTCGTTGATGGATTAGCTGGAGGAATATGCCAGGTATCTTCAACTTTATATAATGCAGTATTACTAGCTAATTTAGAAATTGTTGAAAGAACTAATCATTCATTTACAACTTCTTATGTTAAAGCTGGTAGAGATGCAACAGTTGTATATGGTGTAAAGGATTTTCAATTTAAAAATAATAGAAATTATCCAATAAAAATAGAAGGAACAGTTGCTAGTGGAATAATTACATTTACAATTCATGGAATAAAAGAAGAAACTGAATATGAAGTAAAAATTGTACCTTACACAACAGGAACAATTCCATATTCAACACAAACTATAGTAGATTCAAGTTTAGCACCAGGCACACAAGTAATTGAGCAATCTGGTCATGCAGGTTGTAAAGTAACCACATATAAGCAATTATGGCTAAATGGAACTATGGTTTCAAACGAATTATTATCTAATGACACTTATAATCCGATGCAAACTATTATTAGAGTTGGAGAGTAAAATTAAAAAAATAATTACTAAAAGCAGAAATGGATTTTAAATTTGTTTCTGCTTTTTATTTGATTTTAAGAATAATAAAAGCCTAGATAAACATCTAGGCTTTTGGTGCACCATAGAGGATTTGAACCTCCGACCATTTGATTAAGAGAAAGACGCACCTCATAACTCTCCAATAATGATTAATAGTTAACTTTTCCTTATTATACCGTACTTTCAGGGAAAAATCAATGTTTTTTTAGAAAAAAAATACAATTTAAAATAGTTTAAAGAGGTTTGAAAAATATTAAATAAATTTGATAAAGTTTAAAAAGTTGGTGCATTTTCTTTAAAAGTTGGTGCATAAAAAATCATTTGCGCCAACTAAAATATAAATTCAAAATATCAGTTTTACGGAGGTGTTGTGTATGCTAAAATTTTTAATTGGACTAATATTGGGGGCTAATCTTAGCCTCTTTTTATATGCCTGCATATTAGCAGGAAAAAAATCAGATGAATAATTTTCATGAGAGGAGTTAAATTTTGGATGAAAATATTAAAAGTAGTTATTATTCAATTTTACCAGCAGTTGTTAGATACGATAAAGATTTAACAGATAAAGCTAAGTTATTGTATAGTGAAATCACTTGTCTGTGTAATAAAGAAGGATATTGTTTTGCTACAAATAATTATTTTGCAAACTTATATAATTGCACTCCTCGAGCAATACAATTTACAATATCTAAGTTACAAGAAAAAGGCTATATAAAAATAATTGTAGAAAATAATTACCAAAGAAAAATATACTTAATAGATGCACTAGGGTATGAAAAAATTTTCACCCCACCCCACGAAAATAATTTCATAGGAGGGTATGAAAAAAATTTCACCCATAATAATATAAAATATAATATAGATGATTTATTTATTTTAATTATAAATAATAGCAATAAAATTTCAAATGAATTTTATTCAAATTTGAATAGGCTTGAGTTTATATATCCTAAAGAAATTATAAATACTATGAAACAGGCTAATTTGGTAAAATTAAAAGAAATCATTTATACTCTATTTTTAATATACAATAGCAATTTTAAAAGTATTATGTGTAAGTTTGATAGAGAAATTTTGGTGAATTTATATTTAACTTGCAAAGATCATAATACAGATGACTTTTTTAATTATTACAGACAAGCTATTATAAATAAATACATCGACACATCATAAAGGAGTTTTAATATATGATAAATAGTTACATAAATAATTTTGAAAGTATAATATCAACAATTTTATTTTATGGCTTTAAATATACTTTGTTTTTACTTGTGATTCTTTTAATACTATCTCTTATATTGCTAATAGTTGGATGTATTATAAAATCACAAACAATTAAATCGAAATTTTTAAAAATTGTACCAGGCTTATTACTAAGTCTTATTTTTTTACTTCTTTTGCCCTACATTTTAGTACAATTTAAAAATTTATTATAAATAGTGCTTTCCTTAATTTGCCCTATCAAAAGTTAAGGAGATGATGTTTTATGAATGTTACAAAAAGAAAAAAGAAACTTATTGCAAAATTATCAAGCATTGGAACAACAATTACATTGTTACTAATCAAATCTAATCAATGCTTTGCTGAAAGTATTGGAACGGCTGAAGTACAAACAGCAACAGATAATATTAAAAGAGTTATCACAAGTATTGCAATGCCACTAGGCCGGAGTTCTAATTTTTGCAAGTGTAGTTGTTGCAGCATTAAAAATGATTGCCAACTCAAATAACCCACAAAAACGAGCAGAATCTATTGGAGCTTTAGCTTGGATATGTGGTGGCGGTGTAATTTTAGGTGCTTCACTTATAATTGCTGGAATTATTATCAATGTTGCTACAAACAATAGTGGCACATTGCTTGGAAGTTAGGTGATTTACAGTGAGAGTGTTTAAAATTCCATTTGATATTAAAAGAGAAGAAAAAATATTTGGTGGATATTTGAGTCTAAGACAAGTTTTATATTTAATGCTTGCTACAGCAAGTTTGGGAATCCTCGCTACCCCACTAAATATTATTATAAAAATATTTATTATCACTATAATTGCTACATTCTTTCTACTTTGTGCTTTTCTAAAAATAAATGAGCAAAATTTTGATAAGTTATTTTTATATGCTACAAAATACATTGTTCGTAGAAAAAAATTCAAATATGAGAGGTGCTTGAAATGATAATAATGTTTATTTTTCTTGGATTAACTATTGTGTTTATCATTGGTACAGCTATTTATTTAAACAAAAGCAAAAAGCAGAACGGATTTACACAAAATATTGATAAAAAAGAAAATCAAGGCAAAAAAGTAGACAAAAAGAAATTAGAAAATATTTTTAATTTTAAAATAAAAGATAATATGATTTGCATTGGTAACAGATATTCAAATATTATTAGACTTGGCAACATTGATTATAATATGCTTTCTGTTTCTGAACAGGATTCTATTGAAAATATTTTAATACAAACATCACTTTCAATAGATTATCCAGTTCAATTTTTTAGCACAACTGAATACATAGACACAAGCAAAGTTATTCAACTTATGAAAAAGAATAAAAATACAAATGAAAAAATTGAAGAATATAAAAATTATTTGATAGATTACTTACAAAATTTAATGGAAAATAGGACTATTTCTGTTGTTAGAAGTTATGCAATTATTAGTTATAATGGAACTTCACAAGATGCAATACAGGAATTAAACAGAAGATCATTATCTTTTACAAGTAGTTTATTAAGAGCAAAAATAGTATGTGAAATTCTTACTGAAGATGAAATTTATGATTTAATTTATAAAGAATTAAATAAAAATTCAACCATCAATATTAGTAATTTACAAGGAGGTGGAAAAAACTTATATGTTGGTAAAAAACAAAAAGCAAAAAGAAATAAACATATTTGAAAATGTACCTAAAATCTCTGATTTACTTATTCCAGATGAATTGCAAGAAAAAGTGGATTATTTAAAACTTGGATATAATAAATTTACAAGAATATTTGTAATGACAATTTATCCTGAACAAACTTGGGTTAGTTGGCTTGATGACCTATTCTCTATTGGAAATATCAATATTTCTGTAAAAATAGAGCCTTCTATAAATGGAAATGTTATAAATCAATTAACAAAGAAATTAGTACAAGCACAAAGTGAGTATGCAACCTATTCAAGGCAAGGTAATATATTGCATTTGCCAGAATTAGAAAAACAAATTGGAGATTTAGAAGATCTGCGAATGCTAATACAAACTAATCAAGATAAATTATTTTATGCAACAATTTTTATATCTCTAAATGCTGAAAGTTTAAAAGAATTAAATGAGAAAACAAAAATATTAGAAAGTGAACTAAATAAAAAAACAGCAATGATAAGGACTTTAACTTTTAGACAGTTAGAAGGCTATAAAACAATTCTTCCAACTAATGAATATCCAATTTCAAATTATGAAAGAAATATGGTTGCTGGTCGGTGTTGCAACATTGATACCTATTTCAACCCCTAATCTATCTCATGATAAAGGTATATTTGTAGGAAGAAATATTTATACAAATGCACCTGTTTACATTGATACATTTTGTGGGCCTCCTACGCTCCCTAATCCTCATGTATTTATTTGTGGTACTTCTGGTCGGCGGAAAAAGTGTAGCTTTAAAAACATTAACTGCTAGAAATATTGCTACTACTGGATGCGGAGCATTCTTTATTGATGTTGAGCGGTGAGTATTCAAACCTTACTAAAATGCTTGGTGGAAAGGTAATAAAAATTGAACAAGGAAAACCTGCAGGAATAAATCCATTTGAACTAGAAGCAGATTACAAAGGTAAAGAAAAATTTTTAAATATACTTGATAAAGTAGCAGAAATTAGAGCCTTAATTGCAACAATATGCAGAAATTATGGTCGAACACTTACAGGAACAGAAAATACTGAAATTGAAATAATAGTAAATCAATTATATAGTGAAAAAGGTATTACAAGTGATGTAAATTCGCTTTATGAGAAAAAAGGTGGAAAACTTGATAATGGTAAATATGTAGTAGGTAAAATAGAAAAGAAAATGCCTACACTTACAGATTTTCATAATAAATTAGTACAGCGTGGTAAATGTAAAGAATTAGCAGATATTTTAATACCATTTCTAAAGGGCAATTCATTAGGAATATTTGATTGTGAAAGTAAAATTACATCTTCTGAAGATATTATTTGCTTTGATATGAGTGAGATTAAAGATGAATTTACAAAATTATATTCTTCTTTTGTTATCTTAACTTGGGTATGGCAAAAATATGTACTAAAAAATAGAGAAAAGAAAAAAATCATAGTTTGCGATGAAGCTTGGTTATTTTTAAAATATCAAGAATCCGCAGACTTCCTTGTGAATGTTGCTCGCCGCCGGTCGTAAGTATAATGTTCCATTATTCATTCGGTAGCCAATTTATTGATGAATTTTTAAGTTCTGAAGAACGGAAAAACCATTATAAATATATGTTCAACAAGATATTTATTTAAGCAAAGTCCTGGATCAGTCGATGAAGTTGTGGATTTTTTCAATTTATCTGAAGGCACGAAAAATTTTCTGACTGCTGCTACTCCTGGGCAATGCGTAATAAGTCTTAACAATACAGTTACAGCAATAAAATTTGTTATAACAAAATACGAAGAAACCTTTGTATTTACTTAAAACTGGAGGTGAGAAAAATTGAATAAATTATTTAAAAGTTTTGTAATAGTAGTTACAATGCTTTTTTTATTATCTCCTATATGTTTTGGGGCAACTCCTGAACTAAAAAAACAAATAAAAAAAGAAGATGGATCTTTATTTGAAAAAATCATTGCGGAATGCATTGGTGGAATTGCAGAAACAGTCCTAGATTTTACAACACGGAGAAAAAGCAAATGTAGGATTTAAAGATTATGACGAACTTATTTTTAATAAAAAACAGGCAAATGATAGTTTATCACCTTTTACCAATGAATTATGGTCTAAGACTATGAAATGGTATCAAATTTTTAGTATTATTTCTGGGACATTGATATTAATTGCAGTATTTATATTGGCTTTTAAGATGATAAATGCAGGTATGAATACAACTAGGAAAAATGAAGTAAAAGAAAATTTGATGCGTTTATGTTTTGGTGGTGTTGCAATAGCTCTTGCTCCCCTATTTATTAGATTTTTATTGTATATGAATAATAGTCTAGTATATTTATTGGTTACAGCAGCCAATACTGGAACACTTGATGCAACATTAGGAAACTCTATGCTAACAAGTATAAAAACTGGAAATGCAATTTCAACAGCCCTTGTAATTGCAATGTTTATATATTTATTTGTAAAATTAAATATTAAATTTATAGTTAGACAATTTACAATTATAATATTTACTATTTTTACACCTATTGCTGCTGGACTTTGGATAATAAATAAAAATGTAACTGCTGCTAGTATTTGGGCTGGTCAAATTATTATGAATATTTTTATGCAATTTATATATTGTTTTTTATTTTTAATATATCTTGCATTTTTGCCAGCTGGTGGTGGCTGGGCCATCTCTTTAATATGGGCTATGATGATACTTCCACTTGCTGATACACTACAAAATTGTTTGCAAAATCTAACTTCAAGAATTGCCGGCATTGATAATGAACAAATGACAAACAGAGTTCTTGGAACAGGTGCTATGCTTGGTTTTGGATTAGGTGCTATTAAAGAACAATTTAAAACTCCTGATATTCCAAGTAAATCATCTAACAATGGAACTGATAATAATTCTAATAATGGACTAAAAGGCATTATATCAAGAGCAAAATCATTTATAAATCCAGTAACAAACTTATCTGATGAGAAAGATTACAATGGAAATATAAATCCTATAAGGGATGTAATAACACCTACAAAGGAAAATAAACAGGAAAATGTAACAATGCCTAAATCAAAAATAGATAACAAAGATAATATAAGCAATGGAAAAATAACTCCAAAATCAGTAGTTAAGAATGTTGCAAGTGCTGGATTTAAAGGAACAAAAGCTTATTTAAGTGCAGGAGCAAAAATGGCTGAAGGAGATTTTAGTTCATACAAATATAAAAAACAACCATCTTCAAAAAATAACAAGTCTATGCAAAATACTGAATATTTAAACAATATAAATAGTTTGCAGAAAGGGGCTGAAAATGAGTTTAAAGGAAAAAACGAAGAATGAAATCAAAAAGAAATTCAAGAAAATCGTTTTTAAAATAATTAAACCATTTATCCCATTTTTAATTGTAATTTTTTTAATTGTTTTAGCAGTATGTACCGTAGTAGACTCTATGTTTACAACTGAAGATGATATGCAAATGGCTGAAAAACTTTCAAGCGAAGATTACGAAGCACAATATGCAGAATGGCTAAAAGATAAAGAAACAACACCGAGTACAATAATAAATGATGGAAAAGGTCTTATTCCTACTGGTATGTTTACCTGGCCAATACCTGGTTATACATTAATTACATCACATTTTGGAATGAGAACACATCCTATAACTGGAGTTTACAAATTGCATAGTGGCACAGATGTCGGAGCGCCTATCGGAGCAAATTTTGTGGCTATGGCTGATGGTATTGTTAAAACAGCAAAATATAGTAATGCGTATGGAAATATGGTAATGATAGACCATCGGAAACAATATTGTAACTTTATATGCACATGGCTCTGAAATATTAGTACAAACAGGTCAACAAGTAAAACAAGGAGATCCTGTTTTAAAAGTTGGGTCAACAGGATATTCAACAGGTGCTCATGCTCATTTTGAGGTTAGAATAAATGGAAGTTTTGTAGATCCTGAAACTTATTTTAAATAGGAGGTTTTAAAAATGGTTTTAATTTTCACAGATAATGAAATATTAAACAAAGATTTGAACAAAAATATTGAAAATAGTAGAGTTGTATATTATCCAGATTATATATTGGAAGAGAAAGAAGCTAATATCTTAATTGCTACATTACAACCAAATAAATATAATTTTAAAGACTTTATGTTTAAAGTTAGAGAAAAAAATATAAGAGTAATTTTAATTCTTGAAAATGCACAAGTACCAGAATTAAAAGATGCTCTTTTTTTAGGAATATATGACTTTATTTTTGATCCTTTTGAAATTGAAGATATAAAAAAAGAAATCAGCATTGCTACACCATTTTCTGAAATTTCAAAGTATATAGAAAAATACTTAAATTAAAGTATTTTAACTATTCTAATTGAAAGGCGGTGATATAACTACATTTCAAAATTTTAATGGAAGGAGGATTTTTAGTTTTGCACAAAAAAGTAATTATAATATCAATTACGGTCGTTCTTATAATTATTGCAACAATATCTACATTTTTTATAGTTAAATATTTTATGAATAAAAATAAAATAAACTATGTGTATGAAGAATATTCAAATGATAATACACAAAACAGACTAGATACTGAAAATAACAATATTGAATCAGATTCGACTGATAATTTAATGTTACATATTGATGGAGAAAATGTACTTGGAGTTATAAAAATTGATAAGATTAATTTTGAAGGGTTAATTTATGAAGGAACTTCTATGCAAACTCTTTCAAAAGGAGTCGGACATTTTGAAAATACACCATATATCGATGGAAATGTATGTTTAGCAGCACACAATAGCAATTCATATTGGGCTAAATTACATACATTATCTGCTGGAGATAAAATACATTATACTTGCTTTTTAGGAACAAAAGAATATGAAGTAAGTAATATTTCAAAAATTAGTGAAACTGATTGGAGCTCTTTGGAAAATACTGATACTAATACTTTAACACTTATTACTTGTGTAAAAGGACAAAAAAATTTAAGACTTTGCGTTCAAGCAAAAGAAATAAAATAAAATTTTTTTCTTTTGAGCATTGTCAAAACAATATAAATGATGTTACCCTAGAATAAATATAAATTATGAAAGGGTGATGTTTTATGAATAAGAAGAAAATTTGCATAATAATTAGTAGTATTTTAATTTTTATAATTATTATTTGTGTAGCATTATATTTATATAGCAAGAACAGTCAAGAATTAGAAAGTAGTAAATCTCTAGAATCTGAAGAAATACAAAATGAAATAATAGAAAATACAACTGATGTAGAAATTCCAGAAGTTCAAGAAGAAAAATCTATATCAAATGAAGATGAAAATCAAAAAGAAATTAATACTTCTATTGTTCAAGAAGAAAAAGAAGATTCAAAAAATGTTGCTGAAGCAAGTTCAAAAACAAGCTCAGAAAAAACAAATACTAAGTCAATTGAATCAAAAGCAAAAACTACACAAACAGAAACTAAGAAAACGGAAACTCCAAAACAAGTAGAAAATACAACAACAACTACTACTATTATTGAAACACCAAAAAAAGAAGAAATAAAAGAAGATCCAAAGCCTAGTCAAAGTACACCTAGCACTAATACTGAAAAATATGCAAAAAATGATGCTATGATAAACAAAATTAAAAATGTTATACAAAATAATGAATCTGATTTTATGAAACAGTATGGATACAATATTGTGGTAGATAGTTCAATAAAAGCACAAACAAATCAATTTACTTATACCGAAAATAGAGTTAAGAGCTATATAACATATAAATTTGGAACAATAAGAATTTATGCTGAAGATTATTATGTGAATGGAAATTTAATAATGACAGAATGCTATATATTATAAACAAAGGCACTTTATAAAGTGTCTTTTAATATGTCAAAAATAAGGAGGATTTTTAAAATGAAAACTAAAATAACAAAAAAAGCAATAGCAATTTTAATGCTATTAACAACAATTCTTTCATCTCTTTCTAATATAGTATTTGCAAAAAGCGTTGGAAATGATGCCTATTTAGAGAATAAAGGAGATTGTGGATATCATGTGCAATATTGGGATGAAGCACATAGCAGATGGAGTTATATTATATGTACTTATGTAACACATACTGAAGCAGGAAAAGAATACCCAGCTTATTGCCTAGACCGTGAACTTCATGGGGTTGGCGAAGAACATAATTATACTGTTGATTTAACAAAAACCTTAGATGATGTGAGAGTTTGGAGAACAATTATAAATGCATACCCATATAAAACACCTGCTGAACTTGGTGTAGAGAATGAATATGATGCCTTTGTGGCAACAAAACAGGCCGTTTATTGTATCTTATACAATTGGGATGCGACAAGTAGATATCGTGGTGGAGACGAACGTGGAACCAAAATTGCCAATGCAATAAAAAATTTAGTAGATATTGGAAGAAATGGAACACAAACTCCATATACCGCTGGAATATCTACAAGTAAAGTTGGTGAGTTAAAAAATGATGGTGAATATTATACCCAAGAATTTACTACAAATTGTGGTGCTAATACTAGAAATTATATAATTACTGCAACAAATGGAATGCCATCAGGAGCTAAAATAACAAATATGAATGACGAAGAAACAAACAATTTTGACGGAAATTCAAATTTTAAAGTAAAAATACCAAAAACTTCAATGAATACTGACATAGATATATTATTTACAATGCAAGCTAGTTCTAAGATTTATCCGATCTTTTATCGGTAAAACAAGAATTGATGGAACACAGAATTATGCAATAACAACAGATCCATACGGAGATATATTTGGAACAGGAACTTTAAAAGTAAAAACGAACACAGGAAAAATAAAAATAGTGAAAAATGATGTAGACACTAACCAACCAATAGAAGGAGTTACATTCCAACTTACTAAAAAAGATGGAACTGTAATTGCTAATAGTACAACTAACAAAAATGGTGAAGCCTCTTTCTCAAATTTATATCAAGGAAATTATCTTTTAAAGGAAATATCTACAAATGATAATTACATACTAAGTGAAAAATCATTTGATGTAAATGTAGAGTATAATCAGACTAATACACAAACTATTACAAATGAACACAAAAAAGGAAATATTAAAGTATATAAAATAGATAAAGATAATAAAAAAGTTGTATTAGGAAATGTAGAATTTAAACTATATTCTGAAGAATTTAAAAAAATCATTGGAACATATTATACTGATGTAAATGGTGAATTGGAAATAAAAAAACTTCGTACAGGAAATTATAAACTAATAGAAACAAAAACTAACAAATGGTACAACCTTGCTAATGATACAGAAATAAAAGTAGAATGGGACAAAGAAACTACAAAAAATATTGAAAATGAGCTAAAAAAAGGTCAAGTAAAAGTAATAAAAGTCGATAAAGACAATAACGAAGTAAAACTTGAAGGCGTCGAATTTGAAGTATTAGATGAAAACGACAAAGTATTAGAAAAAATCATTACAAATGAAAACGGTGAAGCCTTAACTTCAAGATATGCAATAAGAGATTTTGCTAAACTAAAATTAAGAGAAACTAAAACATTAGATACTTATGTTTTATCTGATAAAGTAGAAACAATAGAATTAAAAGAAAATCAAATTACAAATATTAAATTTGTAAACGAAAGAATAAAAGGAAAAGTTGAAATTACAAAAGTTGATTCAAAAGATGAAAATAAAAAATTAGAAGGTGCAAAATTCGGATTATATGATGAAAAAGATACTCTAATTGAAACATTAGTTACAGACAAAGATGGTATTGCAACAAGTCAAGATTTGTATAAAGGAAAATACTATCTAAAAGAATTAGAAACAGGATCAAATTATTATTTATTGAATGAAGATACATTTGAATTTGAAATTGCAAACAATGGCGAAACTATTAAGAAAACAATTAAAAATGAGCCAACTGATATAACTGTAGATGTAGATAAAACAGGAACTACTGAAATAAAACCAGGTGAAAATGTAAATTATGAATTTTCTAATGTAGCCAATAACTCTAATGTTTATTTAGACAATTTTAAATGGTATGATTATATTCCAACAGATTATATAAGATTACAAAAAATGACTACTGGTACTTGGAATCAAGACTTAACTTATAAAGTATATTATAAGACAAATAAAACAGATGATTATGTTCTATTTAAAGAAAATTTAAGTACAAATGAAAATTACGATTTAGATTTTACACAAATTACACTTGCAGATGATGAATACATTACAGAAACAATTTTTGATTTTGGAAAAGTTGAAAAAGGATTTAGAGAAAGTACATCTCCAACAATGAATTGTAAGTCTTTTGATACACTAAAAGAAAATGATACTTTTACAAATCACACAAAAAGCATTGGTACATATTTTGGAGTAACTGCTGAAGCTAATAGCAAATGGACTACAATTACACATATTCCAGAAGAAAAGCATGAAGTTGTATTGCCTAGAACAGGTAAATAAATTTTTAATCTTCCTTAAAATTGCCCTTCAAAAATAAATTTATAGGAGGATTTGTATTATGGAAATTACAGATATTAAAATTTTTAAAATTGAAAAAAGAGGAGCTTTAATAGGATATGCAAATATTGTTTTTAATAACTCTTTCATTATTAGAGGGATTAAAATATTAGAAAATGAAAGAAATGGAAGGTTTGTTGCAATGCCTTCAAGAAAATTAAGACAAGGAAAAAGAGCATATCGAGATTTATGCCATCCACTTAATCAAGAAACAAGAGAATTATTAACAAAAGAGATTTTTGAAGCTTATGATGCTTTAGAAGAAACAGAAGAATAGTTATTATTTTAAATTTGCCCTATTTTATTTAATTTAGAAAGGATCTTATTATGATTTTAACAAAAGATTTATTAGATGATTTATTAAATTTAGAAAATAATATACACTCTTTAACATTAGTGCAAAATCCAAATAATTTACAAATAGAATCTTTTTTAAGAAATTTAGAAAAAAGAAGATACAGCATATTAAATCAAATCAAGTTGTATAATAAAACAGTAACTTATGGAACACAAAAAATTACAACTATTAGTGATGAATATAATGCGAAGTTTGACGATAATATACTTAAAATTTATATACCAGAAGTTATGCCATCTTATAAAAATTTGAAAACACATGCATATAAAAATATTCTTTTAAATATTGCTGATAAGGTAAAAGGTTATAATAATATTTTTGATTCGCAAGTATTTATCTATATCAAAATTTTTGATATAGTTGAAAATTGGGATATTGATAATAAATTTATAAAACCAATTTTTGATAGCTTAATAATAAGCAATGTCATTAAAGATGATAATATAAATAAAGTTTTTTATTGTGCTAGAGGAGAAAAAGGAGAAAATCCACATACAGAAGTGTACATTACTGATGTAAATAATTCGGTAAATTTATTCAAAAATATGTTAGATTAAAATGTCATTTTTTTATTTAATTTTTTTTTAAAAAATATGACATTTTTTTATTTGTCAAAAGGCTTAAATTACAAGGTTTTAAAGTTTTTAATGACATATTTTTCTTCATAGGGTAGGTGTGTGTGAGCGTAAGCTCTCACATTGCTACCCATGAACCATTATGAGAAAAAATTTATAAGGCAGGTGGTTAAAATTAAAAGTATATTTCCGACAGATAAAAATGAGATAGATTTAGTTAAATTTATAAACACATATCAATACCTTTCACCAAAAGATTTGCCATACTTTTTTAATACTACATATTATCCTAAAAGAATTGCTAAACTTATTCAAAATAATATTTTAAGAAGGTATAAAAAATTTCTCGTACTTGGTGAAGATGGCTATAATTTTATGAAGATATTAGGAATTGAAACGAATAAACTAAGATATCAAGAAAAATACGCTAATAGACTGAAATTTATGAGTCATTTAGCAGCAATTTTTAAACATTCTAATGCTACTTTTATTCCCTCTTTTCAAATAAAAGATAAAACAGCATTTACAGAAAGTTCAAGAAAATATATAGGAATTTTAAATATATTTGGTACAAAATACTTAACATACCACATTTCAAATAGTCATACTGATAAATACTTAAATTCGGTTATATATGATCTTCAAAAAGAATTAAAATACAAAAATGTAGTTATTCTTATTGATGATATATCAAGAATTAATTTCTTAAAATTTTCTTTTGGACTTAATTCTGTAATTATTTGTGAAGATACGGACGAATCATTGAAAAAATTAAAATATTTACAACAAATAAATTGGCTTAAAATTTTAAATATAAGTTTTAAAGAGAATTTAGCATTATCAGAATTAAATTTTTGTGATTATACTGATCATAAAAATTTGTATGTTTCCAATTTCTATTTTATAGATACTGAAAAAATAAATAGAATTAGTACATTTATACAAAATAATATAAATAAAAAAGTAGATATTGTATGTCCTGAATCTATTGTTAAATACATAAAGAATGAGCTGAATACTTGTAATTTTCACTTAATAGACATTGATAATTTTATAGAAAAGGAAATAAATTTTTATGAATAAAAAAAATATCATATATATTTTATCAATAATGTTAGGCATTTTAAATTTAATATTAGATTTCAATATAAATTCATATATAAAAATATTAAATAATTGTTTTAATCAAAATATTATTGTTAGCAATTTATATTATGCCATTATTTGCTCCATAATTGCTATTATTTCAATTTTAATAATGGTATGTATAAAATTAGTTATCTGTTACAAAAAAGATGAAATAAAGGGCATTAAATTAAAAAAAGAAGATGGAACACATGGAACTGCAGATTGGATGTCAGAAGATGAAATTGAAAAAGTCTTAGGAAAAAATGAAACACCAGGTATTATACTTGGAAAATCAAATAATGATATTGTTAAATTACCTTTTGATAGTTACTTCAATAAAAATATAGCTGTGTTTGGCTCCAGCGGCAGTATGAAGACAATAGGTTTTTTAATAACTAATTTGCTTGAGCTTTTTAAATACAAAAAATCTATCATTGTTACTGATGCAAAGGGCGAAATTTATAGAAAAACAAATAAATTATTTAGAGATAATGGATATGTTGTAAAAGTATTTAATCTTAATAATATGGCTCACTCTGACAGGTGGAATCCATTAGGTGAAAATGAAGATATTACAGACATACAAACAAGTTCAAATGTGATAATTAGTGGTACACAAAAGAAAACTGGAAAAGATGATTTCTGGCCAAGAGCTGAAGAAAATTTACTAAAAGCGTTTGAGTTCTATTTTATGGAGAATAAATTAGAGCAAAATACATTGACGGATATTTATAAAATCATTGCAAGTGGAGATATTGCAACACTTGATACAATGTTCAAAAGACTTCCACAAGAAAGTCCTGCAAGAATGAGTTACAATATATTTGCTAGTCGGTTCTGATACAATAAAAGCATCTGTTTTAACAGGTCTTGGTACTAGACTGCAAGCATTTCAAAATAAAGAATTACAAGAACTTACTAATCATACAGACATTGATTTGACTTTGCCAGGAAAAGAGCCTTGTATTTATTATGTAATAACAAGTGATATGGATTCAAGTAGAGATTTTTTAGTCTCTCTATTTTTTACATTTTTGTTTATAAAGCTTGTAAAATATGCTGATTCAACTGAAAGTGGAAGATGTAAAGTTGATGTATTCTTCTTTTTAGATGAGTTTGCAAATATTTGTCAAATACCAGATTTCAATAAAAAAATATCAACAGTTCGTAGTAGACGGACTTGCATTAATTCCAATACTACAAAATATTGGCCAATTAAATAATCGTTATCCCAATGGTCTCGCTGATGAAATTCTTGGTAATACAGATATAAAACTAAATCTGGGTACTACTGATACTTTGACTGCAATGTACTTTTGTGATTTGCTTGGAGTAGCAACAGCAGAAACCCAAAGTATAAAAAAAGAAGTTGGTATTGATGGGGAATTAGAATTTGGACAAAAAAATATATCTACATTAGAAAGAAATTTATTAAATCCTGATGAAATAATTAGAATACCAAGTTTTAAGCTAATGGCTATTATTAGAGGTAATAAACCATTATTATTACAGAAAATGATATATACAGAGCATCCACTTGCAAAAAAACTGCAAGATGTTTCTGTTCTTACATATATTCCAGAATGGAATAACAATATAGAAATTACTAAAATAATCCCTAAAAAGAAGGAAAAAGAAAATATTACTGAAGAAAAAAAAGCAAGAAAAAAGCAAGAATATGAAGAAATTACATTTGATAATTTCTAAATTTCAAACATTTATCAATAATGATAGATGCTTTTAAGGTGGTGAAATATTGGAAGATACACATATAAAAGAGATTTTAAGAAGTAAAGAAGAAAAAAGAATACTAACACGGAATGATTACAGGTATTGAAGATGAATACTATCTAAAAAATGAACATATTTCCTGTGCCATTGTTTGGTACTATGATATAAAAATTCTTATTCCTGTAAATTTGTTAGTGCAAAAAAGTACAAGTAAATCAATAATCAGAGGAATGTTAGGAGCAGAAATTGATTTTATTGTACTTGAATATGACAGTATTTCAAATATAGCAATAGCAAGTAGAATTGATGCAATGGAATTAAGATCAAATATAGAAATTCCAAAATTAAAACAAAATGATACAATAAAAGTACGAATTATTGCAGTTGGAGTTAAACATATTTTAGTCGACATGTATGGAAAAGAAGTAATTATAAAGGCTCAAAATTTGCAACATATTTATATTGTAAATTGCAAAGACATATACAAAGTTGGAGAATATTTAAGAGTAAAAATAAAAAAGTTAGATATATCAAATAATGTATACGAATTATCTGCAAAAGAATTTGAAGAAAATCCATTTAAAAATATACGAAAATATATTGTTCTTAATGGCGAATACACAGGAACAGTAATTGCATTTCCAAAAGGTAATTCTGGAATATTAGTACAATTAGATAATTCAAAAGTTACAACATTGTGTAGAGTTCCTGCAAGATTTAACAATTATCCACATTTTAAGGATAAAGTGTTAATAAAAATTACTGAAATTAACGAAAATAAAAAATTTATATATAGTTATTTAATGAGAATAATTTAGTTTTATACAGGAGGTTTTTTAATGAATGATGAATTAAAAATTATAAATTTTATACAAGATTTTGGCTGTGCTACATTGAAGCAATTACAAATACTGTTTAATAAGCCACATGATAATTTTAAAAATATACTATCAAATAATATCATTTCAAAAAAAGGAGATATTTTTGTTTATAATACTGCAAGAATTGATATGAAAACAATTTATGCACTAGATATTTTGTGTAAATACAAAAATAGATATAGATATTTTCATAGAGGGTTTGATCCTGTGTATATTACTTTTTTAAGTAAAGAAAATTTGTTATACAATATAATTGTAACAGATAAATCCAATGAAAAAGGAATTTTGAAATTATTAAAAATAAATAGTCCTGCTATTCCTGAAGCAGATAGATTTATTTTATTATTTAAAGATGATAGTTGTTTAAATAACATTGTTTGTAATACTCAATTTGCCTATTGTGTTTATCCTGATATGAAAATATTAAATAAAAGGAAAAAATAACCTATAAAAAACCATAAAAAACCATAATTTAGTTCCATTCTAAAAATAAGTATTAAAATAATAAAAAAATGTTTAGGAGGTTTAATATGGATACAGAATTTTTAAAAATTTTTAATAAAATATCTGCTACATTAAGCATTATTTCTACAACATTAACATCATTTTTTGGAATAGAATGGATTTTATTTTTGGGATATCTTATATTAAATATATTAGACTATGTAACAGGAACTATAAAATCGAAAGTAACTCATACAGAGAGTTCTAATAAAGGGCTATTGGGAATTGTAAAAAAAGTTTGCTATTGGATTCTAATACTAATTGCTTTTTTGATTTCCTTTTTATTGATGCAAATTGGTTCAAAATTAAATATTAATTTAGAGTTTGTGATGCTTTTTGGATGGTTCACATTAGCATGTTTAATTATAAATGAGAGTAGAAGTATAATTGAAAATTTAGTTGAAATTGGAATTGATGTACCAGAAATACTTACCAAAGGGTTAAATGTATATGAATCTGTTTTAAAAAGCAAATCAAAAGCATTAACAAATGATGACAAAAAAGAAGGCGAATAGCTTTCTTTTTTGATTTTAATCCACAAAAGACTACTTTTTAAGAAAAATTAAAATTTGAAATTATAATAGTTTTATAGAATATAAAAAATTCTAAATATATAAAGAAAGAAGGTTTGATAGACATGAGTAAAAACAATATGTTTAATCAAAAATTAAAACAAATTGGAGGTGAAAATATAGTAGATGGAATAACTTTAAAAAGTGAAGATAAAGAAAAAATTTTAAACTTTATAAATGCTAACACAAACCAAAATTATATATTAAATGACAATAAACTAGAAAAAGAAAAAAATGAACAAGAAATAAAAAATACTTTGCTTGACGAAGAAATAGATTGTGCAATAAAAGAAAACAGAAAAATATTAATAGCATTAAGTGAAAATGTTGAAAATGTTATTGAAATGTATATTTCTGAAGATAATACAGAAAGACTTATTTTAATTGATAAAGATTTTTGTGAAAAAGATAATTTAGAAGATATTGCATTAGCTGATAGATTAACAAAAGCACTTTTTATAACACATGAAAATGATGGAATTGCTTTGTTATCTTCAACAGCAGTAAAAGCAGTTATTGCAACAAGTTCAAATGTATATCATGGACCAGATTCAAGTAATTATGCAAAAGTTGGAAGTATAGATGCTGGTGAAGATCCTGTTTATATATTAGCAACATCTATGGGGTGGTATCATATTGAATATCTTGTAACAAGTACAGGAAAACATAAATCTGGATATATTCCTGCAAGTGCAGTTTCTTCATATTCTGGTGGAACTCCAAACGAAGAAGATTTTTATGGTGGATATTGCTATGCAACAACAGAATTAGATGTTAGAACATGTGATGACTTTAATTTAACTGCTCCAGTGGGTACTTTATTTAAACATGAAGGATGTACAATGATATTTCATTACGATTTTGTTGATGGAGATAGAACATATCATGTGGCATTCATTGAATATTCAACATCTTCTGGAGTAAAAAGAGGTTATGTTTATAATAAATATTTATCTTTCCCTTGTGAAACATGTGTGGCTGTTATGAATGAAAAGGCAACTGTATATGCTGGGCCAAATTCTAACTTTGCCTCAATAGGTTCTATTTCAAAAGGTGAATTTATATCAATTATAGCAAAAGAAAGTGATGATATTTATGTTGAATATAACACTACAAAGGGTAGAAAAAGAGGTTATATTAAATATTCACAAGTTACACCTTATCATAGACCATCTGCTTTTCCTGACTTTTATACAAATGGAACGCAATCACATATAGTTGATGAAAAAGTTGTTGTATATGGTGGTCCAAATTCAAATTATGCACAACTAGGTTCTGTAAGAAATGAAGAAGTAACATGTTATTATACAAATAATACAGATACTAATAATTATACATTTGAATATACATGCATTGAATACACAGTAACTTCTACTGGTCAAAGAAAGAGAGGATACATTTTAGCTTCAAAAGTTCTTGATGGTAATTTGCCAGAAGAAAATAATCCTATTGAATCATTTAATTCTTTTGGACAATTTGGAACAAAAGTAGTATATGGTCAAACACAAAAAGGAAGAGATATGTTTTTCTATAAATGTGGAGAGGGTGCAAATCATTTGTTCTTAACATTCGGATTACATGGATGGGAAGATGGAGTTAAGTCAGATGGTTCTGATTACCATGGAGATGGTAATATGCTTTTAAAAATAGCTAAAAGGTTTATGGCTAATTTTGATAGTTTAAATTCCGAAAAATTAAATACTATAAAAAATAAATGGACAATATATGTATTTCCAGGAATAAACTTAGATGGTATTGTTAATGGAAATAATAATAATGGTTTTGGAAGATGTTTATATAATAAGATAGATCCGAATAGGAACTGGGGTGGAAATTTTGTACCTAATAATACAAATCCAAGATACAAAACCGATTCTTCTTATTTTGGTGCTACAGAATTAATTAACTTAAGAAATTGTTTGGTAAATAATATGACATATACCGGTAAAAATGTATTAATAGATGTTCATGGATGGTATAATCAAACTGTTGGAAATTCAAATATTGGAAAATATTACTGGAATAGTATGGGAATTCCTTCATCAAGACATAGTTATGGCTATGGACAAGGTTACTTAATTGCATGGGCAAAAAATTCTCCAACTATTGTTCCTACTTCTTACGATTATCCAGGAATTGGAGCAGAATCTTGTTTATTAGAATTAGCTCCTACAACTGATTATAGTGATTCAAATATGAATAATTATGCTGATAAATTTTTTAATGGTACAATAAATATTCTAGAAAATTATCCAGTAAATTCTGTTTTACCATCAACACCATCTAAGAAAAATGATGCACTTATTTTAGCACTTGAAAAACTAAC
Source organism: uncultured Clostridia bacterium (assembly GCA_934140005.1). Lineage (GTDB taxonomy): Bacteria > Bacillota > Clostridia > TANB77 > CAG-508 > Scatovivens. The sequence continues at coordinate 144,874 of CAKPBB010000001.1, forward strand.
ATCAGCAGCACAAGACTATTGTGCAGTTGCATTTTTAGATCAAACAGCTTATAACAGAAATAGATTAGTTCTCCAATATTTGAGAGAACCAGCATATAATGGAATATTATGGAATGAAACAACAGAAAGTATTGATTCAAGATGGATTGCTTATGCTGAAACAAAGACTGGCATTCATGTTGGAGAATTAAGAGTGTATGAAGATATTATTCAAAAAGAATTATATGTTCAACATCTAGCAATAGTTGCTGAGACAGCCATGATTAGAGATTATTCAAATTCTGAAGATAGACCTTATATTTTATTAGCTAGTGCAATTGGTGATCTACTTCAATTAGGTGGAATTGTTCAAAGTGTTTATAACAACAAAAAAAGAGTTCTTTCTGTTTCTGAGATTAAAAAATTAATAAGATGTACTGATGATTCTTTTGCACAAGAATTAGGATATGAAAATTGTCAAAAGACTGCATTTAGTTGGATGGATTGGTATCAAGACATTGACGGAATAAATATTGGAATCAAATGTAAAACTGATGATATAGTATCAGTTATAAAAGAATACTATACAGGATATACAAATGAAAGTAGATTAAATAGATATGACATGTATGCTAAAAATTTAGGTTTATCTGATCCAGTATCAACTAGCAAAACAAGTGATTTATATAAATTAGCATATTCTTATACATCAGGAAATGTAAGACTTGAAGATTTCTTTAATTTAGATGTTGTAACATTATTTAAAATAAAATTTGGAGCTTTTTCTCCTGAAATGTGGGCTGAACCACTTGCAATTGCTTTTATAAATGAATTTGCAGATAGAATACTAAAAGTTGGTGGAAATTATTAATATTTTCAAAACACAAATGGTAGTATTGAAAAATATTACCATTTGTGCTAAAATTTATTAGGTGATAAAAATGAAAAAGAAAAATTTATTAATTATATTATATATAATTTCAATATTGGTGATGATTTTTTGGTGTATTAAATTTATAAGTTCTATATTTTCGGCTAAAGATTATGAAATTATTATTGATTCAAAAAATAAACAAGAAATTGTAAATTTAATTTCAACCATATCTAATAATCCTGAAAAAGTTACAAAAATAAAATTTCATCCAATATATGGAGATGGAAAATTATATTTGTATGAAGGAATAAAAAAATATGATATTGGAATTATCTATGTAAATGATGAAATTACACAATATATATATAATAATGGAAAAGAAGTAAATTCTCCATATTTTCTATATTTTCTTTTCTCTATAATAATTTTTTTATTTTTAAAAAGTATTATAGATGACGATACACAAAAAAATATTAATAATTAATAATTATATTATTTTAATAAGATACAAGATTTATTATAAGATTTTCTTTAATAAATCTTGTATTTTTATGTTATGAGGTGATTTTATGTTAAAAGGTATTGATGTTTCTGAACATAACGGAAATGTAAATATGCTACAAGTAAAAAATTCCGGAATACAATTTATCATATTAAGATTTGGATATGGAAAAAATTCAAATCAAATTGATAAAAAATTTAAAATAAATTATGAAAATGCTATAAATAATAATATTCCTATTGGACTATATCACTATTCATATGCTACTAATATAGAAGATGCACAAAAAGAAGCTGAATTTGTCCTTAGAAATATTAAAAACTTAAAAATTGAATATCCTATATTTTTGGATATGGAAGACGCTGATGGATACAAAAGTAAAAGAAATGTTAGTAATGAAACTTGTATAAATATATGTGAAAGATTTTGTAGTATTATTGAAAGTGCTGGTTACTATACAAGTATATATGCTAGTTTAGATTGGCTTAATAATCGAATAAATAGTGAAAAATTAGATAGATTTGACAAATGGGTTGCTCAATGGGGAACTAGTTGTACCTATAATAAAAGCTATGGTATGTGGCAATTTTCTGATAAAGGAAAAATTGCAGGAATTTCTGGAAATGTTGATTTAAATTATTCTATATATGATTATAAAAATATAATTAAAAAAGCTAATTTAAATCATTTAAACAATAGTACTAATTCTATATATCATGTTGTTGTAGAAGGTGATACACTTTCCTTACTAGCAAAGAAGTATAATGTAAATTGGGAAAAAATTTATGAACTAAATAAGGACATAATTGGAGATGATCCAAATCAAATATACCCAGGACAAAACCTACTTATTAAGGAGGATTAAATATGAATGATAATGATATAAAAAAATTTATATATAACGAACTTTCAAATTTTAATTTTAAAAGAGAAACAAAAGGCTTTAAATATTTATGTGATGCAATATTTATATGTATAAAAGATGAAAATGCATTAGATAATCTAAGTAAAAATGTTTTTCCTCAAATAGCAGAAAAATATAATGAAAAATCCTTTTTTAAAGTTAAATGGTGTATTGAACAAATATTAAAAACAATGTATAATAATACAAAAATAAGTATTATTAATAACTATTTTTCTATTGATGAAAATTTAAAACCAAGTTTGAAATTTATTATTTATACAATAGTATGCAAGTTTAATAAAAAAATCAATTAGCAAATATTGGTATAAAACTCAAAAAAATAGCTTACTCTAAAATAAGAGTAGGCTATTTTTATAATTCTTTTTACACATAATTATGCGACTTTCCTTAATGAATATAATGTTAGAAAATCTTTATCTAACACATCTTTAAAATCTTTTATAGGTTTAGTTTCAAGATTATAGCCAAGTGGTATTAAATCTTTAAAAATTCTATTTATAATATAGTCTAAATTATCATTTTGACCAATTTTAAAAGAAAAAATAATATTATCAACATTAGTAGATTCAATAACTTTTAGTATCTGATATGAATTACTAATATTAGAGAATGCAATCATTGGAACATTCAAACTTGTTTTAATATAATTTCCTAATAAGAAATTATCAGTTAGTACAACAGTATCCGTATTTTCATCAATATTATTTTTACTTAATACATTTTTAGTACCTGTTCCATTGATCTTATCTTTGCTAGAAAACCACATATCTTTTGTATTATTGAAAGGCTTATCTAAATGTATTGATAATGCTTGTATTTTATGGCTTTCATCAAATATTGGGATAAATATCCCTTTACCTGCTGAAAAAGTCCATTTAAAATCTGCTTCTTGATAAAATCCTGGTATCCCAGATAAATCATAAAGTTTTGACAATCTATGTGCTATTAATCTTCTATGAATATTTTTATTCGGTATTGTTCTATACATCTGTTCTTCAATAGTAGAATTTAAAAATCCAAGTCTATTTAGTGCTAATCTTGAGCTTTTTTCAAGTTTTAACATATTTAAAAAAGTTCTATAAACTGTATCTCTTTTATCTATATCAGCAATTTCATTTATAGGACTTATTGTTATATTACTCTTTTGAATAGAAAAACATTCTCTATCCAACAATTCTCTATATGCTTTCTTATTATCAATACCTTTAACACGAGCATATAATCCAATTGAATATCCGACCAGCACCACAACGACTACAACAATATTTATTATTGATAGTATTTAAGCTTAATGTAGCAATTTTAGAATTTTTGTTATATCCACAAAAAGGACAAATTGCTTTTATTTCTGTATGTTTATCATCTGTTATTTCTAAACATAAATGATATGCTACATTTAAAATATTTACATGTTTTTTTACTTCTTGATAATCTAATACATCCATATTTAATTTTCCTTTCATATTATTTTTTGTTCAGTTAATTTATTTTTTATTTCAAGCTGTAAACCTGGATAGTTACATACCACTTTTTTGTATATTTCTAATTCTTGCTTTATTTTGTTGTAATTAGAAATATCAATCTGTAATTCTATTTGTTCAATTTGTCTAGCTATTCTCCTAGCACCTGCTTTGTCATTTACTTCTAAATAAGCAATTTTTTCATATTCTAACCTTTCAATTTTATCGTATAATTCATCTATTGTAACATTTTTCATTCTTAGATCTCCTTTCTATTTAATACATAGCATCCATTCGTTATCCACTTTTTTAAAATTAGAATTATTGTTTAATGTTTGTCTTATTTTTTCCCTCACATGGTTATTTTTTTGTGCTTTTTTTGATTTTATTAAAATATTATAGATTTCATCTATACTTGCTCTATTTCTCATAAATTCAAGTGTAGCTTGTATTAAGTCTCTCCAAGTAATATTAGTAACTTCCATAATATTTATCTGGAGTGTATTAGTTTCTTTTTTGCTAAATAACCATACACGATTTTTCTTAAATATCAATAAATGTTCATGTTTAATAGGTATAAAATTTTGATTAGAATAAATTTTATTATCAGATAAGCAATTATATTGAACTTTTATAATATGGCTTTCTAAATCACCATACCAATCCATATCTTTCATTATACTATAATACTTTCCTTGTTTTCTAATATCTCCAATTAAAATTGCATGTCTACCACCGTATAATAGGGAATGATAGATTTTTTCATTTACTAGATTAAGTTTTTGTATAAATTCATCATAAGGCATTTGATTAGACAGATCATTTTCATTATATGATTTTCTCTGTTTTGCATAAGAGATAATATCCCAATAGGGCGGATGGGAGAATATAAAATCACTACCACTTGGTATTTCATCTATTAGAGCATCCCATCCATTATTTAAGTCTAAATGCAGACTATTTGTTATATTAAGCTCTTTTGCGACATCTTTTCCAGTGCCCCCACCACTAAATATTTCAATAAATTTTTTAGGTTTAGAAGTATGGTAAAATTGATTAAGTAAATCTTTAATGATATATCCTGTACAATTGCCTCTATATTTTGAATCACCAAAGTTTCCTCTGTCCTTATAACTAACAATACTTTGCATTTTTTCCTCCTATGCTGCAAGTTGTAATTCTTGCATTTCAAAATTTTCTAATTTCTCAATAAATTCATTTGCACATTTTTGTATCTTTCCACCTAATTCGAGGACTGTTTTAGTTTCGCCTTTAGCCCATTTAATAATATAATTAAAACTACAATGTGATGTATCTAATCCAAAGTAATCAGCTACAATATAGGCAACTGATTCAACAAATACTTCAGATAAATCTCTATCTTTTGAATAGTCAAAATCATCATATAGGCTATGTGTTATTTCATGTAATAAAACTGATGCTTTATCATTTATAGATAAGGTATTTTTTATAGCAATTAAATTTTCTTTTTCACTATAATAGCCTAATGTGCCTCCAAATAACTCTTTCTCTATAACTGGAACATTACTAAATTCTTTTAATTTGTTATAAAAAGAAGCTTTATCATCACAATTTATTCTTTTAGATTGTAATGGTATAGCTTTTCCAGTAGTATGTGATATGTCATAAACATACACATATCTATAAGCATTATACTTTACTGTTTCGACCTTTTCTATTTCTTCTCCATTTTCAATAGTTTTTACTTTCTTATCATATTGTCTGGGAATAGGCGCTACTATCCATATTTTTTTTGCGTTTTCTGTAAGTTCTCTTTTTAGTTTCAACCATTTAGCTTTACCGAGCAACTTTTGTAGCATCTGGAAACTGACTAAAAATTAAAATAAGGTTATTAAAACTATAATCCCTAAAATTCTTTTGAAATTTTAAAAACTTTTCATAGTCTCCGTTATTGACAATAGTTTGTAAATTTTCGACAATTTTATCAAATATTTCTTTTGTTTTCTTTTGAGAATTATTACTTTTATTATAATTTTTTTTATGATACATATTTTTTCCTCCATTCTATGCAGCCATTTTATTAAGATTATACTTTGTAACCTTAAATGTAGCTTTGTTCTTAACTTTTTCTTTTTGATCTGTAAAACTTCTAAATCCTAGCCATTTGTCAATGAATTTAAGTTGTTCATCCGTAAAACTTCTATCGTGATGAGGAAGTTCTTTTTGAACAACGTGTCCATTTCTATATTCAAGTGTTATAAATGATTTTGTAACATCTTCTAATTTTCTAGCAAAAAATATTTCAGTTTGACCTTTTATGTAAGAATCAAGATACATATAACCTACACAATTTCCTTGTTGTTTTCCTTCATCTTTCATACTATCAATGCTTGGAGCAGGGAAGATAATATATTTATTGTCTGAGTAAGTATATTTTGATAATTCTAAATATCTTAAATACGCCTTAAATTGTGTATTCATATCTTCTGTAATTTTAATTTTTGTTTGCATTTTATCATGTCTTGAAATTAAATTTCTTGGGAATAAATCTTTTTTTGATTTATAATTATAACTAAGTTTCTCGGCCATTTCTAAATAATCCTTATAGATATTCAAGTTATTTAATCCTTTTTTATATTGTATTAGTTTTTTTAATGGAACATATTTACTAATAGCTTTTATAGGCTCCATATTTATATGATTAATCTCTATACCAGACTTTAAAAATTCGTCTAATACATTGTTTCTAGCTAAAAATCTTAAATAGTTAATATTAGTATAATTATAATTTTGAATTATTTTCTTGTCAGCTTTCTGGAATAACTGCAATAACATCAATTCTTTATATGTAACATTATTATCTTGCATAAACTTTAAGAAACTTTTTGGTACTTTAAATCTTTTATAAAAACTACCATTTCTATTTAAAGCTTTAGAATAGAAACATAAATTATATAATTTCATGTTCCATAGTAGTTCAAAACTTCCATAGGCTGCAAGTTCTAATACATCTAAGTAATTGTAACGACAGTATGCAAATTTTTCCATAAATTCTTCAATGGGTGCATACTGCATAATTGTACCTTTTACAAGTCTTTTCTTGTTATATGGATATGTAGGATGATCGGTTAAAAACTTATGTCCCTTATATTGCGACCAATTAAGTTTTTTATAATTATGATATACTCTCATAATTCCAAACATATTGATATAAACATTATTTCCTATAAATCTACCTATACCAGGCAATATTCTTGCATACTCTATGCAACTTCTTTGTATTCTTTTTTTTCCTTCATTGAAGTAAGAATATATTTCAAAAACTCTTATAACAACTTGTTTATCCATTCTTTGAACTAATACAACAGATTGTTCAAAAGACTTTTGATAATAATTCATTCCATATACGCAAGACATTTTATGACAATGAGGACATTCTACATAATCGCGTACTTTTATTGTTTTATCAGAAAAATATCTATTACAATTAGAACAATATAACTTTTTCTTTTCCTTATCCTTTATAATAAGATGATGCCTTTTTGAGTTCTCTTTTATAAATTTATCCCAGTATTTTGGAAGTTTACATTTTTTATCTATTTTAAGCATTATCTCATCAATTTTTTCTTGTTTCATTGTGCAACACCTCCAAATAAAGTTAATTGCTCAATTTGCTTTTTTTCTTCAATTGCTTTTTTTGCTTTTTCTATTGATACAACATTATTCTTGGTAGTTTTTTCCTTAGTTGTAGTATTTTGAGTTTCCTTTGGTGTATTTATTTTTAAAAAAGAATTTGGTAAAGCCCAATACATAATTGCCCACGCGAAAACAACTTCATTAGTAATAAAATTCCAGCCATTTTTTGCGTGTACCTTGCCTTTTCCTTTGATAAAATTACACATTTCTTTAACATTTTTTTCTTCGTTTAGATATTTTGGTTCCATATCATCACGAGATATTAAGTATTCAATTACTTGATTTAGTGCGGAATCTTCTTGACCTTTTACTTGTTCTTTTAATCTATCAAAACCATTCATTTTATTTTAGCTCCTTCCAAATTTAAGCTACCATTTTAAATCTTTCAAATAGCTCATTTTCCTGTTTTTCTTTTTCCATATACATTTTATAGTTTTCAAAACCATATTTTTTTATTTTTGATTCTCGTTCGTTTTTGACCATATTTAGTAGTTGTGGCAATTCTTCAAATGTATAAAAATAAGAGATAAGATTTTTAAAATAAATAATCTTATCTCCACAATAACCTTTTACAACATTAAATCTATAATGATATTTTTTCTTTCCATTATGATCAGCTATTCTGATTCCACAACATACTCCATAATCTAATTTTAAATAAATAGAATTTGTCGTTATTGCATCATATCTATGTACAACAAAGCCCATGTCTAGTAATTTTGATACTAGAATTTTAGCTATTTGTTTTTCGTTCATTATGCTGCATCTTCCTGTATTTCATAAAAATTTATGTATCTATTTCTATCTATTTTACGAGTAATTGATTTCATATATGGTTTTATATCTTTTATTTCATTTTCTAGTACATTTATTCTAGTTACTTTTGCAATTTTAGAACCATATTTTGTTGGTACTTCTGTTAAATCTCCAATATTTAAAGATATATTTGTATAATAAGAATACTCTTTACCATTAAATGTACGAGGATAAAAATTATCCTCATACTTGACCATTATAATGTTAGTTTTCATTTGTCTCTTCCTCCATTTCTTGCATTCTTTTAAATTCTATATCATCGAGTTCAGCATTCATTCTATTTAATAAGCCAGAAATATTAACAAAATTTCCTAAATCTGAGCCATTATTTTCTGTGAATTTTAAAAGAACTACTAATGCATTAGCTAAAATTTGTAATTCATTTTCTGTAAATATCATTTCACTACTATTCATTTATTTTTCCTCCAATTCTTTGTAATAGTCCTTTAAATCTTGATACAACATATTTTTATCTTGTAAAATATAAAAACTAGCCATTGGATGGTTGTAAAGTCCTATCACATTATTTTTGTTATGATAATGTTTTTGTATTTCCTTGATTAGCAAATTTGCATCTGTAATTATCATCTTTTTATTTTCTTCATCAATATCATTGCATATATTTTCTACATAGCTTATTTGATCTTGAAGATTTTTTATAACATCTTTTGCTCTACCAATAATAGCATCTTCATCATTTCTAAAAAACTTGGTATTACTTAACTTTTTGAAATATTTATTTATAAAAAACTGTTTAAACATATAATAATCCTCCTTCTAAAATGGCAAATCATCACCATTGCTTATGAAATCTGATGAATCATTACTATTTACAGGAACTGGTGAATTTAGTATTGCATCATTATTTTGCTTGTTTCTAGGTTCTATAAAATCTACTTCTTCAGCAAAAACTTCTGTGACATAATGTTTTTGTCCGTTTTCATCATCCCAAGATCTTGTTTCTAATCTACCAGAAATAGCAACTTGATTTCCCTTAAATAAATATTTTGATATTGTTTCAGCAAGTTTATTCCATGCAATAATATTAAAAAAATCTGCTTGTCTCTCTTCACCATTTTTTACAAATTTACGATTTACAGCTAAACAAAATGAAGCAACAGCCGTATTATTTGTTTGTGTATATCTAAGTTCTACATCTTTTGTAAGTCTACCAATTAAAATTACTTTGTTCATATTTTTTCTTCCTTTCCTTATTCGTTATTTTTTATTGTAATAAATTTTAAAACTTCATCTGTAAATCTATATAATTGTTGAAGTTCAGATATACATTGAGATTTGGCTTCAAAATCTATTTCATAATAATAGGCCTGTTTTTGTTTTCTTATTTCGTAGGCTAAATTTCTTTTTCCGATGTTTTTTATGCTAGTTATTTTTCCATAATTGATAATACATTTTGTTACTTTATCAAGTATCTTTTTTTGATCTTCTTCTGATAGTTTTATATTTAATAAAAATATTGTTTCGTAATTATTCATTTTCAATCTTCCTTTCATTATTTATGCAGCATTTTTAAAGATAAATTCCTTGTTATGTGCTCTATTTTTTTCCTTCATCTTCCTTTGATTAAAATAATATTCTTCTAAAAATTCTTCTTTAAAACGATTTACTTTCTTTTCATGTTTTGAGAGTTTAAACATATTGGTATATTTTCTAATATCTCTCTTTTTCATTGAAACTCTTTTATTATTTTTTATAGATACAATTAAAAATGTTCCAATTAATATATACCCATCAAAAAGCCTATTGTATTCTGTATAATCTGTTTGTTTTGATATATAAATAATTGTATTTTCATTTATTCGTATTTTTTGTAAATCATCTCCTAATAGTGATTTTATAAATTTTATATTTGCAGGAATTTTTACTTTTTGTACTTCTTTTCCTGGCATAATTAGTAAACTTTTAATTTTCATATGTATTTTCCTTTCCTTCATATTTACCATAAAGTAATTTGACAATTTCCTTTTATAGTAACTTCTTTAAATAAATTTTGATTTGTTATTTTTGATTTATCAATGACAACAGTATTTTCTTTAATTTCATTCTGATTTTTCATATAAAATTTTCTAAACTTAGAATAATGTAGAAAAAATAGGGGAGTTTCCAGTTTAAAACGCATTTCTTGTGTCAATGTATTACCACATCTTACGATTGCTGGAACTCCATATAAAGCTAGTTGTATATATGTCATATAAACACATATATCTGATATATCTGTTACATCTACAAGTAAATATTCTTGATAGTTAATATTTTGTTTTTGCAATGCTCTAGCATAAGATAAAACTAATCCGTCCAGAACCGCAAGCCGGATCAAGAACAGTTACAAATCCATTTTTTTCTATCTGACTATTAAATATTTGTTCATCTCCCATTGTAATTTTAGCCATAAGTTCAGCAATATGTTCAGGTGTGAATACTTGTCCTAATTTACTATCTTTTGATTTGGTATTCATATAAATAGGTCCTAATAAGTCAACTACTTCTTTTGATTCTTCAAACATCATAATTAACTCACTAAACATTTTAATAAATAAAGATTGTTCCTCTTTATTGTAGCTATTTATAGTTCTCAAATATTCTTTTTCCATTTCTTGATTTTGAGCTAAAGCATTATAGATACTTATAGCACACATTTTTACAAAATCCGAAAAAACATTTAATCTATCATGTCTACTGCATATAGCATCATAAGCATTTATAAATTCTTTATTTTTTATTCTATACATTTTTAACCTTCCTTTAATACATGAAAAAAGGCAGATTTCTCCGCCATTTTTCTATATTTATGCAGCTTGTAGATAATTTGTATTCTCCAAATAACCATCGTAAATCTTTAAACTTTGTCCTTTTTCTACTTTTGAAATGAGAATTTGAGTATCATTTGAAAAATCCTCAATAAAATTATAATCAGCACAGGATTCGCTATCATCAACAAAAAGTGGCAATTTTACACCAGAAATTTTATTCAACATATTACTAATTTCAAGTGATGTAGCAATAGTTTCTGACCTGGATAAGTTTTTGAAATCATTGCCTTTATAAGTAATAATAAAATCTTGCTTGATTTCTCCACTATCCTTTAAAATAGTATAATATTTAATATTAACATTTTTTAAATGCTTTGTTGCAAATTTCATTTTGGCTTCAATATAATTAATTAGTAATTTTTGTGCGACATCTTTAGCCTTCTTATTAGAATCAATATTATTATATAAGTCATCAATATTTTTTTTGAATATTTGTATGTCGGTTTTGGCCTTTCGTATGTTTTCTTTTTTTATATTTATTGATGTATTATATTGATCTATTTCAGATTTTTCATGTTCTAATATTTCAATTTGATTTTCTAATTCTTTAATTCTGTTATTTTGGTCATCAGCAGTATCAGTTCCTAGTGCATATAATTTGCATTTTTCAATTGCTAGATTTTTCTTTAATTCTTGCAATTCAGATTCTTTATGCATTTTATTTGAATAGTCATTCTCCAAGCTTATTTTCATATTTTGAATAGTAATTAAGCGACCTTCATTTGACAATTCTTGCTTACACATTGGGCAATATGATATGGGTTCATTTTTTATTGTTAGATATGTCTTTTTTCCATTTATCATATTAGTATTTAATGTATCTATTTCATTTTGATATGTAGTTATTTGAGATTTCAAATTATCAACAATTTTTTGTTGTTTTTTTCTTGCCTCAGTTTTTTGATCAGATTTCAAAAAAGATAATTCTTGCATTGATAGTGATAGTTCTTCTTGTTTATCAAAAGTTTTTGGACTATCTAATTTTTCAGTAATAGAATTTTCTGCATAGGCAATTTTTCCTTGTAGATTTTTAATTTTATTCTCATACATTTTTTTATCGTCATTCAATTCTTGGATGTATTGTATAACATTTCTAGGACATCCTTCTAAAATGCTTTTATCATTGTCATCTAATTTATTATAGATTTCCATAATATCAATTTCTGGCAAATATTTATCAAGTAATGCTTTTTGATCTGCAGGTGAACGACTAATAAAATAATTTGAGTTCACAATAGATAAAAATAATTTTTTATCACTATAATAACTTGTCAAATTTTCTTGACTAATATTTTTTTCATCTAATAATAATAAGTTCTTTTTATTATTGTATTTATTTTTTAATCTCTTAAGAATATGATTAATTCCAAAATTATCAATAAAATGTATTTCAACATAACAATCATCGGCATTTTTATTTCCAATATATACTTTGTCATCTCCAGTTAAATTACAACCTAAAAAACCCCAAATAATTGCATATAAAATATTAGTTTTTCCTTTTGCGTTTCCACCAGTAATGGATGTTACATCAAATAAATCGGTTTCAAATTCATTTTCAAATTTTCTAAATCCAATAGTTTTTATGTATGTTATTTTCATTTCTAATTTTCTCCTTCCAATTCTTTTAAACACTCTCCATCAAGCCAATCTTCAGTACCATCATTGAATTTAATATTATAGTCAAAATAAAAAGGATCACGGCAAATAACTTTTGCAATCCTATTTTTATAATGAGTTCCTTTTTCTTTTCCAATCCCATTAACAATAACAATTTCATTTATCTTAAATTTATTATGCATAAAATTTCCTTAAATTTTTTTTGAATCTTGACATTTTTAAATTGTTCCTATATAGTATAGGTATAGTGCAAAATTAAAATTTGTAGTAGCAATATTTACCTATGCTGCTACTTTTTTGGGTATAGGATTTACGAACTCAATATGTTTTGATATAATATTTTCTCCAAATTTTTCTAACTCTATTATTAATTCTGTTCCAATATCGCATTTTTCTATTTTTTCTCTAAATTCTGGTTTGACTACTACATCAGTTGTTTTATCATTTACATCAGCTACTTTTGCAATTAAATATTCTGTATCTTTTCCAGATTTTTTAAAATTTTTATATTCTGTATCATATAAAAAGCAATGTTCTTGGTGCGTTTCAGGTGCATTATTCTTTTTTTCATCAGTTACTTGCGTTTGTTTCATTTGAGAATCGTTTTTTCCATCTGATGTACTTGTTACAACATTAGTATTATTCGTTTTAGCATCTTTTTTGGTACTTGTCTTTGTTTGTCTATTAGTTTTTTTTGTATCTTTTTGCGTATTTTTTTCATTTGGTACTTGACTCAAAATATTGTTATCAATATTTTGAGTGGATATTATAGGATTTTTACTATCAATTTGCGAATTTGAATTATTATTAGAATTAAAATCTTCTGCTTTTACAATATCTATGACAAAATTGTTAAATTTTTTTCCTTCAGAATTAGTTTGTTCGATTTGATTTAAAAATATTGTATAAGTTCCTTTTAAGGAGTTTCCTAAATATTTTTGAAATTCAATATATTCTTCTAGATTTGAAATTGACTGCTGACCTGTAATTTTCATAATCCATATCCTATCCTGGCTTATTTCAGGTAGCATAAATTTTAATGTTCCTTCATAGTTGCATGCAGGTTTACTTGTTCCTTCTTGTTTAATACAATATTTACAATTAGAATCACACTCTATATCTTGCCATTTGTTAGATACTTTTTGCTTTCCTTTTGATGTTCCTGACATACAATAGCATACAATTCCACCTTGATTATATCTGGCTTTACGAACTGTTAAGGGATCTTCATCAAAAAACTGTACATTTAAAAAGGTTTGCTTTGGGTATTTTTCATTAAACCTATTTAGTAAAAAATTCATATTATTGTTTTTAGTTTTTGCAATGAAATATCCTAATTCTGTTACTCTCTTTCTTTGATTTACAACTTGTTGCTCTCCATGTTGAATACGTCCAACTATTGGTAAATTTGTTCTTGTTACTTGTTCCATATTATTTCATCCTTTCATTTTTTATTTATGCTGCAAGTAATTCAGTTTCATAATATCTTTGACTATTTATTTTTGAAAAATCTATTTTATAAATAGGGTAAAAGACATTATCAATAATGCACATTTTAATTTTTTCAGCTAAAATTCCCAATTTGATTAATTGTGGTACTAGCGTAGGCTTAAATTTGTTGTCAACAATAATTGTGTCATCTGCTAAGTCAACAACATTTTGATTTAAAGTAATATCCGCAAAATGTGATATTTGATTTACATTAGTATCTAAACCATAAAGACTTAATTGTAAATTTCCATTTTTATATGAAGAACTTTCTATAAAACAATTTTTAAATGTTTCTCCATATAATTCTAAATCGAAACCACTTCTCATAATAAAAATCTCCTTCCAATTTTAATTGAATATTTGTGTAAAAAGATTTTCTTAAAATCCTCCTTTCCTTTTATTTTAGGGTAAAAAAATAGAAAGTAAACTAAGTTAGGGAGACTAACTTATAATTTACTTTCTTATTTATTTTAAGCATAACAAATAATCTATATATGTGTTGTGCTATAACCCAAAGTTATGCTGTATTATTATAAATACAGATGTAATTATTACTAACTTATTTTAGTAATTATGCTATAAAGATAATTCTTTATAGGTAGTTATAGAAATAAACTATAACATTATCTTAATACACACTTATATTGTATTAAGTTTTAAAATTTATTTCAATAGTTAGTTTTAAAAAAATATTTTTGCTTAAATATCAATGATTTTTAGTTTTTTTTCTATCATTTTTCTAAAAAAATAATATTTAAAAATTTTCTTCTTTTCAGCGTTCCTTTTTTAGATTTTATTTTATAGAATATGAAAAAACAAAAAGATAGGAGTTGGTTTTATGGATAAAAACAAATGTGATTTTTTCATACAAACAATTTTTGATGTGTTAAAAAAATCAGAATTATTAGATATGGAAGATCAAGAAATGATATTAAATAAAAATAATGTTATTTTAATATCAAAGGAAATGTATGACTTTATGTCAGATAATATTGCATCAGGTGAACGAGAAATTTTAAAACAATTAATAGCAAAAAGAAATGACGCAGTAGAAAACGCTCATTCAAGAGAAAACTTTTTGTTTTATAAAAATGGTTTTTTAGATGGTATGGGAGTTGTGCTTAATGCAATAAAGTATATGTAATACTATTAAAAATTTTGCTCTATTATATATAGGGCAAAAAAACATTTTCAAAAAAATGTAACATAATTGCGATTATGATACATTTTAGAGCTACATTATAAAAAATATGTATA
This sequence comes from uncultured Clostridia bacterium, assembly GCA_934140005.1. Taxonomy (GTDB): domain Bacteria; phylum Bacillota; class Clostridia; order TANB77; family CAG-508; genus Scatovivens. The sequence continues at coordinate 160,307 of CAKPBB010000001.1, forward strand.
AAAAATGTAACATAATCATAAAAAATCGTTATATAAAAATGTAACATAATCAAAAAGGAGTGATTTTATGCTAGATGGATTTAAAGATTTTATGGATAGTGAGTTAAGACTTTCAGAAAATTCTATAAGTAGTTATTATAGTGATGTGAAGTTGTATGAAAAATATTATAAAGATTCTTACGATGAAGAATTGAACGAACTAGTTTATACAGATGTTAAAATGTATAAGCAATATTTATTGAACAACAGTACAGATTCTAAAACAATAAATAGAAAATTGACATCACTTCGTACTTATAATAAATTTTTAATTCAAGAAAAAATACAAACAGAAATGGTAATAAAGGATCGCGATTTTATAAAGATACAAAAAACAAAATTAAATAATAATATAATTTCTGTTCAAGATGTAAATAAAATTAAACATTATGCTGCCAAAGACATAAAGGCTTCTAAAAGAGATTTTTGTTTTATATCAATTTTATGTTATGGGGGATTACGAGCAAGTGAAATAACAAATATAAAAATAGTGGATATAAGACTAAACGAAAGAGAACTTTACATTGTAGGTAAAGGCGAAAAGTTTAGAACAGTTGTTATAAATAATATAATGTATTTTGCTATAAAAGATTATTTGGAAGAAAGACAACAAATGAATACTAAAAATCCATATTTATTCGTTAGTCAAAAAAGTATAAATACTAAGAAACCAGTAAATAGAAATTTCTGCAATAGATTATTGGCTAAATATAAAGATGCTTGTAAATTAAATGAATTGCATCCACATTTATTACGACATTTTTATGGAACGAATGCTTTGCATAATGCTGGATATACAATAGAACAGGTTGCAAGTCAAATGGGGCATAGTGATATAAACACTACAAAACAATATTTGGATACAGAAAAAGAGGATATGATGGCATTGGCAAATAAATTATAGCATAATAAAAAATAACAGGTCAAAAACCTGTTATTTTTTACTAAATTATTAGTTAGAAGATCTGATACTATTTTGGCATTTTGCTGAAATATAAAATATTTTTACCAGGCTTTACCATTCCAAGTTTTATCTCCATATATTCTAATTGGTGTACTTCCTTGACTTTGATCTGCAGCAGATAAACAAGCACTTCTTATATTAGTTGTTCCAGCAACTGAATAAAAATGACTCCACCATTCAGCACTAGCAACATGTTTTATAGTGGTATACCAACCTAGAGTTGCTCTTTTACTATATCCATCCGTTTTAAATCTTGTGGCAAAAGCATTTGTTGCCAAACAAGAGCAAGAATCTAAAAATACCAGATGCCAATTTCCAGAAATTTCACTTGGATATACATATCTATCAGAGTTACCACGCTCTAAAGTAAATAAACTTGAATTACCATGTGCATATATGTAAAAACCATAATTATTACTACTTATATTTAACCAATTATTAAATAAGTATGATTTATCATTTGTAGTTGTATATGTATTAGTTCCATTAGCATTAGTATATCCTAAGTTTTGAAATGTCCATACTGCATATGAAACAGCAGAATTTACTGCATCTGAATCACCTTGACCAACAATACTTACTTCATAATCCCAAGTCTTAAATGCTCTAAATTGATCAGTTGCTGCAAAACAAGATGTATTTATAAATAATATTAATAAACAAACAATAACGCTTATTCTTTTTACATTTTTCATATTAGTATTCACCTCCAAGTATCATATCTCCACCAATTATCTCTCCTGTTGTGGCATCTATATATAATGTACTTGCAGACTCGTTATTAAATTTTGCAACATAAGCTTGTCTTGTTTCTCCAATTTTTACATAAATGCTTTCATCTCCATTTAATTCATTATAAAAATAATTTGGTCTAACTATTTCTAAGTCTATATCCATATCTGTTGCTGTACTTTTGTTTAAATATTTTTCTGCTATTTTTGTAGCAGTATCTTTTGAAATTTCTACAGTATTATTAGCATATTTTGTCCTATTTATAGCTAAAGTAACAATCTCATTAGTCTTTGGACAAAAACTAAATTTTACACTTTCGCCCTCATTTATCATTCCATTATATTTTTTTGCGAAACATGCTCTCCATATTTCTTCATCAAATTTTTCTACATACATAAATTCATATTCATCTTGGTTTATTTGTGTTAAATTGTTAAAAATATTTATAGCTTTATTTTTGACTTCATCTTCATTATATTCCCCTGAAGCAAAATCTGTTTTATTACTTATATATGCAATTAGTTCATCATTTTCGGAATTAACTTTTAATACTGCCTGTTCATTTGAAATAACAGTTTCTTTTCTAGATTCTAATGCATTATTATATTTCTTTATTTGAGAATTTTCATTTGTAAACTCTACATCTGTTATTTTTAAGTCATTAATATATGTATTTGCTACTCCTATTATATTTTGATTTGCTCTCATATCAAATGTAGTAATCCCATCATCAATCTCTGTATAAGTTTCTCCTATTGATGATAACTTTTTGTTAGTTAAGATTTGTTGAGTTTCTGCATTATTCATAGTTGCAAAAACAACAGTACTCAACAATACTGTTAATAAGACAATAAGTAGTACTAATAATGTTTTTTTCTTCATAATAAATTCCTCCTTTTTTTATTTATTAATATATTATATATAAATATATTAAACTTAATTAGATTGTAAAACATTAAGATCGTTTACTCGTAAAGAAAAATATGGATTTTCTTCATTTTTCTCTTTTAGAAAAATAATAAAATTGTCTGTAAAATAAAAGTAGCGTGAATTTTCATTTTCCAAATTATATTCAGATTTAATTGCACTTTCACTGATTAAATTTCCACCTTTTTCGTTTAAATTAAATTTGACATTTTGTAATGCATTTGCAATATACATTCCATTCGTACCTTTTATAAACTTTCCACATAATTCGTCATAATTTATTATTGTATTTACTTTTATATAGGGTATCTTTAATTCATCATCTTTTGTAAAATTTCTTTTTCCATTAAATACTTTGTTTTTTTCTATTATTTCTTTATATAAATTATCAAATGAGCTATTATTATCAGTTCGGTATAAAATAATTTCATCATTTTGTTTAGTATTTAATTTTACTGCAAAATCATTTTTTCTATTATAAAATAAAACTTCAACATTATTAGCCATTGTTTCATCACTGGCATTATTTATTCCAAAATATTCTACTAACTCATCATAATTACCAAATTTACTTTTCTCTAATTTATCAAAAGGAGTAATAAATTCAAAGTTTTTAACCAATAATGAATATATTGTATAGCTATTTCCTATCGTATCAAAATTAACTTCATTTAAAATTGAATTATCTTTTATACCAAATTTTTCATTAATATCCTTTAGAAGTTTTTCTCGTAACTCTGGAGAAGTTTTTTCCACACTTATATAATATGAATTTTCTGATAACATTTCTTTTGTAAATATATTCTTATTAAGTTCATTTGCAATTTTTGAACTTTCATCTTCAAATTCAATATTTTTTCCAACTACATTTTCTTTAAATTCATTCCATGCTAGTTGAAATGTACTAATCCAAATATTATTTGTATCAGTATCACCAATTTCACCAGTAAAAATTGGTGTCATAGTTGCTTGTCCCTTTATTTTTTCATATATTTTAACACTAGCATAAGTTATTCCAGTTAATATAATTGTGGTAGAAATCAGTATCAATAATATTTTTAATGTTTTATTCATATCATCAAATCCTTTCTTTAGCAGGATTTTTCTTAATTCTTTTTTTCCTCTATGCACAAGTACTTTTGTGTTTTCAATTGTTTCTCCGAAGAATCTCTGATGTTTCTTTATATGAAAGTTCTTCAATTTTTATTAAATATATTGCATTTTTATATTTATCATTTAACATATTAATTGCTTTTATAAGTTCTTTTTCTTTTTCTTTTTTTATTATAAAATCACTTACATCATTTTCAATTTTTTCAGACTCAAATAATGAATACTTATCATTTAATTCTGATCTTCTTTTTTCCAAATTAATATAATTATATGCTCTACTTCTAGCTATTAAATATATGTAATATTTTAAACTACAATTTTCCCTGACTTTATTTTGCAATAAATATATAAAAACTTCCTGAGTTATATCTTCAGATTTTTCATAATCTTTTATTATATTATAAATAAAATATTGTATTTTATTTTTGTATTTGTTATATAGAAGTTCAAAAGCTTCTTTTTCTCCATTTAAATATTCATTATATAATTTTGTATCTAAATCTTTCTCCATTTTTTACCTGCTTTCAATTATATATACTTGTAACAATAAAAAAAGTTACGGTTTTTTTTATTTTATCATAATTTATCTTATATATTTATTAAAATATATAAATTGACAAAAAAAAATAACAGGTATTTCCTGCTATTTTATTCTTCTTTTAAAAATTCATCTAAAGGTTTATGGTATAAAATACTTAGTTTTATCAATAATTTTAAGGAGCATGTTTTTGCCTTATCATTATTTGATTCAATTCTTCTTAAATAATCATGAGACATATCCAAAATTTCCGCAACCTTCATTAATGACATACCACTTTCTTTTCTAAATTTTTTTATATTTTTGTATATGATAGGCATATAATCTTTATTTAATAATGCCATCAAATTTTCATTATCTTCCATCGTCACACCTCTAATAGTATTTATTTTTTCACAAAACCAGAAAAAAATATGTAACTTATTTGTCCCATCATGATTTTTGTGATATAATTATAAATAATAATAAATTATTGGCGATTTTTGACAAGTTTTGTCGAATTACTTGAATATTAGAAAAAAAGTAATATTATAATATATATAGGTTTTATCTTTTTCGATAAATATCTACTCTTGATGCTAATTTATTTGCTTGGGGATTTTCAACAAATAGCAAATAAGGATCTATATTAAGAGCTTTTGCAATATTTTCTATTGTCGGAATAGATGGACTATATTTTCCTTGTTCTATATCAGATATATAATGTGTACTTAATCCTGATTTTTCTCCTAGTAATTCTTGAGAATAATCCTGCATAAATCTATAAAATTTAACATTTTTGCGAAAAATGTCTATTAATGACACTATATATCACCACTCTTTCATACCATTTTATTTATTATGGTATAATTTTGTTGTAATATACACAATGAAGTATATAGCCCAAACCTTTTGTATTTTATAAATTGTCTTAATTTTTCAATATTTTTATTAAAATTTTTAGAAAGGATGGGTAATATGGTATTTTTAGTTTTTTTAAGTTTAATTTTCTTAATTGTTATAGTTTTACTAATAGATGGCATTATTAGAAAGAATAAGGTTATAGAAAAACAGCAGAGCAATATTCTAGAAAAAGAGAAGCAAAAAAATTTTCTTAAAAACGAAATAAAAAGATTAGAAAAGCAAACACAAATATTAGAAGAAAAAGAATTTGATTATTTAATTCAAAATCCATTATCTATAAATAATGAATCAAAATCATATAATGGATTATATAAAGGAAAAAAAGCCTTAATAGGTAATTATGACAGCTTTTCATCTAAACAAACTCGTAATATGCTAATGCTATTTGGTATATCAGTAGATATTGTTACTACTGGCATTGATATATTTGAAAGAATAAAAAATGGATATCAGTATGATATTATTTTTACTAACAATATTTATCAAATAGGTTATACAGGTCCAGAATTATTACATAAATTAAGAGCATTAGAAAATTTTAATACACCTGTTGTTATACATACTATATCTCGAAATGCCAGAACACATTTTGTTGACGATATTGGCTTTGATGAATATTTGGAAAAACCAATTAAATATTCAGATCTTGAAAAAGTGTTAAATAAATTTTTAAACTAATTTAGAAAAAAGTAATTAAAGGTATTCATTTCTGAATACTTTTTTTATTTATAATATTCAAATGTATATAATACTACATTTTTTGTTAAAAATTCCTATAAAATACAAAATTTTTTATTATTACATATCATTTTCGACAACTTTCGCACACTTACGATAGTATAATTCTCCCAGGGCTTAATAAACCTGTTTGAGAGAATACTTGCAAAAGAGTTAAAGTTTGTTAAATTTACAAATGAAGCAATTATTTAAAAACATTTTTATTAAGCTTTTTTTGATGAAATTTTTTTTGAAAGGAGGTTTTTATTTTTAGTGTTCACTTAACACAGGTTGTTAGGCCCAAATTTTAATTTGGGAGGAACACTTATGGAAAATAAGAATTACAAAGATGAACAATTTGATAGTTTTTTAACAAAAACTATTATATTATCTTCAAAAAGATATTTCAAAAAAGAAATTAATACTAATAGAAAGGAGCAAATAATTTTTGATGATCAAAATTACTCTGCCTTTATACAAGGCTTTTTTGACTCTCAAAATCCTAATTTTGAGTCTACTATCGATTTATCTCTTTCTGTAAAAGAGGCCTTAAAATCACTGTCTGCTATTGAGCAATCAGTGATTTTTTTGCTATTTAATGAGGATTTATCTCAAAAAGAAGCTGCACAAATTCTTGAAATATATTCAAAAACTGTTAGCAAAATAAAAATTAGAGCAATAGATAAATTAAAAAAATATTTCAAGGAGGATTTTGAAAATGAAAGATAAAAATATATATGAATTAGGAATATTAGCACAAAAAGGTAATGAAATGGCCATGTTAGAGATAATAGATAGAAAGAAACCTTTACTCAAAAAATATAGTTTTGGTGATGAGGATAGATACCAATATTTAATACTAAAACTAATTGAAGGAATAAAAAATTATAAATTTTAAAATTTAGGAGAGAATTTTTAAAAGATAATTAAGGTTTATATAGTGAAGGGCAAATTTTAAGAAAGCACTATATAAAAAGACAGATAGGACTAGCTCTTATCTGTCTTTGTCTTATTTTATGGAAAGGAGATTTAAGATGTTTTTTAAATTTGTATTATTAGGAATATGTCTAACTTTTATACTATTCTTTATAGATGTATTGCTACCTAAAATTAAACTTAAAATAAAATTTCATAAAGAATTAAAACAAAAAAAGCAAAAGCAAGAAGCATTTAGAAAAATGATGAAAGAATTAGAGATAAAATAATTTCTCTAATAGCCTTGCTATATCTAAAATGTGTCGACAAAAAATTAACCACGGGTGATTAAATGGAAAATTCAAAAGATTTAATTATAAATTATTTCTTTAATGAGCATCTAAAAGTAAAAGAAATTGCAGAAATAATACATACATCTTCTAGTTATATTACAAAAATAATTAAGCAAGACAAAAGATACACTAAGGAAAAAGAATACCGAAATAATAAGTCAAAAGAAAAAAGAAAAAAAGATCAGAATAGATTTATAAAAAACAAAAGAGAACAAAAAAGAATAGATGATAATTTTGCTTTTGTGGAAGAACAACATAGACAAGCATCTTTGGAACTTTCAAAATCAAAATATCTAAGTAATGAAAGTTATAGAAAGTGGAATGCTAGTGCTTATAAATATAACCCTTCTAAACATAGGTACGAATTTGACGAAAATCTTGGTCGTTCTGCGGATATACCTAAATATATAAAGGAAAGGTAAATAAAATATGGAACAAAAATTATTAAAAATATTTAAACTTGCTGATAAATTAAATACAAAACAGAGCAAAGTTTATGCAGAAATAAATTATTCTGCAAATGATTCGCAAAAATTAGAAATTATTATAAGGTCAAAAAAGAATTATTCATATATTGAAAAATGCGAAATTACTATAACAGAAGATTCTGAAATCAAATGGGATAATGTTATTACACTTTTTGAAACTTTTGTTGGAGGTGTATCTTATGAATAAAAAAGAGGCAGTTGCTTATGGTCAAATAGCTTTTGAAAGCATGATGCATTCTGGCTTTAAAGGTGAATTAAGTGTTACTAATTTCGGTATAGAAATGAAACAAGCATTTAAAATGTATCCAAGAAATATTGTATTAGAAATTGCCGAAAGTAAAATTTATGCAGAAAAAAAATTACAAGATTTAAAAAATGGATGTGATATCAATGGACGATAACAATGAATGCTTAGGCATTAGTATTGATGAAGCATGTAAATTACTTGGAATAGGTAGAAATTTGATGCTAAAATTAGTACATGTACAAGGATTTCCAGCAATAATTTTTAAAAGAAAAATTATTATAAATAAAAATTTATTGCCAAAATGGTTTGATGAAAACTGTGGAAAATATGGGCATTATTGAACTGAAAAAATTTTTTCGGTTCAACATTGCTTATTTTTTATATTTATTATAGAATATTGATGAATTTATAGTATCAAATTTATCAATATTCTCAAAACCTCTAAAGGGAGGATATTGAATGGAAAAAATACTTTGTAATACCACTAATACTATGCAAAAAATGGATACACCTACAAAAGAAAAAATTAGTGGGGCAACTTTTTATCGTGTAAAATTATTTGATAGAGCAAATAGACATGATGCTAGAATTTCTTTGCCAATTTTTAAAACAGGAGTAAATCCTAGATTAAGTGCAAGTTCTTCTACCTCAAAAGAAGAAGCAGTATTAAAATTACTGGAAAAAATTAAGGCAGCATTAATTAATGGAATTAATGAAAAAACAGTAAGTGCTAATAATTTGTTTTTTATTTTTGATAACATTTCAACATCATTACATGATTTAGGAATACAAACAACCTTAATTTTAACACAATTTCATAATATTGTTTCATGCATATATGGATATTTGAACACAAATATTATTGCACCAGTTGCTCCTCAAGTAACGGATGCTGTTTTAAGTAATAATCAAATTGCTAATACAGATCTATATGTTTCAAACGCAAATAACCAAATACAACCTGATAAAGATTTACGCGAAATATTATCTTTCCAACAGGTTGCAATAAAATGGTTTAATTATAAGAAAAAATTTACAATAAAAACAGAGGAAAATCTAAAACCTTTAAGTAAAAAAACTCTATCGGGTTATAATAAAATAATGAATTTAATCTTGATTCCTTATTTTGCTAATAATATAAATATAAATTCTTTAAGCAATGATGATTTAAATAATTGTATAAAATCAACGAATGGTACTAGGCAAAAGGAAAGTGCACAAATAGTTTTAAAAATGATTATCGACTATGCTAGGGATCAAAACTATATAAATTCATTAAGAACAATTAACAAACCTCAAAAAGCACCTCAAAATTCAATGTTACAAATAGAAGGTCATGATTTTGTATATATAGAATCAAGTAGGCAAGAACATTGGTTAGATTGTTTTGAATATGCAGGAACAGATATTGCATATTTGTTTGAAGGAATGTTGTTAGAAGGTCTTAGGCCAGAAGAAGCCTGTGGACTTTGTTGGGATTCAATAGTAGATGATGACAATTATTTTATTATAAATACTGCTTTCAAAGATTTTCCAATATATAATGAAGATGCTGAAATTATAGGTCATGTTAGAGAATATGATAAGTTAAAAACAGACACAAGTTATAGAAAAATACCAATACATCCTAGATATAAAGATATATTAGTAGAACATAAAAAAAATCAAAAAAAGCTATTTAAAAAAATTAATTTAAAATGGAGTGAAAAAACACCAATATTTTTAAATAGATATCACAAGCCATATGTTCCTGAAAATCTTTCAAAAGCTTTAAGATCTTTTAGAAATAAGTATAATCTTGAATACCTTACACCTTATGGATTGCGACATTCTTTTGCTACATTTATGTCTGAAAAAGGTATGAGAGATATTGTTTTAATGAAATTGATGGGACATGCAGACTTTAGAACAACTGAAAAATACTATATTTTTGTATCTGATGAAAGAAAGAAAAAAGAATATGAACAAGCATGGGGATTAACTCCAACAACAAATGATGATATAGAAAACATTGATTGCTCTAATATTCAAAATAATAATGATAACAATATTGATATGAACATGATGGCAAAAGAATTTGAACAATTGCAAAAAATATGGATGCAAACTCTTGCAATATTTGTAATGGCACAAAAAAATAATACCATTTAAGGTATTATTTTGGTGCATCACCGGGGAATCGAACCCCGAACCTCCAGATTAAGAGTCTGTTGCTCTGCCAATTGAGCTAGTGATGCATGTAAAAAAAGTTTATTGGCTATAAAAAATGTTTATTAGTTTAAAAAAAAATTTATTGGTTATAAATATTGGTGCAAGTTGGTGCAAGTTGGTGCAAGTTGGTGCAAGTTGGTGCAAGTTGGCGCATTTTACAGATTTTATAAAAAAGTAAAACCTGTAAAAATCTACAAATACAGTGTTATATGCACATTGGCGCTAATAGATATATCCCATTACCATCTGATTAAGAGTCAACTGCTCTACCAACTGAGCTAATGGTGCATATATTAACAAGAATTATTATAGTATATCAAACTACCTTTGTCAATACTTTTATAATTTTTTTGGTAAAAGGGATTTTTGGAATGAAAGATATATACCAAAATTATAACAATAAGTAGTTGTATTTAAATTTCTTTAATGATAAAATTCCGTATATAAAATGAATAAATATAAGAGAGGAATTTTATGATAGATTTACACAGTCATATTTTATTTGAAACAGATGATGGATCTAAATCTTTGGAAGAGAGTGTTATTATGGCAAAAGAAGCTTATGATGCAGGATTTACAACTATTTGTTGCACTCCACATTATTTAGAACCACAATATAAAAAAACAAAAGAAGAAAATACAAAAACTCTAGAAAGATTAAAAGAAGAATTAGAGAAAAACAATATTCCAATAGAACTATTTCTTGGAAACGAAATTTATATTGTAAATAATATTGAAGAATTAGTGGAAAACAATATTACAAGTAGAATTGGGAATTCTGAATATATTTTATTTGAATTGCCATTATTTCAAAAGCTTTCAAATGCAGTAGATATTATAAGAAATTTACCATATACAAAACTAATATTAGCACATCCTGAAAGGTATGAATATGTACAAAAAGATATCTCATATTTAGATGATTTCATAGAGATGGGTGTTTTGTTACAGGGAAACTATGAAAGTATATTGGGAAAATATGGTAGAACGGCACAAAAAACTTTGAAGAAATTATTGAAACAAAAAAAGATAGACTTTTTATCAACAGATACGCATAAAAAAAGTTCAACATATACAAAAATGGAAGAAATACAGAGAAAATTAAGGAAGATAGTTAAAGAAGACTACTATAACTCCTTAACATTCGAAATCCCTAATGAAATTTTAAGAAATATTTAAAATTTTGTTGAATAAAAATATAATTATAGGTATAATATTTTGGGTGGTAATTAATGGAAGAATTTGATTTAAAAAGATTTGCCAAAACTGCATGGCAAAAAAAATGGCTAATCATAGCTGTTGTAGTAATATCAGTTGTTGTAGGATATGTGTATTCCTTCTTTATGGTAGTACCAAAATATCAATCAACAACTAAAATAGTTTTAACTAAGGTTGAATCAGTAGATAATGCAGAAGATGTGGATTCAATTACTCAAACAGATATAACAATGAATAAGAGTTTAATTGATACTTATGGCGATATTATCATGAGTCGTAAGGTTGCAAGAAGTGTAATCGAAAATTTGAGTTTAGACATGCAAGAAGAACAATTAATAAAAGCAATTAGTGTTACAGCAGGTGATGCAACTGCAATATTAAAAATTACTGTATCAAACGAAGACGCAGAAGTTGCAAAAGATTTAACCAATGAAGTTGCAAGAGTCTTTGCGGAACAAGTAAAAGAAATTTACAAAATAAACAATGTAAATGTTATTGATGAAGCTGAAGTTGCAACAGTACCTTATAATGTACATCATGCGAAAGATTTAGCAATATTCTTTGTATTAGGCGCATTCCTTTCAGGTGGATTAGTTTTAGTAATATATATGCTAGATACAACAATTAAGCAAACAGAAGATATTGAAGCATTAAATTTACATGTTGCGGGAATAATACCATTATACGAAAAAGAATGTGAAGAAAAAATGGTAAAAGAGTCTAAAAGAGATGAAAAAGTTAATAGTAAGAGAGGAAAAGAATCAGAACTAATAGTATTAGAAAATGCAAAGTCTCCAATTACAGAAGCTTTTAGAACATTGAGAACAAATATAATTTTTGCAAAGAATGATGGCAAAGTAAAAAATATTTTAATTTCTAGTGCTAACTCTCAAGATGGAAAGAGTTATGTTTCAGCAAATTTAGCAACAATGTTTGCTAAAGCAAATAAAAGAGTTGTTATTGTTGATGCTGATATGAGAAAAGGAAGACAAAACAAAATATTTAAAGTTTCTAATTCTCAAGGTTTAGCAAACTGTTTAGTAGATATGGGTTCTAGAGCTAGAATGGAATTATCACAAATGTCTAAATACATTAAACAAACTAGAATTCCAAATTTGCATATTATAACATCAGGTGATAGACCTTCTAACCCAGCTGAATTGCTTTCAGCAACAAGAGTTTCTAAAGTATTAGAAATGCTAGATTCTATTTACGATATTGTAATTATAGATGGAACACCATCAGCAATAGTGTCTGATAGTGTGGCAATTTCAAAATTTGTTGATATAACTTTAATTGTTGCTGCATATAAAACAACTAAAGTTGAAACTTTAGGAAAATTAAAGAAAAATTTTGAGAATGTTGGTGGAAAAATTTCAGGAGTTATATTAAATAAATATCCATTTTCCAAAAATACATATACAGAAAGCTACTATTATGACGATAACAAAGGAAAATCAAATAGTTTAGAACAAACTGAACAAAGTATTAAGTCTGTTTCTGAAATGATAGAAGAAGCAAGTAGGAGAAGCAAAAATACATCCACTGTTTTTGAAGAAGAAAAGAGCTTGTATGAAGTTTCAAATGATTTTTCAGAAAGTGGTTTAGCAAATATTTCAAGTTCAGAAGCAAATAGATATTTAGAATATAAATTAGACAATATAAATTCCGAATTAATGAATATGAAAAATATGTTTATTCAAGCTATGATGGAAAACAATAGGATTGATCCAAGAGATATTACAGATATAAAGATGGAAATCAGCAATATGAAACAAATGATAGACTTAAGAAATGATTTAGATGTAAGTAAAGAAATAAGAGACGAAATTGAAAGTGTTAAAGCAATTACAGAAAGTTTAGCCAATACACAAAGAGAAAATAATGAAAAAGTAAAGAGATTTATAGAAGAATATCGTAGAAGAAGGGGATAATTCTTAAACAAATATATTAAAATGAGTTATTAAACTGCAAATGTTTAGTAACTCTTTTTTATTTAAAAAATTGAATATTGTTAATAAAATAGAGAATAATAATATAAAAATCAAAAAGAGAGGATTAAAAAAATGGCAAGTTTGACACAAATAGAATTAAGAAATTTAAAACACCTAATTTGTATGGAAGATACTGCGTATAAGAAATTGACTAATTATGCTGATTATGCAGTTGACCCTCAAATAAAGCAGGTATTTAGTAAAGCAGCACAAGATGCTTTAAATACAAAAACAAAATTGATATCTTTTTTAAGTAAATAGGAGGAAAAGTGGAAGAGAAAAATATGGTAAATGATGTTCAAGAAGGCTGTATAGCTTTTCTAAAGGAGTATCAAAATTCAATTGTAGAATGTAATAACATGGAATTTAGACAATTATTACAAAATTTTAGGAACAATTATGAAAGTTTTCAGTTTGAAATTCTTAAATTGGCTGAATCTAAAGGATATTATGATTTGGAAGAAAAGGCAACAATTGCTGAAATCACAAAAATACGAAATGAATTTGTTGAATAAAATGTTGAATTTAAGTATTTCCTTTAAAAACAAAGAAAAAGGGAGAAAATAAATAGCAAATAGCCTAAAAAAACCAAATTTTACAAATTGCTATTGAATCAAAAAATATATAGAATATAATCAGCAAAAGAAAAAGGTAAAGGAGTGTAAAATTAGTGATTAAAAAACTAATCATTCATCTAAAAGTATGGACAAAGCTGATTATAACTATTATTTGTGCTTTGGCAATAATTGGTTTCTTAATATTCTTTGTTTATAAGCCAACATATAGTGTTACTTTAAATGGTGAATTTATAGGATATACAGAAGATAAGAAAAAGTTACAAGACAAAATATATGATTATTCAAAGTCAGGTGATAACAATCTTATTGCTTTTGTAGATATAGAAACTTTACCAGAATATAAAATGTGTTTATTAAAGAAAGGGATTACAACTAATAGTGATGAAATCTTTTCTAAAATAGTTAGCACAGGAATTCCGTATTATAAATATTATGCAATTTTAGACAATAATGAAGAAAAATTTTATGTACAATCTTTTGAAGAAGCAGAAAATATTTTAAATGAGCTTAAAGAAAAAGATAGTAATAATAAAGATAATATTACTTATGCTTTAAAATATAATACAGAGTTAAAAACATTTACAGATACAGCAACAGCAGTTGCTGACTTATACATAGAAAAACCAAAAATAGTTAAAAAGCCTGTTTCAGCTAAAGTGAATACATCAGCAAACGTTGACTTTAGTAATACTGCTTTAGGAATTGCTCTAATAAAGCCAATTAATGGTACAATCTCTTCTCGTTTCGGAGTAAGAAGTAGCATAAGAAGTAGCATTCATACTGGGTTAGATATTGCAGCATCAAAAGGAACACCAATAAAGGCAGCAGCTGATGGAACGGTTGTATACTCAGGAAGGAAGGGTTCTTTAGGAAATCTTGTTGTATTAGATCATGGAAATGGTGTAGAAACCTATTATGCACATTGTAATTCTTTAGTGGCAACTGTTGGAGAAACAGTTGAACAAGGTGAAGTGATTGCTTATGTTGGTTCAACAGGAAACTCAACTGGACCTCATTTACACTTAGAAATTAGAGTGAATGGAGTTGCAAAAAATCCACAAAATTATTTATATTAAAAATAAACGGTTTATTCCAATATAAAAAGAGGATAAACCGTTTTTTTACTATTTAATACATAAGTTTATAGCACTTTTTGGAAGAAAACAAATTGAATTTTCTTTTAATTTGGCTAAAAAAGTTTGTGAATTGCTAATAAATTTTGCAAACTCAGTTATAGTCGAATAAAAAAATTCTTTTTCTTTATCTGTTAATTTATTTGTTGAAATGGCTAAAAAATATTGTGAATCATATTTGAATAATGAATTTTTATTTTCAATAGCACTTAATATAGAGGTACTAGTATCTTCTACTGCAATAAATTGACAAAAGTTTATAAAATCATCAAAACTTTTAAAACTATAAATTGATAGATTGCTTGAAGATGAGTTTGTTTTTCTTTTTATATGTACAACATTAGAATTAGATTTCTTTTTTACTTTCGTAATTTTTCCTAACCTAGCAACAGTTAAAATAAAAATTCCATTTGACAATGCTAAAGTATTGATTTCAAGTTTGTATTCATCAGTTTGAAAATTTAAGTTTTCTTCGGCTTGTTCTAGTATTTTAAAGAACAATTCTTGATTTTGGATTGCATTAGACATAAAAGAATGAAAGTCAATATTATTGTCTTTTAAATCAGTATAATCAAAAGTTACTTTAATTTTATCATCATTTATTTTTTCTATTTTCAAAGGTGCACCCCCATAAAAGTATTGATATAATTTATTATACAACTTTATAAAATAAAGTAAATGTAAATAAATGGATAGTCTATATAATATATGCAATAGAACTGAAAATATTTACTTAAAACTGAAAATAACTAGCAGATAAAAAACTTTATAAAACTTTGTATATTGACTTGAAAAAAAGGAGTTATCAAGATATAATAATTAAGTAAAAAATCAAAGTTCCGTAGGAAAAAATGGAGGAAAATATGGCAACAAAAGACAAAAATATTTGGATATTATTAATTTTTATTTTATCAGGAATAGTAATAGGAGGATTACTTGGTGAATTAGCCTCTAGAATAGATGTTTTATGGTGGCTAAATTATGGTCAAGAATTTGGTATGAAAGAACCATTTACACTTGATTTAAGTATAATGAAAATAAGCTTTAGCCTTATGTTCAAAATAACAGTTGCAAGTATTATTGGAATAGCAATTTCAATATTTGTATATAGAAAAGTATAGGGTTTTTAAACAATAGGCAATTAAGTAAAAACAATAGGAGATAATAAATGAATTTTTTTGATAGTTTGGATAATAGAGAAATAGGAATAGATTTAGGAACAGCAAATATTTTAGTAGCTTTAAAGAAAAAAGGAATTGTTTATCGTGAACCATCAGTTGTTGCTTTAGATAAAGAAACAAAAGAAGTCTTAGCCTTTGGCAATCAAGCAAAGTTAATGTTAGGAAGAACACCAGAAAAAATTGAAGCAATAAAACCTATGAAAGATGGTGTAATTGCAGATTTTACAGCTACAAAATTAATGCTTAAATCTATTGTAACAAAGGTTTGTAAAAAATATAAAATAATTAAACCAAGAGTTGTTATAGGAGTTCCATCAGGCATAACAGAAGTTGAAAAGAGAGCTGTTGAAGAAGCGGTATTATCAAGTGGAGCAGGAAATGTATTTTTAGTTGATGAGCCAATGGCTGCTGCAATTGGTTGTGGATTAAATACATCAGAACCAACTGGAAATCTAATTGTTGATATAGGTGGTGGAACTACAGAAGTCGCAGTAATTTCACTGGGAGGTATTGTTGCTAGTGAATCTTTGAAAATTGCTGGTGATGAATTAACTGATGATATCATGAATTATGCTAAGAAAAATTTGAATATTATTATTGGAGAAGTTACAGCAGAAAATGTAAAAAAACAACTTGCATGTGCAAAACCACTTGTTACTGAAGAAAGTATGGAAATACGAGGAAGAGATGTAATTTCTGGTTTACCAATATCAAAAGAGATTACATCAACAGATGTAGGGCTTGCAATACATGATTCTTTGCTAAAAATAATTGAAGCAATAAAAAATTGTTTAGAACAGACTCCACCAGAGTTATTATCAGATATTGCTATAAAGGGAATAATGGTTGCAGGTGGAGGTGCACTAATAAAAAATTTGGATAAACTAATTTCAGAAAAAACTGAAACTCCTGTATTTATCGCAACAGAACCATTGGAGTGTGTTGTGAAGGGTACACAAAAGATTGTTGAAGATTTAACGCATTTAAAAAGAGTATTAGGATAATTTTATGAAAGGAAGTATAAAGTATTTTATACAAAATTTTTAGATGAATAGAAATAAGCAAACAGAATTTTTAGGTGGAATTATAACTCTTATAATTTTAATACTATTAATATTTCTTTCAAATGTAAATATAGATAAGCTTTCTTATATAGAAAGTGCTGTTAGTAGTATAATAACACCAATTCAAAGAGTTTTTACAGATTTGAAAAATAAAGTTACAGGAAATGAAAAGTATTTTGCAGATATGGATACTTTAAAAGCTGAAAATGAAGAGTTAAGAAAAACTAATAGTGAATTAGAAACAAAACTAAGAGAATTAGAAGTAATAAAAGCAGATAATACAACTTTACAAGAATATATGAACTTAACTCAAAAATATGCTGAATATCAAACAATTCCTGCATATGTAATTAATAAAGATGTAAGTAATTATAGTAGTAATTTAGTTATCAATGCTGGAACAAATGACGGAGTTGAAGTTAATATGACAGTTATAGCAGATAAAGGATTAGTTGGTCATGTAATTTCAGTGACAGAGAAAACAGCAAAAGTCCAAGTAATAATAGATGCAGCAAGTACAGTTAGTGCTAAAATAACAACAACAGAAGAAAGTATCATTTGTAAAGGTACTCTAGAAGGAAAACAAATCTTAAGGGTTAGTTATATACCGACTGGTGCTGAATTGATACAAGGTGATAATGTTACAACTTCAGGAATTGGTGAGATTTATCCACAAGGTATACATATAGGAACTATAAAAGAAATTATAACAACAAGCAATATAATAGATAGATATGCAATTGTAGAGCCAGCAGTTGATTTTGCAACAGTTACAAATGTTTTAGTAGTAAAAAGTAAATAAGATTTGTAAATTAAGAGAGGATATATATGAAAAAAATTGGTATTGGCATATTATTTTTTATAACATTTTGGGTTATATATTTATTAGAAGCAAATATATTTCCTTTTTTGACAATTGGTGGTGTTTTGCCAAATTTATTTATTATTTTTATATTATTTATAGGCTTGTTTGCAAATGTGAGCTATGGAATATTTTTTGGAGCAATTTGTGGTATCATCTTAGACTTAATATATGGCAGTTCAATTGGTATTTCAGCAGTTATGTTATGTGTTGTTGCATATTTAGGCTCATATTTTGATAAAAATTTTTCAAAAGAAAATAAAATAACAATTATACTGATGGTTGCAGGATCAACAATTATATATGAATTAGGATATTATTTCTTGAAATCAATAATATTTAATTTTGATATAGAATGGTGGTTTTTTGCTAAAATCTTATTTAAAGAACTTTTATATAATGTTTTAATCTCAATTCTTTTATATCCATTTATTCAAAAAATGGGATATAGTGTAGATAGAGTATTCAAGAAAAACAATGTATTAACAAGATATTTCTAATTTTATAATAACTTACAAAAAAGAAAGAAGGTGAAAGAGCTGAGGCAAAAAAGTGAAATTGAAAAGTCAAATTTTAGATACAATGTAATCACTACAATTATATATGTATTTGGAATAATAATACTAATCCAATTATTTAACTTACAGATAGTACATGGTAGTGAATATAGGGAAACATCAAATACAAGACTTTCTAGAGAAGGAAAAATAGAAGCTGCGAGAGGAAACATATCAGATAGAACAGGAATTGTATTAGCTTCCACAGATTTTGGATTTTCTGTGGAAATGTATAAGACAAATGTAGAAAATTCTGTTTTAAATAATTCGATTTTAACAATGACAACAATATTAGATAAGAATGGCGATTCATACATAAATTCATTTCCAATAAGTATAAATCCATTTCAATATAATTTTAGTTCAGATGAAGATTTAACTGCTTGGAAGAAAAAATATAAAATACCAGACACTGCTTCAGCAGAAGAAGCCTTTTATTTATTTAGAGATAAATATAGTATAGAATCAGATATTGTTGAGGATATTGCAAGGATTTTAGCTATAAGATATGCAATTACTACACAAGGATATTCAAATACTAAATCAATTGAGATTTCAAGTTCGATAAGTAGAGAAAGCGCTGTTGAATTACAAGTTAGAAGTTCAGAACTTACAGGTGTAAGTATTGTTCAACAGCCAACTAGGAAGTATAATAGAGGAAATTTAGCTTCTCATATAATAGGATATGTAAGTAGAATAACAGATAATAATAAAAAAGAATTTGAAGAACGCAATGACACACATAAATATGATGCAAATGATAAAGTTGGACAGTTAGGAATAGAAAAGGTTTTTGAAGAGTATTTAAGAGGCGAAGATGGAACAAAGCAAATCGATATGTCAGTAGATGGAACAATTACTGGTGAATATACATCACAAGAAGCTATTGGTGGAGCAAATATTGTATTAACAATAGATGCAAATTTACAGGCAGTTGCTGAAAATGCTTTGAAAAATAATATTGAAAAAATAAGAACTAATGGATTTGGAAAAACTTATGATGCAAATGGAGGATGTGTAGTAGTAACAAATGTAAAGACTGGTGAAATTCTTGCAATGGCTAGTTATCCAGATTATAATCCAGAATACTTTTATAATGGAATTTCTAATGAGCAATGGCAAGAATATAATAATTCAAAAACAACACCAATGAGAAATAGAGCTATTCAGAGTGCTTATGCACCAGGTTCAATTTTTAAGATGATAACGGCAATAGCAGGACTTCAAGAAGGGAAAATTGGAATAAATGATTATATAAATGATGTTGGACAGTATTATGTTGAAGGAATGAAAGAACCATATAAGTGTTGGATATTTACGGATTATGGACATGGACATGGTAAAGTAAATGTAATTTCAGCTATTCAAAAATCATGTAACTATTATTTCTATGAAGTTGGAAGTAGGCTTGGAATTGATTTATTAAAAAAATATGCTAAATATTTTGGTTTAGGACAAAAAACAGGGGTTGAACTTCCAAACGAAGTTAGTGGAACAGTTCCAACACAAGAGCTTGTCAAAGAAA
Organism: uncultured Clostridia bacterium; assembly: GCA_934140005.1. Taxonomy (GTDB): domain Bacteria; phylum Bacillota; class Clostridia; order TANB77; family CAG-508; genus Scatovivens. The sequence goes on from CAKPBB010000001.1 coordinate 180,566, forward strand.
AAGAAAAAAGAAATTGGTCTTCTGCAGATACAGTAATTTCAGCAATTGGACAAGGATATAATGATTATACACCAATACAAATGGCTAAATATATTTCAATGCTTACAAATGGTGGTAAAAAAATTGATTTATCAATAGTGAAAAATGTAGTATTATCAAATGGAACACAGGTTGCAAAATCTGAAATTGATGAATTTGTAAAAAATAAGCTAAATATACAAGATGATACTTCAGAAGATATAGAAATTAATGAAGAAAATCTATCAGCTGTTTTAGAAGGTATGAGATCCGTTGCTGAGGACGGAGGAACTGCATATTCGGTATTTAAAAACTTTGAAATAAGTGTCGGTGGAAAAACAGGATCAGCTGAAGCTGGAAAGAATGTTAATGCTTGGTTTACAGGTTTTGCTCCATTTGAAGATCCAGAAATTGCAATTGTAGTAATGGTTGAAAATGGTGGACATGGAAATTATACAGCAGAAGTTGTTAGAGATATAATGTTAGAATACTTTGGTATGAATGTTGCTGAAGTAAAAGAAAATATGAGTGCAAGTACAGAAACAGAAAGCTTTAGATAAAAGAAAGGATGTGTAATATGCTAAACAATATTAAAATTAGTCAAACTACAGAAGAAATTATTTTGAATGTAAATGTAATCGCTGAGATTCAGGAAGTAATTGAAGAATTACAAACTAAAATTCCAAAATTAAGAGACTTTTATCAATCAGCTAAAATTCCAATCAGAGTTACAGGCAGACTTTTTACAGAAACAGAAATCGATATGGTTAAAAAAGTTATTAATGATGAAATTGATGTAGAAGTAAAGTTTGATGATGTATCTGATTTGCTAGGATTACATGCAATTAAGAAAACTTTTGAAACCAAAACAGAGATATCAGAGACAAAGTACATCCAAAATTGTATACGTTCAGGACAAAAAGAAGAGTATTCTGGTAGTTTAGTAATATTTGGAGATGTAAATGCAGGTGCTGAAATAATTGCTGGTGGAAATATAGCGGTATTAGGAACTTTAAGAGGAGTTGCACATGCAGGTGCTAATGGAAATACAATGGCTGTAATATCAGCAAATTCAATAGATGTAACACAAGTTAGAATAGCAAATTTAGTTAGAGAAATTGAACTAAAAATAGATAAATGTCCAGTTTGCAAAATAAAAGATAATAATATAGTTATTGAATAATTAAGAAAATACTAATAATACTAAAATTAAAGGAACTGATATATCACAGTTGTTTTCTTCAAATAATAATATTGCAAGTATAATCAATAAAATATCGTCTAAATATAAAGATGTACCATTAAAATACATAATTGGTACATCTTTGCTTATATTACTGAAATTTTCAAGTAGTTGGTTTAGTATCATTATTTTTTTCGCCTCCAGTTGAATTAAATAATTCTAAAAGATTAAGTAAATTTGCATATTTAATATATTCATCTAATTTTTCTTGTTTTTCTTTACGTAAAAATGGTTTTAAAGAATTTAGCAGGTTATTTCTAGGTATGTTTTTTTGATTCATTTTTCCCATAATATCTTTGATTTTTAAAATTGTTTGAATGTCCAGATTAAAATCACTAGAACTGTTTGCATTAGAGGTGAATGAATTTTGATTTGCTTGGGTATTCTGATTATTTGAACTATTAGAATTGTCAGATGTTTTATTTATAATCTGGTTTATATCTATATTTTTATCTTTTAGTATTTGTGAAAATTGATTCATTACATTTGATAAATCATCATTCATATTACACCTCCATGTTAATAATTGATATTATTTTACTGCTTTTTACCAATATTACTATCATTAAGAATTTGTTGTGCTTTTTTTATATTTTTTTCTAATTCGTCTTTATCCATTTTTGAAATCATTTCTAAAAGCTGGTTAATATCTAAATTATTCATATCATATCAATCCTTTCTTTCCGTTTGTTTTTTGCACATTAAGAGCATCGAAAAATATAATTTTTACTTTTAAAATATTCTAATAATACTATATGCAGTAGTATTAAAAAGTTGAATAAAATAAAAAAGTAATAAAAATTTAATATTGAAAAAGTGCAAGTTTACATATTGTTGTTCCGTAGCACATTAAAGAAAAAATGCTTGTAATAATTGAAAAATGGCAAATTTTACATATGTACAAAGTGAAAAAATTGTTTTAGTATTATATATATTAATAAAAAGGTAATAGTATGCCAAGTTGGAAACAAAAGAAAATAAGGAAAGGGATTTGTGTATGAAAAAAGCATTAAAGAAAAGTTTTGTAATGATGATTGTATTTATACTTACATTTGCAAATTATGGCTTTGCAATTAATGCTATTGCAACAGAAAGTGCGTCAGTGTTTGAAATGAGCATTTTCAAAAAAAGCAATATTGAATTTAAAGCATATTTTGATGGCGAAAATGAAAAAGAAAAGCTATCAGATGTAAATGATGAAGTAGTAATCAATGCAGAACTTAACCCAAAAGTAGATGGAATATTGAAGGAAGGAAAATTGAAGCTAAACTTAGAAAATAGTGAAGAAGCAAACTTTGAAATAGTTTCAGTTACAAAGCAAGAAGATATATCAAAAGATTTAGAAGTTAAAGATATAAAACAAGAATTAACTGAAAACTTGAAGTCTTCAGAAGAGAATTTTAATAATATTGAAACTCAAAGTAAAAGTATGAATTCATTAAATGATGTTGAAAAACAAGCTGAAAGCATAGATTCATCAAGTGTTGATTTGAAAAAAGATACTTCTATAAATATTGCTAATTCAACAGATAAAATAGTTGATATGACTGCAGATGAATCAAATACTTCAAATATGGCTTCAGATAATACAGTAGCGGATACATCTTCAAGTGAGAGTTCATCAAATAGTGTATCAAATAATGTTAGCAATAATATAACAGATTTCAGCAAAGAAGATGAAGTAATTGATGAAGATAAAGTAATAGAAGAAGCATCAAAAGAAAAAGCAAATGAAAAAGAAAATGTATCATCAAATAGTGAAGTTTCTTTAACAGAAGAAAATGATATTTCAATAAGTAATGTAATAAGTAATACTAAATTTAGAATAGTAATTAAATATAAACAAGGTGAAAAGATAAATATATCTGATTTGTATAAGAAATTAAATTTAACATTAGAAGGAACATTTGTAAATACAGATTTAGAAGAAAGCCAAGAAAAAGAGAGTGAAACATTAAAATTAGGCTGGACATATAGTAAAGAAATAGAAGTGGCATCAGAATATAATAAAATATCACCATTTACAGTAGGAAAAACAGTAGGAACAATAGTACAAAATGAGATATCTTTAAAAAGAGAAGTTACAGAAAAAAATTATTTACCAGTAAAAGAAACAAGTATACAAGTTCAAGTTCCAACATTAAATGGCAAATATCCAACAGAGATAAGCGTAAATGCAAATAGATTGATGGCAACAAGAGGAGAAACATTTGGAGCAGTAACATTTACAAATGATAATTGGAGTTATAATGAGAAAAAACATACAATAGAAATAAAAGTACAGAATGAAGAGAATGGAACGGCAGTAAATAGTTACGGAGAAGATAATTTTGTAGTAGCATATAGATATGAAGACTATATAGATGCAGAGAATATAGAATTAGATAAAGAAGTAACAGTAAAAGTAGAAGAATATAGTGGTAAAGAAAATAGAGTACAAGAGAAAAAGATAGAAGAAAAACAAAATAAAGAGATAGATGCAGGAGAGCTAATAACATATACAGTAGGAACAACAGATGAAGCAGTAAGTAAAGGAAAAATAAATGCAAATTATTATTCAGAAACAGCATATGAGACAGAGATAAAAACGATAGTAAGTTTAAATATATTAACAAGTGATATGTTAGAAGCAATTAAAGTAAGAGGCACAAAAGAATCATATATAGATAAAAAAGGCGAGAGCTATGATGCAAGTGGAGATGTAAAATATAAAGGAGTAAACTTTAATTATTCAGAAATAAAAGATATATTAAAAGCAGATGGAACAATAGATTTGTTAGATAAAGAAGGCAATATAATATATACATTAGATAAATATAATACAAAATCAGATGAAAGTACAAAGATAGAATTATCAGAGTATACAGAAAATTTGCAAATAAGAATAAATAAAGTAAAATCAAATGGAACAATAAATATAGAGTTTGTAAAAGTAATAGGCAAGAGTAATTATAAAGCAGTAGAGTTTAATGATTTTAAGAGTATAAAAAGTACAGTAGAAACAAGTGTAAAATATGTAAAACAAGAAGGTACATTTACATTAAAGACAATGGATGTAGAAAAAGAGTTCACAGAAAGCTTTACAAGTGCAAAATTGTATATGAATAAAGAGTACTTAAGTACAGTAGAAGTAAATAAAAATGTACAATTAAAAATCGAGTTAAATAATAATAAAGAAACAAGTGATTTATATAAGAATCCATACTTTGAAATAGTATTTCCAAAATATGTAAAAGCAGTTGAGATTCAAGACATAAACTTAATGGATGAAAAAGGATTACAAATTAAAGATTTCCATACAGTAGAAGAAAATGGAACAATCAAAATAAAAGTAGAATTAGAAGGAACACAAACAGAATTTGTAGGAGTAAATTTAACAAATGGAACAAATATAGTAATAAATGCAAATATAACAGTAGATGATTATACACCAAAGAAACAAGATCAAGTAAAATTGTATTATTACAATGAAGCAGTAACAAATTATGTAATGCAAACAAAATGGAGTGTAAATAAGAATATGCCATCAGATATAATAAAAGTAACAAATGGCTTTGACTTGGCAGTATTCGAATATCAAGCTCCAACAGGATTAGTACCAGTAAATGAAATAAAGAATTATGATGGAAAAGCCAATAATGTAAAGTCAGTAAAACAAGGAACAATAGAAAAACAAATAGAGATAAAACAAGAAACACAGATATCACAAATGAAATTAACAGCATTAAATAATACAGGTAATGATTGTACAGATGTAGTATTACTAGGAAGAATCCCATTTAAAGGAAATAAAGATGTAGTAACAGGAGCAGACTTAGGAACAACAGTAACAACAACATTAAAAGATAAAATAACAGCAGATGGAAGTAATACAGCAATGGCAACAATTTATTATTCAAGCAATCCAGAAGCAGATAAGAACTTGTCAGATGAGAATAATGGATGGACACAAGAGATAACAGATATAAGTGAAATAAAATCATACTTAATAGTAGTAGATGGAACATTAGAAGCAGGAAAAGTATTAAATTATAGTTATGATTTTGAGATACCAAGTGAATTGCCATACGAAAGTGCAATATATGGATCATTTGGAGTATACTACAATAATAATTCAGATGTAGCAGTAGTGTATGAAAGCAGCATAGCAGATAAAGTAGGATTAGTAACAGAAAAAGGACCAAAACTAGAAGCAAACCTAAGCGTAGATATAGGTGATGGAAATGATGTACTAGAAACAAGAAGATTAACATACACAGTAACAGTAAGCAATACAGGAAGTGTAGATGCAGAAAATGTAGTAGCAACAGTAGAAGCACCAGAAAATGGAATCTTTGTTATAAAAGGTGATGCTGAATATGCTTCAAGTATGGGCGATTATGGATTTATGCCATATTTAGAGGAAAATGTATCCGAAAGTGGAAAAGTGCAAATGAATTTACAATTTGCAACTATTAAAGCAGGTGAGAGCAAAGATGTTACATTCTATGTCAAATCGAATGAATTATTAAACATAGAAGAATATTGTCAAATGATGGGAACTCCATCAGGAAAAGATGAAAAAGGATACTATTATTCAGTAGTAAAAGATGATGGAGAAGATGATCAAAAAGATGTAATTAATGATGAGAATAGAGATGAATATTTAGATGAAGATGGACTACCAAAGAAGGTTACAAAAGATGGCAAGGATTACTTTTTAAATAAAGAAAAAAATGAATCAGGAGAATATACATTATTAATATATAGAGCAGAAGACGGTTCAGAAATATCTTTTACAGAAGGATATGAAATATTTAAGAAACAATATCATTTAGAGGAAGATAATCCAGATCAATCTGAAAATGATGAAGAAGAATATGAATATGAAAAAGTATATGTAGATAAAGTTCCGGATTCTTATATTGAAACAAAAGCAAAAATAACTTGTGAAAATTTAGCAACAGAATTTGAAACAAATACAATAAAAAACAAAGTAATTAAAGCAAATTTTGAATTAAGTACAAATTTAGATTATGATGTAGCTTTGACAATTGGAGCACAAAATACTTTTGAAGCTACAATAACAAACTTATCTGATAAAACTTTGAAAAATGTTGTGGTTTATTTTAAAACTAGTCAATATATGAAACATATTTATTCAGAATCTAATATGGATGATACAGATATAGTTTCAAATGATGATACAGGAGTAATAACTTATAAAATAGGAAAATTTGATTCAGATGACATTATAAAACTAAAAGCTATAGTTGAAGCTACTAATATACCTGTAGCAGATGAAAAATTTGAGAGTTATTTTGAAATTTCTGCACAAGGTGTAGAAAATGAAGTAGGAACTAAGATTTCACAGGAAATTGTAAAGCCTTTAATTACATCTAGATTAGTTTCAGTTTCTTCAAATGAATTAAAAGAAAATGATACATTAACGGCAACTATCAAAGTAAAAAATGAAGGATTATTACCAAGTAGTGGAACAAAATTGCTATTTGATATACCAGAGATTATACAAGTTAAGAAAGTTACATATTTAAGCGGAGAAGATACCAAAAATTTATCAACAGGTAATGGTAATAAAAACGTAGCAATAAGTTTACCTGTTATAAATGCTGATGAAGAACTTGATATAAATATTGAATTCTATGCAATAAATAGTAGTGGTACTGATACAACAGATGTAAAAATATCACCAATTGTTACGGTAGAAAATCAAGATAATATTAAATTAGAAGATATTAAGTTTACTGTATTAAATGATAAATTAACACAAGATGAGGAAGATGAGTTAAAAAGAAGAGAACAAGAAGAAGCTGATAAAGATAGAATTGATAAAGCTGAACAAGATATTATAGATAAAACACAAAATAACACTAATAAACCAGATAATAACCAAAACAATGATAATAACAATAATAGTAATGATAATAATCAAGGCAATAATGAAGATAAATCAAACAACATTATAAACAATAAACCAAATGATACAAATCAAGATAGTAGTGATACAAAGCCATTAGCAAAATATGCAATATCAGGTATAGCTTGGCTAGATGAAAATAAAGATGGACAAAGAGATAGCAATGAAAAGTTACTAAATGGAATAAAGGTAAGTTTAATAGATGTATCAACAAGTAAAGTAATACAAAATGTAGAAACAGATAGTAATGGAAAATATGTATTTAATAGTGTAGAAGTTGGTAAATATGTAGTTGCATTCTCATATGATAATACAATATATGAACTAACAAGTTATAAAGCAAGTAGAGTAAGTGATGATAAAAACTCAGATGTTATAAAGAGCGAAACAAGTAAGATGGCAGTTACTTCACAAATAGAAGTAAAAGATAGAAACATTACAAACATTGATATTGGTTTAATTTCAAATAGCATATTTGATTTAAAAGTAAGTAAATACTTAGATAAAGCAATAGTAACAACAAAGAAAGGTACAACAGAGTATGATGTAGATAATAAAGATATTGCTAAAGTAGAAATAAAATCAAAAGAAATGAAAAATTCAACAGTAAAATTAGAATACAAAATTGTTATTGAAAATGTTGGAAATGTTGAAGGATATGCAAAACAAATTGTTGATTATTTAGAACAAGGATATGAATTTGATGAGAAAGATAATTCACTTTGGTATTTAGGAAATGATGGATTACTTTATACAAATAACTTAGACAATGTAAGTTTAGCACCAGGAGAAAAGAGAGAGTTCAAATTAGTATTAAGTAAGAAACTAGATGAACCAAAAACAATAATAGCAAGTAATAAAATAGAATTAACAAGTAGTTTCTGTAAGGCAAACTTAACAGAAGGAAAAGATAATAATACAAGCGTACAAACAACGTTTATATCAGTAGCAACAGGTAGAACAATACAATATATAGCATTTATAATGTTTACAATAATAGCAAGTGCAGTAGTATATTTAATAAAAATAGGAAGGTTAAATATAAAACTGAATACAAAGAAATTTTATAAATAGGAGGTGAAGATGATGAAAAAGATAAAACAAATAAATAAGAAAATTTTAATTATCATAATTGTTTTAATTAGTATAGTATTAATTGGTTTTATAGGCTTTAAGTCATCTTCAGCCTATGCTACTAATAATGGACAAGAAGAATTAGAAAATACTAATGAACAATTGAATAAAATAGCAGAAGAAGAATTAGAAGATATGTTGTCAAATTCAGAATTTGCAACAGAAGGAAAGACCATTGAAGAAATAAAAGAAGAAATTAATAGCAATTTGGGAGATATTCCATGGAGCTATGAACAAAAGAAATTAATTAATGAGGAGGTTCTTGCTAGCAATCCAGATTATTTTTGTATGCAGCATGGTTATAGTTATTGGTATGATAATCTTGATTTGTCACAATATGGTGTAGGAAATATAGGTATTTCTGGAAGAATTAAAAATATTTTAACTTATAAATTTAAAGGTTCAGTTCATTTATTTCCACAGACTTTTTCTGGTAGTGCTAATGATGGCTGGGGAGGCTATACTTCAAGTGGTAAAGTTGAACCTAAAACAGGTACTATTGCTAAGGCTGGATCAGATACATGGGATCATCATGGATTTGCAGGTCCAATTTTACCAGTCAAAGTTGCATTTTCAAGTTTTTACTATTATAAAGTAGATTTTGGATGGATAAGCCAAAGTGGTGGTAAAACTATAGTAAGAAGAAGCTCAAATTCACCGATTTATAATCAACTAAGAGTTTATGATGATGGTGGAATAGCATTTGCAATGGCTACATATAAACAAACAGCTGAAGAAAGAAAAAGAACAGGACATGCAGATGATCCATTACAGATTGCACTTTGGGTTCAAATGAATCAGCTAGGTAGAGTAAATTCAGATAGTCATAGAACAAATAAACTAGCAGATGTTATGGCAAAATATGATGATTATTATAAAAAAGCAAGTGACATTGAAAATAATGGAGCAAATATTGGTGTTACAGTAGATGATCACGTGGGAACAACACTTGTGCTTAATAATACGACTTATAAAGTAGGACCATTTACAATGAGTCATTATTTAAGAGCTAAAGATGTTGAAGTAAGTGATCCAGTAAGAGGATATAAAAATTTACAAGAAGCATTTGATGCGTCAAGTACCCAAAGGGTATTTGGAAATCTTCTTTCAAATGTTAAAGGTTCAATTATAAAAGCAACAGCATATTTTGACAATGGAACAACAATTAATTTTCCAGTTCCAGACCCAGATGCAGAATTTTATATATATGTTCCAAGAGACAAAGTTGGAGATGCAAATGAGTTAGTAGAAATTGGCTTTGAATATCAATATGTACATGCTAATGGTACTGGCACATATTATGATGGTTTAAGATATATGACTTTTTGGAAAGAAGCAAATACAAAAGATGGTTGCAAAACATACTTTAATACATGTTTAAAACTTTTAAAATGGCCATATACAAGTTCAAAACCAGGACCTCAACATTGTCAACATTTTAGGACACAACAAATTACAATACCAACTCCTTGGGGACCAATTACTTTTACAATACTAGTTCCAGCTGGCTCACATAATGACGCAATATTCCTTTGCAAACATGGTTTTGGATGGACTTCTAATGATAAGTGTAAAGCGTTTAATTGGAAGCTGTTCTTTAGTGTTCCAGATACTCTGCAGGATGCAATGGAGGCATCAGCAAAATTAAGAGGTAAGCAATATAATACACATAATTATGATAATCTAAAAATGGAAGTTCACGTACCACTTATTACAGACATAAAAGTTGATAAAATAGTTGTAAAAGTTCATCACAATGATAGTGAGGGAAGATATACTTATGGTGCAGGAATAAGTGGAATAGGTAGTATATTTAGCGGAATATTCTCAAGCTCAATTGGAGATAATACTTCAAGATTTGAAAGAAGTATGGAAGAAAAATATGATGATACAGTAAAAGTTGAAAGAGGAGATACAGTTATATTTAGAATAGACATCATAAATAATTCTCCAAAATATGACACAAGAATTAAAATAAAAGATACTTTACCAAATGACATAGAAGGTACTTTTAAATTACCAGCAGATTTAAATGGTGGCTGGTATATTACGATACCAAAACAAGATAAAGTAACATATTATGTTGAAGTAATTCCAAGTGCACAAACAGGCAAATACACAAATACAGTTGAAATAACAACAAGAAATACTGGAACATTAGAACATATGCAGTATGTAGAGTGGTATGGACATACCAAAGGAAATATTGTAAACACAAATGATAATAGAGTAACTGATTTAAGAGAAAAAGATTCAGATACATATGAAATTAAACAATATAAAGTAAATATTGATAAGCATATTGTAAAAGTTGAACATACAACAAATGGAGAAGTTACATATGATGCTCTAGCTGACAATGATGAAAACTTAAAATCAAGTCAATTAGCTATAGCAAGAGTAAAAATGGGTAGAGCTGTAAATCTTTTAGATCCAGTATATGTAGAATATGGTGATAGAGTAACTTATCAAATTGATGTATATAATACTACACCATTAGATTATGCTGTTACAAATAGAAGTGGTGAGCCATATTGGAAGCCAGATAAAGTATATGTAGACTTATTAGATGAATTACCAAATCATAGTGACATCAAAATCAATATAACAAATGATGGTAATGTATTAAGTCAAAGCGGTTTACCAATAGTGTTGCCAGTTGGTAATATATTAAGTATTTCAAACTTATGTGTACCGGCAGGAAGTGTAACAACAATTACAGTTTCATTTGTAGTTGAGGATGTTCAAGCTGGAAAATTGTGTCCAAACGTTGTAGAAATGGTTGGAGAAGTTTATAACATAAACCATTGGAAAAACTTACAGAAGTATGACAGACCTGTTTATAATACAGAAAAATCAGAAGCTTATAATCCATTAACAAATAGACAATGGTTAGTAAATGCAGACTACTATAAAATCAATGATTACAAACTAGACATTGATAAATATATAAGTTCTTATGATGGTTTAATGATGAAAGACAATAATAGCAAGAACTTTACACATAATGAAACAAGTTCAATAAATGAAGATGAGTCAACAGAAAGAATGGATAGGACAGATGAAGAAAAATCAGTTAGTCCATTCCAAGCAGAAAAAACAGAAACATTAACTTACTCAATAAGATTAGAGAACTTATCTGAAAAAGAAAGTGGTTTAAAACCAGCAACAAAAGTAAGAACAACGGATATTACAGAAACATTGCAAGAAGGACTAGCATTCCAGTCAGTAACAGCTAAGATTTATAAACCAGATGGAACTGCAAGACTTGATGATGTTCCGGTAACGGTAACTCCAAAAGGAAATAATGTATACTTATTAAGTATTCCAAATAAAGTTGGAGAAGAATATACAACCTTAAATCCAGGTGAATACATAATCTATTATGTAAAAGTAAAAATTACAGAAAGTAATATGTATTTATATAACCTAGAGAATAAAGCAGAAATAACAACATTAACAAATATAAATGATGTAAACAGAAATAGAATAGTAACAGAACAGAATAAATATCCAGTAAAGAAATCTAGCGAATTCGTAAAATTGAAAGACTTAGTAATAGCAGGAAAAGTATGGCTAGATCAAAACAAAGATGGATATATGACAAATGATGAAAACAAATTTGAAAATATTATAGTACATTTATATAATGCAAAAAACGATCAAATTGTTGAAACGGTTAGAACAGATGCAACAGGATTATATACATTCGAAAGAGTATATAAAGCAACAACAAAAGTAGATGGTTCAAATGTAGAAGGAACAATAGAGGAAGAAGCAAACAAGAAAAATTACAAACAAGGAACAGAATTGAATAGCTACTATGTAGAATTCGAGTATGATGGCTTAATGTATAAATCAACAGAGATATATTCAAATGATACACATATTGACGAAAACTGGTTACCAGTAACAGACAGTGGAAACTATATAAATGATTCAAATGCATTCGAATTTAAAGATGTAAGAGAAGAGTTTAATAGACATTTTGAAACAATTGGATATAATAAAGGATACTATGTAGGAGAAGATAAGAATTCAAATACAGGCACAAAGAAAATAGAATACAATAAAGAAAATCATACAAGTACATTCTTAGAAGATAGAAGTAGAGTAATGACATCAAGATCATTTGTATTAACAAAAGCAGAAAATATATCTTCAGGAACAGCAAATAATACAAAATCATTATGGTTATATCCATTAAGTACAGCAAATTACCAATTAGCAGAAACAGAATACTTGAAATATATTAATTTAGGTTTGGAAGAAAGAGAAGATGTAGACATTTCAATAACAAAAGATGTATATCAAGTAAAAACAACAATAAATGGTGAAGAGGTAATCTATGATTATAATCAAGAAGAAGTAAATGATGAATATAAGAATGATTATGTAATAAAGAAACCTTATAACCTAGAATTTTATGAATCAGATTTCAAATATAGATATGAACAATATAAGAATGAGAAAGTAAGAGAATATAAGGGAACAGAAAGTGAATTAAATGTAGAAGTAACATTTAAGATAGCAATAACAAATGAAAAAATAACAGATGATGAACCATATAGACAAAATAAAGATATACCAATAGAAGTAACGATAGATGAACTTGCAGATTATTATGATGAGAACTTTATAAAGTATACCGGAGAAGAAAATAATACATTAACAGTAAAGACAAAGAATGGAGATTACTTAAAGGATAAACAAATAAAGATAGCAGAAGCATGGTATAAATCAAGTGAGACATCAAATGAATCAATGCCATTAACATTGTCAAATACATCAAATTATAATAGAGAAAGAGACTTTACAACAAATGGATATAATACATTGTATATAAGAGGCTTTGATAATGTAAAATTAAAAGAAGGCGAAACAGGATATGTATTTGTAAAATATGTATTAGATAAAGATTCAACAAGAACATTGAAGATAGAAGATAGCAAGTCAGATAATATGGGCATAGAAGGCATATCAGAAATCAATGCATACTCAACATGGTATGGAGATGTATCAGAAGAATATAAACAAGAAAATCCAGCATATGAGATAGGATATCCAGCAGGCTTAGTGGATAAGGATTCAAATCCAGGCAATATAGGAGATGATAATGGTTTATCTACATCAGAAACTTTAGCAAGAAATAAGAGTGCGGATGATACAGATTTATATGAAGATGATACATATAAGACAGGCATAAAAATGAATGTAAAGACAATAACAAACGTACCACCACCAACAACAGGAATAAATAAGAATGTACCAAGTATAGAAACATATAGAATTCTAACAGGATTCATGTGGGATGATTCAAGGTCAGAAGCAATAGGAACAGATGGAAATGTCCAATATTCAGGTAATGGTATATATAATGAAACAGATACAAAGCGCACAGAGGCAAAATCAAATAGTAATGTGTTAGAATTATTGAATAGAGATAGTGGCTATAAGAGTATTGTAGAAAGATTTAATAATCCAACATCAGAACAAAATGACTTTGTTGTAAAAGGAGCAAAAGCACAGTTAATAGAAATAGTAAAAATACCATCAAATGAAAATAATCCATCAGAAGAAGGAACAAAATATTACGAAGAAGTAATAGATGCAAATTGGGCAACAATACAAGAAACAAGAACAAATGAAAATGGTAAATATGTATTGTCAGGATTTATACCAGGATATTATACAGTAAGATTTACATATGGAGATCAAACAACAAATGAAATGTTAACATTCAATGGTCAAGATTATAAATCAACAAAATATACAACAGGAGTAGATAATTATACATATAAACCAGCAGATGGAGAAACAGAGCTAAATGTAGAGAAGATTAAGAAATATGATGAAATAATGACAGCACTAGAACAAGAAGATAGATCAGATGCAAGAGATGATGAAATAGATAGACTAAATGCAATATCATATTCAGAAATCATGACAAATGAAAAGGCAGAGACATTAAAAGGTATAAGTATTCCATCAGCAACAGAAGAAGATAGAGCAGATAAGGCAGCAAGAGAAGAAAAATTAGTAAATGAAACAAAGATGAATGCAGAGACAGTAACATTCTATGTAAAACCAGAAAAATTAGATGATTATGCAGAAAATGTAACATATGCAACATGTACAAATATACCATATAATAAGATTTCAGGAAAAACATATAATGTAAAGAATATAGACTTCGGTATAGAATATAGACCAGAATCAGAGATTTCATTGAATAAGGAAATAAAAGAAATAAAATTAGTAACATCAGATCAAAATACATTGATAAAGATAGCATTTAAAGATGTAGAAGATGTAAATGGTAATAAAGTATTAAATGAAGTAACAGGCAGAGTAGAAAGAGAAGTAGACACAGCAAATAGTATAGGACTAAATAATTTACAATTCATATGTAATAATAATACATTGCAAGGATTTGCATATATAAATGTTGATGACATAATATTACAAGGTTGTAGAATAAATGTAGACTATGAATTCACAGTAGAAAATAGAAGTGAAGTAGATAGAATAAGTACAAATCTAGATAGTTTAAGATATAAACAAAATTCAACAAATGCAATAGCAACAAATAATGGATTAAGGACAAAATATGTATCAGAGAATGATTATTTAGGCTCAGAAACAGCAATGAAATATCAATATGAGTTAACATATGAGAAAGATACAAATTATGCAACAGATGATAAGTATAGAATCATAGAAAAGACAATGACAACAGGAGAAGATAATTATTATGGTAAGTATTTAGGAAGTACATATTTCTTAAGTACAATAACAGCAAAAGATACAATAGTGGACTTAAAGGTAGATAAGATATTAGACTATATAGATACAGACTTAACATTCCCATCAGAGAAGAATAAAGATGTAGATAATGCATGGACAACAACGACAGCAGAGGCATTAAAAACAGGAGATGGCTATAATGGAGGATTGTTAAAGAGAAGCTTATTTAGTAATATAGAAACATCAACATCAAGCTCAGCAAATAGAATACAACAATTGATAGACTTAAAAGGAGTATCATTCGAAACAGGCTTAACAAGT
Organism: uncultured Clostridia bacterium; assembly: GCA_934140005.1. GTDB lineage: Bacteria > Bacillota > Clostridia > TANB77 > CAG-508 > Scatovivens. The sequence goes on from CAKPBB010000001.1 coordinate 195,946, forward strand.
AACTTGGCAATATCAATGGATGATAGAATAAGTGATGATCAAAGAGAAGATGAAGTAGTAAATGGAAGATTGTCAAAATTCTTAGAACCAAAAACAACAGCGACAACAGAAAGTGAGTATAGTGGATATGTAGTATTAACAACAGAGAAGTTAATATCATCAGAAACAGATACAGATAATCTAAGATTTGAGAATATGGCAGAAGTAGTTCAATTTACAACAACAGCAGGCAGAAGAACAAACTTTAGTACAACAATAGGAAATGCAAATATTAAGTCAACAAGAGGAGAATATATAGAGAGCTTGAATGAACCAGATACATCAGCAACAGAGGTAATAACATTAACTCCACCAACGGGTATAGATAGAAGAATACAGAATATGGTACTAGATGCAGTAGATAAGAATATAGATAAAGTAATAATAGTAATCATATCATTAGTATGCTTAACAGGAGCAATATTGTTAGTACCGGTAGCAGTAAGAAAATATAAAAATAGACCTATAAAATAGGTTGACTAGAAAAGCAGAGAAAATAAAAATTCTCTGCTTTTGTATTTGGAAAATATAATAGGAATATATTTATTGAAAAAAACTGACAAAAACGGCAAAAAAGTTCAATGAAAGCTTGCAAAAATAATTATGTAAAATAAAAAGTTTGCAAAAAGCTAGGGAAATAGTACTTTGAAAGAAGTACTATTTTTTTACAAAAAATTTCAAAATTTGACAAAATTTCCTATTAGACAACAAAATTTTAAAAAAGCTGTTTTTTCAAGGAAAAAATATCAAAAAAAATTGAAAAAAAGTCAAAAAAAGGTTGAAAAAGTTTACATAACGGTATATAATAAAAATGTATATTTATAAAAGGTAAAAGTGTTTTTTATAGGAGATTGTGTAATTAAAATTTTATATTTATAGATTTAGAATTTTAAATATATAATGTCCGTAAATAAATTTAAGAAAATACCTATAAAAGTATTGATATATAGGTATTTTATAGGTTGACTACTATTATAAATATAGTAAAATATATATCAAGTAATAATTTAAGTAAATGGAGGTAAGTTATGCATAGCAAAATGTTTAAAAGAGTTTTAGCCGGAATTTTAGTATTCACTTTAACTTTTGCTAATCCTGCATTAGTAACTAAATCATTTGCAACTAGCATTTTTGATATGGTTAATAATCAGTCTGGAACTGGTAATAAAAATATCGAATTTAATGCTGGATTTGATGCTGAAAATGCAGAGAGCTTTTCAGCTATTTCTGATGTTAATAATGAGGATCTAGCAATTAACTTAAGACTTAATGTTAAAGATAAAGGCTATCTAAAAAACGGAAAAGTGCAAATCTTAGAAGGAACAGAAGGAGCAGGATTAAATTTTGAACTTAGAAAAGAAGATTCAAAGTCTGAAAATTCAAGTAATGAGAATACAGATATTGCAAATTCAAATATAGAAAATAGCAATACTGAAAATGCAATAATTGAAGAAAGCAATAATCAAAATACAGTTTCAGAGCCAATTGAAAATTCTTTTGAAACAGTTAATACACAAACAGAAGAAATGTTAACTGAAAATATGGGTAAGTTTCAAAATTTAGATGCAAATACATCAAAAGAGGCCGAAGCTAAAATTGATCAAAATTCTTCAAACAATAATGTTTCAAATGAAAATGTTACAGAGAACACAACAGTTTCAAATGAAACAACTTCTACAAAAAATGAAAACACAGAAAAGAATGAAAAAGTAGAAGTTAAATCTGAAATGGTTGAAAGTATTGAAGATAACATAATATCTTTAAAACAAATTAATGCTGGTTCAGATGTTTTAATTTCTGTACCAATTGAGTACAAGAATGAAGAATATGTTAATTTGAAAAAACTATCAGATACAAGTAAAATTATTTTTACAGGTATTTATGTAGATGGTAAAGGAAATGAGAATGAAGTTTCAAAAGAAGTAGATCTTACATTATTTTGGAAAGATGAAAGAAATGTTAAAATTACTACTGATGTTACAAAATACATTCCATATAAAACAAGTAACGGAAATGGAATTATTTTACAAACACTAGTAACTTTAGATAATACTACATCAAGAAAATCATTACCAGTAAAGAAAACAGAGTTAAGTGTTTCAGTACCTACAATAAATAATGTAAAACCAAATAATGTAACAATTACGGCAAACTCAACGGCAGGAACAAATGGTAAATCAAATGAAAATGTTGTATTTACATCAGACAATTGGTCATATAATCAAGAAGATAATACATTAAATATACATATTCAAAATGAAAGCCAAGTTGTAAAAATAGATAATACAGCAAATGATGTATTGAAAGATGCAGAGAAAGTCGTTAAGGAAGAAGAAAGATATTACAGTGTATCAGGAAAAGATGAATATTCTATTACTTATTCATTTGAAAATATTGAAGCAATAGAAAACTTAAAATTAAATTCTAATGTATCAGGAAAGATGGAAACATTTACAGGAGAGAGTTCAAATGCACAAATTGTAGAAGTACAAGAAAATTATGAATTTAATTTAGATGGGCAAAAAGGTGAAATTGTTTCACTAGAAACTAATAATGAAACAAAAAATGTTTCAAAAGCATATACTTACTTAAATTATAATAATAAAGAAAATTATGAAATTAAATTTAATTCAAAAAATATAGTAAATATTTCTTATAAAGATATAGTAGAAGGTATTAAATTAGAAGATAAAGATATTTACTATGTTGCAAAAGATGGCAATAAATATAGTACAACTGATGTTAAATATAAAACAATTTCTTTCCAAAAAGAAAATATTAATAACATTTTAGGTGAGGAAGGAAGAATTAGAATAACAGACGCATCTGGAAATGAAATTTCTACTATAAATAAAGAAACAGCAACAGATGAAAATGGAAATATCGTAATCGACTTAACAGATAAAAACTTGAGTAAATTATCAATTCAAACAAGTAAGCCAATTACTGATGGTAACTTAATTATAAATGTAGAAAGAGCAATGAAAAAATCAGAATTTTCAAAAGAACAATATAAAAACTTTTCAACATTGATTTTTGAAAATGTAATTAAAGCTAAATATAGCTATGTAGAAGCTGAAACAGAAATTGCTACTAATACAATTCAAACTAATTTAAGAGATACAATTACAAAAGCAAATTTAGTTATAGATAGAGACAGTTTATCAACAATTGCAATGAACAATGATGTTGAAATGAGAGTTGAATTAAACAATAATTTAGAAGAATCAGATGTTTATGGAAATTCAATTTTTGAAATAGAAATGCCAGCATATATCCAAAGAATGGATATAACAAATACAAATATTGTATATGGTGAAGGACTAGAAATTCAAAATGTAGAATTATTTGAAAGAGACGGAAGAGTATATATAAGAATTACATTGAATGGACAGCAAGAATATTTAAATTCTGGTGTTTTAACAAATGGTTGCAATATTGTAATAAATGCAAATATTCAAGTTAACCTATTTACACCAGCAATGGAACAACAAATAAATTTAACTTATACAAATAGCGAAGCAACAAATTATGAAAATAATCAAGAATATGGAAGTACAGCAAAAGCTATTTCATATTCAGCACCAACAGGATTACTTACAGTAAATACTACAAGCAATTATAATGAAGTTGGTAGTATGATTACTTCTGTAAGACAAGGTAAAAAAGAAGATACTATAGAAATTTATGCACCAGCTAAAACAGCAAAAATGGAAGTTATTGTGATGAATAACAACAAAAATACAATTTCTGATTTGACAATTTTGGGAAGAATACCATTTAAAGGTGTAAAAGACATAGAAACTGGTGAAGATTTAGGAACAACATTAGATACAAAAATGGTAAGTAAAATGGTAGCTGATTCTAATAATAGAGGAAACTTTAAAATATATTATTCAGAAAATCCAGAAGCTACAAAAGATTTAGAAAATACTGAAAATGCTTGGAAGCAAGATGTAGAAGATTTATCAAATATTAAATCATACTTAATTGTTCCAGAAACAACAGATTATATAATGAATGAAGCAGAAACATTAAGATTTACTTATGAATATGAAATACCAGGAAATCTAGAACATAATACAGATATTTATGGTACATTCTTAGCTTATTATACAAATAATACTGAAATTGCTACTGTAAAAGAAACATCAACAGCAGATAAAGTAGGATTAACAACAGGAGAAGGACCACAAGTAGACATATCTTTAAAATCAGATATTGAAAAGATAAAAGAGTTTGAAGAATTAAAGCTAACAACTTCAGTAACAAATACAGGAAAATCAGCAGCAAAAGATATAGTTGTTAAATTACCAATTCCAAATTATACAGAGTATGTTTCAGCATTAGCTAATAAAGAAAATGTAACAACAAGTTTAGAAGATAATATGTCAGTATTTAAAATAGATAGTTTAGCTGTAAATGAAACGGTAAATCTAGAAACAACTATTAAAGTACAGGATACTCCAGAAGAACAAAAAAATATAGAAGCTGTTGCTACTATAACAGCAAAAGATTTACAAAAAGAATTATCAACAAATACAGTATCTGTTGAATTAAAACAAGCAGAAATGGCTATTGAAGTAATGACAGAAGAAGATAATACAGATGGAGGTAAAGTTATTTACAAAGAAGGAGAAGAGTATTTCTTTAATGCATATGTAGATAATTTAAAATCAGAAGAATTAACAAATGCAATTGTAAAACTTAAATTACCAGAAGAATTTAGTTTTGTAGAAGCATATATGCTTGGATATGAAGAAGATGGACTTACATCTAAGAAGATAGAAAATGCTACATATAATGAAAGCACAAGAGAAGTTATTTGGAAAACAGACAGTATAAGAGCTGATGGAGGAGAACAATTTAACTTGACAATAAAAGTTAATGACTTACCATCAGGAACAACACAAAAAGATGTAACAATGAAATTTGAAACATCAGCAGATAATACAGAAACTTATACTTCAAACGAAGTATTGAGTACAATTGCAAAACCAAGCTTAACAGTTTCTCAAAAGACTTTAACAACAAATACATATGTAAAAGAAGGAGAAACAATTGAGTATGTGTTTGAAGTAAAAAATGAAGGTATTGTTGCAGCAGAAAAACTTACATTAAATGATAAAATACCAGATGGTTTAATTGTAAAGAAAATTGACTATATTGCAAATGGAGTAGAATCTTCAAAAACAGTTTCTGAAAAAGATTCTGTAGAAATAAATACAGTTATTATGCCAGGTGAAGAATTAATTGTAAATGTAAAGGCACTTGCAGTTAGCCTAAATGGTATGCAAGAAAAAACTGTAACAAATGCAGCAACTGTATCAGCTAAAAATGTTGAAACAGTCAAAACAAATACAATTACACACATAGTTGAAGCAACAGATAAATCTGAATTATATGATACAGCTGGAGAAACAACAAATACAGCTACATCTCAAATTCATTCATCAAATAGCAATCTTGTTAAAACTTATAAAATTACAGGTATTGCTTGGCTAGATGAAAATGGAAATGGTAAGAGAGATGAAGAAGAACAAAAAATGAGTGGTATAACAGCTCGTTTAGTAAATTCAGATACAGGAACTATTACAAAAACAACAGTTACAGATAGTAGAGGAGAATATACATTCTCAGGTATTGAAAATGGAAATTATTTAGTACTTTTTGATTATGACACAGTAAAATATACAGTAACAACATATAGACAGGCTGGAGTGGAAGCAAATGTTAATTCAGATGCTATTACTACAAAAATAGAACAAGATGGAAAACAAAGAAATGGTGCTGTAACAGATGTAATTACAATTCAAGATTTAAGTGTTTCAAACATAGATATAGGTTTTGTTTTAGCAGATACATTTGATTTGAAACTAGACAAATCAGTAACAAAAATAACAGCACAAAACAAAGTTGGAACAAATAAAGCAGAATTTAATAATTCAAAACTTGCAAAAATGGATGTAGCAGGAAAATATATATCTAGTACAGTAATCTATGTTGAATATAACATTTCAGTTTCAAATACTGGTGATGTAGCAGGATATGCTAAAAAGATAGTAGATTATATACCAGAAGGAATGACATTTAATTCAAGCTTGAATTCAGATTGGTATACAGGTACAGATGGTAACTTATATACATCAAGTTTAGCAGAAGTGGAATTAAAACCAGGTGAAACAAGAAACTTAAAATTAGTATTAACAAAACAAATGACTGAAGAAAATACAGGAATTGTAAACAACAATGCAGAAATATATGAAGACTTCAATATATATGGAATTTCAGATAAGAATTCAACTCCAGGAAATAAAGTTCAAAATGAAAATGATATGAGCTCAGCAGATGCAATGTTAACAATTAAAACAGGTGAAAGCCTAATTTATGTATCAGTAATAATAACAAGTGCAATTTTAGGAGCGATAGTAATATTTATAGCATATAACAAAATTGTAATTTCAAAAAGAAAGAGAGGTGGTGTTTAATATGAAGAACTTAAAAAATAAAACAATATTATATGTAGCATTAGTATTTTTAATAGTATTAGGCACCATATTTGGTTTAGCAACTTATGTAAGTGCAGAAATAGATGTTTCACAATCACAATTAGAATCCAAGGGGCAAGGTAGTCCTGCCCCAGGATATGTAACTTTGAAAGATTTAAGAAGTAGATATGATATTTTGTGTTCTAAACATGGTGAACATTTACCAAGTTATAATAATACATTACTTATAACAGAAAGAGGAATGTTATCAGAAGGATATTTAAAACAAACTGATATTGGCAAGAGAGATTTTTACCAGGTAAGTGCAAGTGAAACAGAAAATTCACCATTTAAAAAAGGAACATATGAAAATCAAACTTATGGTTATTATAAGAAAAAGGCAACTTATGTAGCAAAACCAATGGAAGCATATGTATTATCAGAAATGGTAAGAGAAAAAATGGCAACAGCGACAGATACAAATGTACAAATTGCTTGGTGGAACACAGAAGCTGGTATGAAAGGTGTTTTAACAGCAGCACCAGAAGCTTTAACTTTAGAAGCTAGAGACTTTGAAGCCTATATAGAAAAAATTGCTGTTTCAACGAACCCAAGTACATTTACATTACAAGATTATGAATTTCAAGTAAATGGTGTAACTTATGCAGGTCAAATTGAAGCACCAGTATTAAAATATGAACCATCTTACAATAAAGATGCAAATCAAGATGGAAAAGAAGATAGATATGACAATGTTACAGTTTCATGGACAGGGGAAAAATACAGAATAGGTCCATTCTCTGTAAATTATGTAGAAAGCAAATCAAAACATGGTGACAGAGATGAAGTTATGTTTGCTGGTATCACAAATGCAAAAATCTATACAGACTTAGGTGAAGTACCAGAAGATAAATGGTCATTTGTATGGCTAGAAGGTCAAAGAGATGCAAATGATACACAAAAATATCCACATGCAAACGAAGTATTTTATATTGAAATGGATTTTATAGAAAATGCTAAATATTTCAAAAATTTACATTTTGATTTCAAATACATGAATGCTGGTGGAAAATATGATGAATTAGAAGGAAAATATTTTAAGGCAAAATGGCAAGCAAAAAGCAAAGCACTATGGTGTTTATTAGGAAATCCATTCACATCTTGTACACATGGATATATAACACCTCACATCATGGGTTGGGCTTACTGGGTAGAATTAACAAATTTAAAAGAATTTGATTCACAACTTTTAGCTTATGGTATTAAAGGTGCTAGATGGTATAAGACAGCAGAATTAGATTTCAATGGTGAAACAGAAATCGTAGAAAATCATAAAGCAACAATTCAAATAAAGAAAGTTGTAATTGATCAAGAAGGTAATGAATTAACATCATTAGATGATTCTATATTTACATTTAAACTTTACATAAATAATGTACTTTATGATACACTAAGATTAAAAGCAAATGAAACAGTTACCAAAACAATTAAATGGGGAGCTAACGAATCAAATCCATCATATAGAATTGAAGAAGTAAATGTTCCAAGCGGATACAATGTAGTAAATATTGAGAACTCATCTGGTGTCTTATCAGATGGTTGGTTCCAAAATATTAGCGTAAAAGCAATAAACAGAGTAGATAGACATTCAGGATATATAAACATTCAAAAGAAAGTATTAGAAGTTGCTGAAAATGATGAAACATATAAATTTAATATTTATATAGATAATGTTCTTAATAGACAAGTTTCAATAACTATTCCAGCAGGACAAAAAGAGAATGGTATAACAGTAGGACCTTTTGAATGGAATGGTAATGATGCTCCAGTATATAGAGTTGAAGAAACTGAAATTCCAGAAAATGTTACTCAATTCAATATGATAAATGAAAAAGGAAAATTGGTTGAAGGAACAGCTGGAACACCAGTAATTGTTACAGCAATAAATGATAACTCAGAAACAAAACAACATAAAGGTTATATAGAAATCACTAAAAAGATAACAGAAGTTTCTTTAGAAGATGAAACATATAAATTTGATGTATATATAAATGGAGAAAAATATCAAACAGTAGAAGTATTAGTTTCAGCAGGACAAACAACATCAAATCCAGTAGTAATTGGACCAATAACATGGAAAGGAACAAGAGCACCAAGTTATGAAGTAAGAGAAATTGAGATTCCAGAAAATGTTAAACAGTTTAATATGGTTAATGCATCAGGAACTATTTTAGATGATGCAACTGGACAAAAAGTAATTGTAACAGCAATCAACGATACTAGTACAGAGACGAAAGAACATAAAGGAAAATTAGTAATTACTAAAAAAGTTGATGGAAATGCATCAGTAAACAAAAAATTCAAATTTAAAATAACAATAGGAAATGATGTATACTATGCAGAAATATCAAAAGATATTAGCTGGACACAAACAGTTAAATGGAAAGATGGAGAAAGTGCTCCAACATATAAAGTAGAAGAAATTGAAATCCCAGAAGGATATGAACAAGTAAGCATTACAAATGCTGAAGGAACTATAACTGAAGATCAAGATGTATATGTAGAAGCAATAAACAAAGGTGATGATACAGAATATTCTGGAACAATCCGTGTAACTAAGAAAGTTGAAAATTCAACAGATACAAATACAAAATTCAAATTTAAAATAACAATTGGTGATACAACTTATACAAAGGAATTAGCAAATGGCGAAAGTTGGACAGAAAATGTTAAATGGATTGGTAAAGATAATGCACCAACATATAAAGTAGAAGAAGTTGAAGTTCCAAATGGATATACTTTAATAGGAATTGAGAATAGTACAGGAACATTACAAGAAAATAAAACAGTCGTTGTAAAAGCAACAAACAGAAACAATGATGACAGAAACAGACAGGCACAAATTACAGTACGTAAAGAAGTTCAAATAGACGATAAAGTTAGAAATGATGTTGTAGAAGGAAGCTTCGAATTTGAAGTTACAATAGCAGGAACATTCGAAATGAATGGTGAAAGCATTGTAAATGGAAGCAAAACAATTAAACAAAGTATAAGAGCAGGAGAAAGTTTCTCAACACCAACAATTACATGGAAAGGTGATAATGCTCCAACTTATAAAGTAACAGAAACAAAAATGCCAGATGGATGGAAACTTGTTGATATAACAAATGCATCAGGAGTTCTAGAGGATGGTGTAAATATTGAAGCTGTTTGTACAAACGAGTTCAAAATCACAGTAGAATATGAACTTACAATGCAAATGGGTGGTATTGTATGGCATGATAAAGCATTAAATCCAGATGCTAAAAACACACCAGATTCAGTTCCAAACGGTAAATATGATGCAGGTTCAGAAGAAGGAATTGAAAAAGCACAAGTAACAATTAAAAGATATTTGTGTGATGACAATGGAAATGTAATTTCTAGTACAGGAAATGCAAAAGCATGGGATGCAGATGGAAATGAAATTTCTTGGCCAGTATATACAGATGTTGATGGAACTTGGAATGTAGCAAAAGTAGAAATTACAGTTACAAAAGCAGGTGAATCAGGCAGAGTAAGATATGGTGTAGAATTTGGATATGATGGTCAAACATATGAACCAACACAATTTTTAGTAACAGGAAATGGAAATGCAAGTGCATATAAAAATGCATCAAGAATAGATAGAGGAAACTTCTTCTATGATTCAATGGCAATAGACAATGAAGCAGAGAGAGCACAATTTAATAGTAAATTTACAAATATTACAGGTGATGAAGCAATAACATCAGATGGTAAAACAACAGGATATAGTACAAATGCTTTAGGAGCTAGAACAGCAACATTAAATTATGTTTCAACAGATTCATTAAACACAATGGGTACAACTAAAAAGGAATCTACATTAATTACAACAAAAGATGACCATAGTATTATAAATGATTTCTTAATGAAAGCTGAAACAACAACTGGTGGCTTAACATTCCCATTTGATACAGCAATTCATTTAGAGAGTATTGATAAAAAGATCAATGAATTAGGAGCAACACATATTTATCATTATTCAGCAACTTATCCTTATTTACTAAGTATAAACTTAGGTTTAGTTGAAAGAGAAGAAGCTGAGCTTGCAGCTACTAAAGATGTATATTCAGCAGCAGTTGTAATTGATCAAAAAATGTTAACATATAAATATAATCAAGCAGTTGATTTTGAAAATGTAAAATATCAAGATTATTTGAATTTACAAGTAGAAATAACAGATGCTGATATAGAATATGAATTAGACTTATATAAAACAGATTATTATTATAGAGCAAAAATCTATGAAGAAAATGCAGAAGTTGCAGGAGCATTAAAGAAATTCTATAAATCTTTAGGATTTACAGCAGATAATGCATTGGATACAGAAATGAATCTTGATGTATATGTAACTTATAAAGTTAGTGTATATAATGATTCACCAACATATTATGCATCAGTAAATGAACTTGTAGATTACTATGATGAAGATTATGAACTAGTAAATGTAGAAAAGAAGAGATATCTACAAGAGGCAAATGGTGTTGCTGTAAACCAAGTAACAACAATTGCAGAAACTCCATATTATAAAGTTGCAAAACAACAAGTAAATGGAAATAATGTAAGTTGGGAAACAACAAACGATAATCAAAACCCAGTAGTTTGGGAAAATGCAGGAACTGTACATGGTTCAGATGGTATAACATATAATAAGATTAAAACAAGCTCAATAAGGGATGAAATATTAGCAACAGGTGAAAGAATTGACTTATATTTAACATTTAGAGTAAAGACAGACGAAACATCAGCAGATGGAGTTCTAAATTGTGTAAGATTAGGAAGAAAAGCAAATATTGCAGAAATTTCAAATTACTCAACTTATAACTCAAATAATAGAGCAGATGTAGCTGGTAAAGTAGATAAAGATTCAGCACCAAATAATATTAACATTACAGAATTTAACGAAAAATCTTGGTATGAAGATGATACTGATTCAGCACCAGCAATTACATTAACACTATATGATACATCAAGAGAAGTAAATGGTATTGCTTGGGAAGATAAAGAAGATGTTCAAATTGAAAATGGATATGGTCAAACAGTTGGAAATGGAGTTTACGATCCAGGTGAAGAATTAATTGGTAACTTGACTACAGAATTGTGGGAAAAGGTTAGAGTAAAGAAAATTGACGATAATGGAAATGAAGTTCATGATGCAAATGGTGATATAGTATATACAGAATATGATTTCTTATGGCCAGAAGATTATGAAATTCAATCTGGAAAAACCTTAAAGGAATTAACAGGATTTGACTCAACAATTAAAACTGGCGTAGATGGTGCAAATAAAGGCAGATATAATTTTACAGGAGTTCCAACGGGTAACTATGTTGTAAGATTTGTATATGGAGATAGTGATGAAACTTCAGATCCAGCAAATTATGATGGTGATGGAATCCCAGCAGTATATAATGGTCAAGACTTCAAGACTACAGCTTATGAAGTTGGATTTAGCAATATATCAGATACAAATTCAGATGGATATGTAGATAATGAATGGCATGATTTAGAAAATGAAGAACTTGCAAATACAAGAGTTTCAGATGCTAGAGATAGTGAAATAAGAAGACTTGAAATAACAGCAAAATCTAGAATTCTAACAAATTCAAATACAACAATTCTAAATTCTGCAAATAGCAGAAATGCAGATCATACAAAACTATATGAAGAATATTACATGACAGCTGATACAGCAAAAATCAACTTAAATATTGAAAATATGATAAGTTTGAAGAAACAAACTGTAAATGTAACAAATCCATCAACTGGTATAATGGAAGAAATTGCGGCAGGTGAAGAAAAGCAAGTTGGAGGAATTACATTAAACTATACAAAAGGTAAAGTAAACCTTGCAAATGGTGGAAATACATCACTAGATAGATTAGACTTTACTTATGTGGTAAACAATATTGATATTGGCTTGGAAGAAAGAGCAAGCACAGAGATTAAGTTAGATAAAGAAATTGAAAATATTACTTTAACAAATAATACAGGATCTGTTATATTAAAAGCTGATTATGATATTACTTATACACCAAAATATAATGCAAGAACAGGCAGAACAGATGTTAAAACAGATGTTAAACTAAATGAATCTACTTCAATGGGAACTGATTATTTACAAGCATTAAATAAAAATGAAGAAGCTGGATTACAAAACTTTAGATATATTTTCTATGACAATTCAATAGCACAATCATTAACTTTAAATGTAACTTATAGATTTACAGTATTGAATTTAGGAGAAACAGATAGAATTGGATTACTTGCAAATGAAAGATTTGATGTGCCAAGTGAAATACTTGCAGAAGTTGCAAAACTTTCAGAATCAGATTATTCTTACAATACAAGAACAAAGACATTTACAAAAACAGCAAATGCAGATGGCAATGTATATGCAGATACTTATGGCAAGTATTTAGGAAGCATTTACTATGAAGGTTCTTATGCACAAGCTAACTTAGATAATATAGTAACTACAAAGATTGATACTTTAATAGACTATGTTGATAATAACGCAGTATTTAAAGCAGAAGAAAATACAGCATTAAATAATAGCTGGAGAGTTGTAACAATTGAAGAATTATCAAATGAAGATATAATAGATAAAAATATTATTCAAGATTATGATGGAGTTCAAAACATTGTAGACTCAAAAGGTGTTATGTATGAGACATCAGAAAGAAATAATATAATTCTTAGTGTAGAAAATAATGATGCAAACGCAACTGAAATGTCAAATAAAGACTTTACTATCAGATTAGTTCCTTATGGTGCTACTTTGAATAATAGTGATTTGACTTATGGATATACAACATATATGAATATGAATATGACAAGATCTATAGATGCAGAAATAAATGACTCAGACGCATCATTTGATAATATCGCAGAAATTGTTAAATTAGAAAATACAGCAGGTAGAAGAGATGTAACAACAATTGCAGGTAATGCAAATCCAAAACTTGGTGAGTTTGCAGTATCTTTAACAGAAAGAGACTCAAGTGCAACAGAGTTAATTACATTTACACCACCTACTGGTATGAATGCAAGAACAATCTTAACACTTCAAATCGCATTAGCAACTGTAGCTGGATTAGCAATAGTTGCAATAGGAATTGTAGTTATTAAGAAAAAAATTCTAAAATAATATAATACAAATTGAAATGTTTGTATGAAATAAAAAGACAAAAAACTTCACATTATGTGGAGTTTTTTGTTTTAATCTATTGTCTTTTTAGAAAAATTATAATAAAATAAACTAAAATTATCACAAAATGTAGAAAACTTTTTTATTTTCATATTAAATATGACAAATTTCAAAACAAATTAGATGTTTAATTAGATTAGTAAATAAAAAAGTAAGAGGTGGTTAAGGATGTTTCAAAATGTTGTTGAAGAAGTAGAAAATAAAAGTGGGGATAGCGAGAGAATTTTAAAGATTAAAGAGATTTTAAAAGGAATATTCAAGTATCAAAATATTTTCATTTACATATTGTCATTTTTTTTGTCAATGATAAGTTTCCAAGATGGTTTTGCACCATTTGGCATAATTATGCTTGCAGCATGTTTAAGTAGTACGATACCAGTTATAGGTGTTTTTTTAATTTCATTATTTGGAACTTTAATGGGACAAGGTTTAAATGCAATGATAATATATTTCATTACATCTGCAATATATTTTTTATTAGTAGTGATATTTAAGCCTAAAGTTGCAACAGAAGAAAGAAATGAAGTGTTAAAAACTGGTAATAGACTATTTTGGGCATATTTTATTGTAAATATTATTTCAAAATACAATAGTACAAGTTCAATGCTAACTTATAATATATTTATGTCATTAGTTTATGCAGGTATTGTATATGTGTTTTATAAAATATTTGTAAATGGATTAATTGTTTTAAAAGATTTTAAAATAAAAGATGCTTTTACAATAGAAGAAGTAGTGGGGGCAAGTATTATTGTTTCAATAGCAGCTACTGCAATTAATGGAGGAGAGGCTCTTAATTTAAACTTAAGCTATATACTAGCATGTTTTATGATAATGCTATTAAGTTTTGAAAATGGTTTACTTACTGGAATGGCAACAGGGCTTTCACTTGGTCTAGTTTTCTTAATGCTTGGTGTTGGAAATATACAATTACTTGTTATTCTTACTTTTGCGGGAATTTTAAGTGGTTTATTAAATAAATTTGGCAAAATAGGAACAATAATTGGTTTTTTATTAGGAAATATGATGTTAACATATTTATACAAACTAGATATGTTTTCTATAATAAGTTATCAAAGCTTGATTGCATCTGCAATTTTGATGCTAATAGTTCCTAAAAGAGTTAAAATACAAATAGAAGATTTAGTAGGAAAGAGCAAGCTATTATCTAATCTAGGAGAAAATAGATTAACAGAAAATAGTGATATTGCAGATAAATTAAGTACATTGTCAAGTACAATTATTGAAAATACAAAAGAAGTAGAAGAAAAAATTGATAATATTAGTAACGAATTTATACAAGCTTTTTTAGATAATCTTGAAGGATACGAAAACAATATATTATATGATGAAATTGCTAATAATGAAGAGATTGCTAAAGACGTATTTGAATGTATACAAGAAAAAGAAATTGTTGTTGAAAATGATTTAATTGAAATATTAGAAAAACATAATAATTACATATTTATGCAAGATGAGGCAGTAAAAAATGACTTACAAGAAATTATAAAAATTATAAATAGAACATATAAAATGGTTCAAATAGAATTAACTAAAAAAACTGAAAAAATAAAGCAACAAAAAATTTTGAAACAAAGTTTGCAAAGTGTTTCTAAAGTAATTGAGAATTGTGCAAATGAAATTAGAGAAAATAAAGAAAGTAGATTTGTAGACTTAGAAAAAGAAATAAAAATTGTATTAGAAAGTAAAAATATAAAAATATTTGATGTTCAAGTGAAACAAGCAAAAAATAAGAAATATATTATTTTACTTAATTTAGATATTAATGTATCTGAAAATTTAAGAGATAAAGCAAAAATAAATAATATTTCAGATATCCTTTCAAAAATTGTAAAGTGTAAAATTACATTCCAAAAGGATTATAAAAGCTTAGAAAAAAATGAATATATTCAAACATATTCTTCTGAAGACAAATTCATAATGCAAGTTGGAACAGCTAAAATATCAGAAGAAAACAGTAAGATGTCAGGAGATTGTAATTTACAAATAAGAATTAATGATGGTAAATATGTTTTGGCAATTTGTGATGGAATGGGAACTGGGGAAAATGCTAGGGAAAAAAGTAAAACAGCAATTACAACATTGAAAAATTTACTAGAAAAAGGTTTTGAAAAAGAGGAAAGTGTTTCTCTGATAAATAGTATGCTAAATCAGAATAATTCAACTGATACATATACCAGTATGGATATTGCAGTTTTAGATTTATTTACAGGAAATGCCGAATTTATGAAGAATGGTGCTTGTAATACATATATAAAAAATAAAAAGAATATTAAGATTATAAGTTCAACACAAAGTCCAATTGGAATTTTAGAAAAAGTCGAATTAATCCAAAATGAAATACAGGTAAATGATGGAGATATTATTTTAATGTGTAGTGATGGTGTATTAGACGCAAAGGAAAACTACAATAAAGATTGGATAGAAGATTTCTTAAAAAATATTAGTACAAATAATGTACAAAAAATGGCGGATATGATTCTAGCAGAAGCAATAGATAATAGCTACGGTATAGCAAATGATGATATGACTGTTATTGTAGCAAAAATAGTAAAGAAAAAATAAAAAGTTTAATGGATTAGAAAATATATTGTTTTTATACATTGTATAGAAATGATATATTTTTTTACTTATTTTTAGTTTTAATTGTAAAATAGTTGTTTTTCTAAAGCAAAATGTGATATATTATAAAAGGATTATTAACAAATTATTTGGAGGTATCAATGAGTAGAGGAAAAAGATATGATAATGAACCAAAACTAAATATGAAAAAAGTAATAGCTACAATAATTGCATTTATTGTTTTCATTATGTTTATACTATCATTGAAGAATTTGTTAACTAAAGAAGAGAAACCAAAAGATGTAGTAAATGTAGAAAAATATTTTTCAGCTGTTCAAGATGGAAAATGGGGTGTAATAAATAGTAAAGGAAAAGAAATTGTTCCTTTAAGTAATGACGAAATGGTAACAATACCAAATAGTGCTAAAGATATATTTATAATTGTAAAAGATGCAAATTATGCAGATGGCAATTATTCAACAAAGGTTGTTAATAAAGAAAATAAGGAAATTCTAGCTGATTATGAACATGTTGAAGCAATTCAAAATAGTTCAAATTCTAAAATTTGGTATGAAGATGATGTACTAACATATATGCAAGATGGAAAATATGGATTAATAGATTTTAATGGTAAGAAATTATTAGATGCTGAATATGATAAAATTTATGCTTTACCAGGAATTGAAAAAAGTGTAGTAATTGAAAAAGACGGAAAAGTAGGACTTGTAACTATAGGAAAAATTCTATTAGCTCCAGAATATTTAGAGATTAAAAGCTTAAATAAAACTGATTCATCATTAGGATACATTGTAAAAGATTCAAATAATAAATATGGTGTAATAGATGGAACTAAAAAACAAATATTAGAATGTAAATATGATGATATAGAGCAAGTTTCAGGAAACAATTTATATGTAGTTAAAGAAGATGGAAAATTTAAAGTAATAGATATTGATGGAAATACAAAATTTGATAATGATTATGATGAGATATTAAACATTAATGGAGATAATATAATTGTAAAAAAAGATGGAAAATGTGGAGTAGTAGATTCAAATGGTGATGAAAAAGTTCCTACGGAATATGATACTTTAACAGTTGCTTTTGATAAAAATTATATTGCTTCAGAAAATGGAAAATTCGGAATAGTAAATTTATCTAATGAAAAAGTAGTAGATTTTAAATATATAAATATGTATTATCGTCCAGAAGCAAATTTTGTTGAAGCTGAAAAAGAAAGTTATAAAACAGACATAATTAACAACAATTATGATGTTGTGTTAGAAGATGTAATTATTTCAGATGTTAATACAGAAAAAGGATATATTAGAGTTAGAAAAGATGACCAATATAAATATTATAATTTTAAATTTGAAGAGAAAAAATCACAAGACATTTTAACAGCTAATACACTTTTCTTAGTAAAAAAAGATGGAAAATATGGATATCAAAATAAAAGTGGAGCTTTAGTTGTTGATTGTATTTATGATGATGCAAGAGAACAAAACGAATTTGGTTTCTGTGCTGTGAAAAAGGATGGAGTATGGGGTTCTTTAAAGTCAGATGGAACAGTTATAGTAAAACCAAGTATAAATTTAGATAGTAATTTATATGTAGACTTTATAAGCGAATGGCATTTATATGAGGACATTTCATTAAATACATACACAAAATAACCAAAGAAAAAGAGGGAGTATAGGTGGAACTAAAGACAAAATATCAATATACTAATTTTATCTATCCATATGTGATAGATGAAAATAAATATGACAAATATATATTGAGATTATTGAAGGATAAAAATTGTAAATTAAAGTTATTTGAAAAAGAAAAGGATTTAGATATATATAATTTTTTCTTGCCACATATTAGAAATTATTTATTTCCAACGTTTGAATTTAGAAATGAAATTCTTAGGGAATTCAATAGTTTATCAAATGATGCAAAAAGTAAAATAATTTCAAAACATAATATGACTTGTTTTGAATATTATCTTGATGAAAATGTACAAGGAAAAATAGGCGAAGGAGATGGCATATTTTTTGATATTGGAAAGATTGAAATAATATGTTTCAAAACAGGAATTTGCTTTTTAACATTAAAAACACATATTGATGGAACATCTTCTTTTTCAGATATACTTGACTTTAATTATAGATTTAAAACAATTTGTTCAGAGTTTTCAAATTTAAGAGATTATGAGAATATAAAAATACAAACTAATTCATTTAAAGACATTAAAGACATCAAAGAATTTACTCAAATGATTACAGGCGTAAATAAAAAGAAAAGTCTTTTTGAAGAAACACTAGAGGAGGCTCAGTTTTATAATTATTCTTATGTATGTATAGAGAATGACAAATGGAATGAAAAAAATGATTTTTCTATGATTGATAATGATTTTTTCAAATATGCTAATGTACTTCCAAGCAATTATGCATCTGATTTTGATAAACAAAATATAGAACAGAATTTACATATTATAGAAAAATTAAAATATTCAAAAACTGCAGTTACTAAAACAAATTGTAATTTATTTTGCTCTGGTATAGATACATATAATTATACGAAATTGCCATATGAATATGAAAACCAATATTTTTATACATATATAGTAGCTTTATATAAAAAATTGTTTTTGAAAAGAATGAACACACAATTTAAAGACTATGAGAAAATTTCAAAAATGAGAGCGAAATTTATAAATTTTACTAGAGAGTTCTGGGAAAAAGAGATTACAATTGATGATACTGGAACTTTGTTTTACAAAACAGTTGAAAAAACACTTGAATTAGATGATTTATATGAAGAAATAAAAGCAAAATATGAAATAATATATAAAGATCTAAATATTGAAAAAAATAATGTATATTATTCAATAATTGTTATTTTATTAATATTTTCCTTGATTTTTAATACTATAAATATTTTGTTCTTAATGTATTTATTAGGTTAGGAATTTAAAATGAAAATTACTTGTGGTACAGATATTATTGAGATTGAAAGAATAAAACATGCAATAGATAGTTTGCAAAATAAATTTCTGCAAAAGATTTTTACAGAAAAAGAAATTGAATATTGTGAAAAACATGGCACACAAAAGTATGAACACTATGCTGCTAGATTTGCAGCTAAAGAGGCTATTTTTAAAGCAATTAGTAAAAAAACCAAAAGTATCAATTGGAATAAATTTGAGATTGTAAATTCAGAAAGTGGTAGACCAGTTGTTAATTTATTAGAAGATATTGCTAATTTACAAAGTATAGATGTAAGCATATCACACTGTAAAGCTTACGCATGTGCGAATGTTGTGGCAATATTTAAAGATTAAATATACTAGATAGGAGTTTTAAAGTGGAATTTTTTGATTCACATGCTCATTATAATGATGAAAAGTTTTTGAAAGATAAAGCTCAGATATTAGACGAGATATATAAATCAAATGTGACTAACTTAACATGTGTTGGATATAATATAAAATCTAGTTTTGATGCAATTGAAATTGCCCAAAAATATAATTGGATATATGCTACTTGTGGAATTTCACCGAATGATACTGCTGATTTTGATAAAATTGATGAATTAGAAAAGATTGCTACTTCATCAAAAATAGTGGCAATAGGTGAGATAGGATTAGATTATTATTGGAACAAAGAAAATAAAATAGAACAGAAACAGGCTTTCATTAAGCAAATTGAGATAGCCAATAAATATAATTTACCAATTGTTATTCATACAAGAGATGCATTTATTGATACAATTGATATTTTAAAAAATAATGAAGTAAAGAATAAAGGAATATTTCATTGTTGCCCATTAAATCAAGAACTAATAAAAGAAGGTTTAAAATTAGGATTCTATATATCATTTAGTGGAAATATAACATTTAAGAATGCAAAATCAGCAGATTGTATTAATCTAGTCCCATTAGATAGAATATTGATAGAAACTGATTCACCATATTTAACACCAGAACCTTATAGAGGTACTAGAAATGACTCAAGATATGTAAAACTAGTTGCTCAAAAGATTGCAGATGTAAAAGGAATACATATTGAAGAAATAGCTGAAAGAACATCTGAAAATGCAAAAAGGATATTTAAAATTTTAGAAAATTAAACAGATAAAAGTACTATACTAGATATAAATTTAGTATAGTATTTTTTTGTCGTAATTTATACACAATTTATTAATAAAATGTGGAAAAGAGTATAATAAAAAATCCACGAATAGCCTTATTTCGTAAGAAAAGTGGAAAAAAAGCCTAAAAATGTAATTAAAACTTAATAAATTTAGATGCAAACTGTACAAAAGAACTTCCGTAGGCAAAAAAGAAATACTTTCCACAAATGGGAAAAAAGACATATTGCAAAAAAAATCAAAGATGCTATCATATAGTTAACGAAAAAACAGGAGGGAGTAATTTATGAAAAAGAAAATGTTAATCTCAATAGCATTAATTTTCGTTATGTTATTGAACTATGTTGTACCTTTTTCATTAGCTTATGAAGTTTCTCAATCAGAAGTTAAACTTACATTT
Organism: uncultured Clostridia bacterium; assembly: GCA_934140005.1. Classification (GTDB taxonomy): domain Bacteria; phylum Bacillota; class Clostridia; order TANB77; family CAG-508; genus Scatovivens. The sequence goes on from CAKPBB010000001.1 coordinate 216,869, forward strand.
AATGGAAACCTATATGCAGCTATTAAGGATAACCTTATTGATGCTGGTGTAGAAATATTATATGCAAGTGATGTAGAAAGAACTTTAATATTGACACAAGCTTCAATAGATAGTATTACTTCTTTAAAATTATCTAATTATGGAATTGATGATTTAACAGGATTAGATATTTTTAAGAATGTAACATATATAGATCTATCAGCAAATGAATTAGATGCAGAAAGTAATCTAGATGTTTTGAATTCATTTAATTTAACATATCTAGATTTATCATCTAACCAAATTTCAGATGTTAGTATGATAACAAATATAAATGCAATAGCTACATTAAACTTACATAATCAAAGATTTAATGTAATTGAAATTGTAGAAATTGATGCAAATGATACTTCAGATCAAAAGACTGAAGCAACTTATGAATTGCCTCAAATATTGAATTATGGAGGCACATTAAAACCAGAATGGTTACCAGAAACAAAATATCCAAATGGAGGAAACAAATCTCCATATGTAAATTGGGCAAAATTTGATGGTAGAAACATTACAGTTGTAACTGGTGAAAAAACAAAAACAACTTATACACCATATTATGGCATGACAAAAGTATCAGTTGATGTTACAGATTCAACAAACTTATTATTCAACTCAAGAATTAATTTATTTTATATTACTGTAAGTTCAGATGATAGAGGAATTGTATTTAAAGATGCAAACCTATATAAAGCTGTAAAAGAACAATTAACAAAATCACAAACAGTAAATACAGACTTAAAGAAATATACAGATGGAAAAAATTTATATTCAAGAGATTATGATGAACCATTAGTATTAGTAATTAGTATTGATGAGTTAATCAATGAAATACCAAGTTTAGTTTTAAGTGAAAAGAAAATAAAAGATTTAACAGGTTTAGAAGCTTTTGTTGGAGTTGAAAGAGAATTAAATTTGGAAGGAAACTATATTGAAAGTATAGAAAAAATTCTTGAATTAAAAGAAAAGAAAATAGAAGAACAAGAAAAATTAAAAGCAAGAGTAAAAGAACAAATTGCAAAAATCAAAGAAAATGTAGATGCAATTGAAGAAGCAGAAGGTGAAATTTCTGAACAACAAGAGGTGCTAAAAACAACTGGTGCAGAAGTTACTAAATTACAAAATGAAATTTCAAAATTAGAAGAAGAAATAAAAACTTTAACTAAAGAAACAGAAACTTTATCAGGAAAATTACCAACTTATCAAGCTGAATTAACAAATAAACAAACAGCTTATAATAATAAAAATAATGAAGTTTTAGCATTAAAAAATGAATTAGTTACAATTAAAGAAAATATATCTAAAGCTTCAACAACAGAAGAAAAAGAAAAATTAAAAGCACAAGCAGAGGCAAAGGAAGCTCAAATATCAGCCAAAACAACAGAAGTTGATATTGCTAAAACAGAATTAGATAATGCACAAAAAACTGTAACAGATACAGAAAATAAAATTAGCAGTAACCAATCTTCAATAGAAACAAAAACAAAAGATAAATCAAGTAAAGAAACATCTTTAAATGAAAAAGAACAAGCAGTAAATGCTGCAAATCAAATTATTGCAAATGATCAAATAATTATTCAACAAAATGAAGAAACTTTACAAGTTAGATTGGAAAAATTGTATAATACATATAAAAAATCTTATAAATTTGCAAGAATAGCAACAGTTGAATTAAGTACTATTACAGATGAAGAATTTGAAGATTTAACTTATGAAGATGCTAAAAAAATGTTTGAAGCTCAAACATCAAAACTTGCTTCAATCGAAAAGAGTTTAGCAAAATATGAATCAAAATATATTATAGATGAGTTTGATATTCCAACAGTATCAAATGTAACAAGTAATTCAGGTACTGCAAATGAAACAACTCAAACTGTAGAAATTGAAAATCCAATTGAAACATACTTTAAAGATTTTGCTAAAAACCATGAATATTGGAATCTAACACAAATTAAAGTATTTTTAGACAAAGTAAAATATATGTCAACAGTATTAGATATGATGACATATTGTTCAAATGAAAGAATGCATTTTGCAAAATCAGATTGTTATGCAGAAGAATATTTAAATAATGAAATAAAAGCAAATAAATTTATGGGCGAAAGTACAACAATGTTAGAAGATATTAAAGCAAAATTAACAACAATTAAATCTAAATTTGAAACATCTTATTTACATCAATGTACTGGAACAATAACAACAGTTAAATATGGAAATGATGCATATGCATTAGCTAAGAAATATAGTGAAGCAACAGATGAAGAAATAAATGCTTATGTTGCTATCCCAATGTTAAAAGTATTAAACTTAAGAAGAAACTTAATTGAATCAATTGATGGAATTGAGGAATTAAATGAATTAAAAGAATTATACTTAGGCAATAATGAACTTGTAGATGTAACTGGAATTGACTGGTTAGCATTTACACAATTAGAAAAATTAGACTTATCTTATAATAGCTTAAGAGAATATAAATGTTTTGAAGGTATTACAAGCTTAAAAGAACTTGATTTATCTAAAAACATAATTGAAGGTGCATTTGACTTTACACTTTCAACATTACCAAAATTAAAATACTTAAATTTATCATATAATGCAATTAATGATATTGAAAGTATAGGAATCCAATTAGGATATATTGCTAGAGCTGCTGGATATGATGATGTAGCTTCATATCTAAAAGATGGAAACTTTGATATAAGATTTTACGGACAAATCTTAACAATGAAAGTTGCTATAGCTCAATTAGGTAAAGCTACTTATGTTGATCTACCTAACATATTTAAACAAGCGGAAGAACTAGATAGTGTAAGAACATCATTTGGTATTAATAGTATTTTTGGAAATGTAACAAATGATGGTAAGAGAGCATTATTAGATACAGCAAAATTAGGAGAACAAACAACTCAAGTAACAATTGTAAATACAGATTCTTCAAATCCAGGAATCTGTGGAGGAACATACTGTACTGTTGAATATACAGTAGTCGCAAATCCAACAAACCCAGATAATAATAACACAACAAACAATACTACAAATAATACAGTTAACAATAATACAAACAATAATACAAACAATAATACGAATAATACAGTTAACAATAATACAAGCAATACTACAAATACAGTTGTAGATCCAACAAGCTTTGGATATACAGTTAAAGGTGATAATGTAACAGGAGTATCACCTAAGACAACTGTTACAAACTTTACTACAAAATTAACAGAAGACTTTAAAGTTGTAGTTGTAATTGAAGGCGAAGATGGAACACAAACTGTTGTAGATGGATATATAGGAACAGGAATGATTGCTGTTCTATATAACGAAGAGAACACACCAGTAGCGGCTTACGAAATAGTTGTAAAAGGTGATGTTAACGGAGATGGTCTAGCTAATGCTATAGATTCAAATTTAATCAAAGCATATAGAGCTGAAATTAAAGATTTAGAAGGTGTTTATAAAGAAGCAGCTGATATAAATCAAGATGGCAATATTGATGCAATAGATTCAAGATTGTTATTGTATCATAGAGCTGAAATTGATGGATATATACTTTAATATATTCAAACTTAAGATAACAAAATAATTAAAATGGTAAATACTTTATTTCAAATGAGAAGTTTTACGAGAAAAGCTTCTCATTTGGATACAAATAAAATTTGCTTAAAATTTTATGAAAAATTTTACAAGAAAAGGTAAAAAATAAGTATTGCATTTTATATCGAAAAATGTTATTCTTATTATGTATAGTATACAAATAAGGAGAATATTATGAATAGAAAATCAATAATAGTAAGTGTGTTTTTATTAATAATAATGCTACTTTGTAGTTCTGTATATGCAGTTTTTGATGCAGATTTTCAATTAAAATATGATAAGCAAACTGTAAAAGCAGGAGATACAATAAAAGTAACATTAAAAGTATTAAATATTACAGGAACTGAAAAAGGTGTTGAAAATATTGAAGGCTATATAAATGTAGATAAAAATATTATAGAACCAATAACAGTTGATAATATTGAGAAAGATGAAAATGGAAAAGTTGTCATAGGAGATATGAAATTAAATATTCAAGATTTAACTAATGCAACAAATACAGATTCAATCCAAGAAAATGGTATAGTATTTAATGGTAAACCTTTATCAGGAAATGATGCAAAAATCATTATGGATTTTCCAAAGCCATTAACAACTGATACAGAAACTTTAACAATGAATTTTAAAGTAAAAGAAGATGCCAAAATAGGAAAAGTAGAAAAGGCTATACAATACAATATGTTTGTAATGTATTCTGGAGAAGAAAAAACTGTATCAGCAACTGGTTCATTAGACATTACTGTTGAAGAATCAGAACATAAATGGGTTGTAGATAAAGAAAAAAGCAAAGCTGCAACTTGTGAAGAAGATGGATATACATACTATGTATGTAGTGTATGTGGAGAAACAAAAACAGAAGTTATAAAGGCTTTGGGTCATAAGTTTGGAGATTGGAAAGTTGTAAAGGAAGCAACTACAACTTCAGAAGGTCAAAAGCAAAGAACTTGTTCAGTTTGTGGAGAAGTAGAAACACAAACGATTTCAAAATTAAAAGATACAAATACCAATACGAATAATACAAATAATAACACAAATACTAATAATGTAACAAATAATGTCGTAAATAATACTAATACAAATACTAACAAAAATAACAATACAAATGGCAATAACACTGTAAAAAATAACACTACGAACAATGCAGGAAATTCAGCAAACACAACAGATAAAACAACATCAAATAAAGTATTGCCAGCAGCTGGTGCAGTTAATTTAATAATACCAGCAATAGTATTAATAGCAATAGCTTATGCTTGCTATAACAAATATATAAAATATAAAGATATTTAATTGAGATTAACATTTTAAGAGTGGGAAACCACTCTTTTTTTGTGGCACAGGAAAATATGCTGAACTTTATATTATGCAAAGTTTCACTAAACAATGTATAGAAAATTTATTAAATAGATTTTGTAAATAAAGAAGTGTAAGTTTTAGAATCAAAAAATCTTGTATATTTTTTATTATGTGTTATAATTAAAACAGTTTATAAGATGGAGGAGTTATATTATGATAGTTTTAATTATAGTTATTGTAATAATCGTTGCACTTATTTCAATTTACAATGGATTAGTTCAATCAAGAAATAAGGTAAAAAATGCATGGAGTCAAATTGATGTTCAACTACAAAGAAGATTTGACTTAATACCAAATTTAGTTGAATCAGTAAAAGGATATATGGCACATGAGCAATCAACATTAACAAAAGTAACAGAACTTAGAACAGCTTGGGCAAATGCTTCAACAGTCCCTGAAAAGGCAAAATTAGATAATGAATTATCTGGAACATTGAAAACAATTATGGCTGTTTCAGAAAATTACCCAGATTTAAAAGCTAATCAAAATTTTTCAGAATTACAAGAAGAATTAAGAAATACAGAAAATAAAATTAGTTATGCAAGACAATTTTATAATGATAGTGTTACAATGTATAATACAAAATTACAGGTAATACCAACAAATATTATTGCAGGAATGTTCAATTTTACAGAAGAACCTTTATTTAAAGTTGATTCAGATGAAGCAAGACAAAATGTAAAAGTAGATTTTAATAAATAGTTATTTTGGAGAGAGTACAATTTTAAATTATCCTTATATAATAGGAAGTTTGAACTTGTATTCTTTTTTATAGGAGAGAAAATTATGTATGAAGATATAAAGAAAAATAAAATGAAAACAGGTATAGTTGTATTTGGATTTCTTGTTATGATAACATTGATTGTATATTATATATGTTATGCACTAGATTTTGGCGAGACTTCAATTATAATTGCTTTAACGTTTTCAATAATATCAACTATAGTTACATATTATAATTGCGATAAAATCGTTTTAGCAAGTGTTGATGCAAGGCCAGCAACCAAGGAAGAAGATTTAAAGCTAACAAATATACTAGAAGCTTTAATGGTTGCTTCTGGTTTAGAATGCAAACCTAGATTATATGTAATAAATTCTGCACAGCCAAACGCATTTGCAACTGGAAGAAATCCAGAGCATGCAGTTATTTGTGTCACAACAGCATTACTAGAAAAATTGAATTATTACGAATTAGAGGGTGTAATTGCACATGAAATGGCACATATAAAAAACTATGATATAATGCTTTCAGCAGTAATCAGTGTAATGGTTGGATTTGTTATAATGCTTAGTGATATATTTACAAGGAGACATTATCATAGCAGAAATAATGATGATGATAATAAAGGAAATGCAATATTAATGTTGTTAGGACTTGTTTTTTTAATACTTTCACCAATATTTGCAAAAATAATGCAACTTGCAGTATCTAGAAGAAGAGAATTTCTAGCAGATGCAACTGCTGTACAATTTACTAGAAACCCAGATGGTCTTATATCAGCTTTGAAAAAAATATCTGAAGATGATAATGAATTAAATGTAGCATCAGACAGTAATGCACATATGTATATAGAAAGTCCTTTTAAAAATAAAGAGGATAAAGAAAAAGGAAGTTTATTTGATACTCATCCACCTGTATCAGCAAGAATATCAGCATTAGAAAATTTAAAATAAATAATATAAAAATATTAACAAATTGTAATATAAAGAATGCTTGTTTAAAAAACAGGCATTTTTTCTGCATTTAGACATATATTTATATTAGGTAAGACATCAAATAGTTTATTTTAAAGGATTATACAAAATTTGACAAAAAAATAAATTAATAGTATAATCAGTTTGTAATTTGAAGGAGGACATATTTTATGAAAACAGACCTTAAATTATCTACTAAGATAATTAGAAAGATTGTTTTTATAAGTATTATCATAATTTGTTTATTAACAGTGGGTGTAATGGCAACAAAAAAAGATCTTAATTGCATTAAGATAGTTTTTTCAGATGGTGAAACAAGTGTAATGACATCTAAGGTTAAGGTATCAGAAATATTAGAAGAAAACCATATAATATTACTTGATGATGAAGTAGTAGAACCAAGTTTAGATTCTAATATCGACCTTACAAAAACAATTAAGATAAAGAAAGCTACAGCTGAGAGAACAATTATAGCTGAGGAAGTATCTAGTGTATCCAAAGAAGAAATTTTAGGAAAATACATTACTATTACAGAAAAGATTATTGTTGAACAAATTGAAATACCTTATGAAACAATTACAAAAGATATATCTGCTTCTGGTACAGAAACTACAGATAGAGTTTTACAAGATGGTGAAAACGGATTAAAAGAGGTAAAATATAAAGTTAAATATCAAGATGATGTAGAAATAGAAAGAACTCAAATTTCAGAAGATATATTAAAAGAACCAGTAGATAAAATAATACAAATATCTACTAGAGTGACTTCAAGAGGTGGAATGAGAGCTGGTGCAAATGGAATATCTTTATCATCAGCAGTTGATGGAATGACACCAACAGTAGTTACTTTAAATGCAAGTGCTTATACAGCATCTACTTGTGGAAAGAGTTCATCTGATAGTTCTTATGGAAGAACAGCCTCAGGTGCAATGGCAAGTTCATGGTATACAGTTGCTGCAGGAAGTGGTTATCCAATAGGTACAATTATATATATTCCATATTTTGCAAACCAGGCAAATGGTGGATGGTTTGTTGTACAAGATAGAGGTGGAGCTATTTCAAATAGCAGAATTGATATATATATGGATACTTTAGGAGAATGTCAAAATTTTGGAAGAAGAAACTTAGAATGTTATATATATAACTAAATAGATAAGATATCAACAATAGTTGGTATCTTTTTTTTGTGTGTAAGGAAGAGCTATACAATTTCTATTATATAAAAAGTTTTACTAAAAAATGTACAAAAAATATTACATAAATTTTTGCATACGAACAAAGACGTGAGCACTTGTATAGAATATGGTTTTTGTAGTTTACAGAATGCTTAAAATTGAACGAAAATGCAGATAAATAGATTGATATATTAACTATTTCAATAAAGCTCTCAAAATTTAATATGATAGTTTATAATGCAAATATTAAAAATGAAAAATAGTAAATTGTAAAAATAAATGCAATTATACTGAAAAAAATGGAAAATTAGTAATTTAGTGTTGACAATGGCAAATAAAGGTGTTAAAATACAGTACAGTTGTTGACA
>CAKPBB010000002.1 GCA_934140005.1 uncultured Clostridia bacterium
CTTGAGCACATTGAGATTGGTTGAAAATGATATTTATCTGTTTCAGCATATAAATTTGTAAAAGCTACAGGTGTTGATACTTCAACAATTCCACTTGGCTTTGAATCTTCCCCAATATATACTCCTGATGTTGAACTTGCAAAAAGAACATTATCATTACTCAAATAATATACTGCACTTCCATGTATTGTATAAATTTGTTTTATACCACTTTGCACTAATTTACTTGGTAATTCTAACTTTATAACAGTTCTACTTGTTTGTCCTGCACCAAAACATGAACTTACTCCATTTGCAGCATATATTTCACCATTTTCTTTTTCTATCAAGAATCCATATCCTAGCGAATAAATATTTTTAACATTTGTTGCATATTCTCCACTGTATTGTGTTAATGCATTTGTAGATATATCAGTAGAGTTCCAACCTTTATGTCCAACATGCCATATTGTTCCATCTTTTTTTAATATCATGTATCCACCCGCATCACAACATACTATTTGTTTTATATCACTATCAATATCTTGATTTGCTTTATATCCTATACTATTGTCTACAGTATATTCACCTGTTTCACTATTTTCTACATATGTATATCCATTAAATACTTGTACAAATTTTTTATATGTACTTGTACTACTGCTCAATCCTGCTGTGGCTATTGCGCTTCTACCACTAGAATAAAAAGTTCCATCTGTGCAAGCTATTATTACAGAATAATTTTCACATGTTCTTACTATATATGAAATCTTATCTGGTTTTGGAAATGATACTTCTTTAAATTCACTTATTTCATTATTATGTCCTAGACCTAAAAAGTAATATATATTACTGCCCATTGCATATAACTTATTATCTATTGTAACAACAAATAAATATCCATCAGCTTCATATACCGATTTTACTTTCTTGCCATCAACATTTAACTTAATCGCATCTCTTCCTGTATATTCTACTTGTTGTTCTTGAGTTAGTCCTAATTTATTCCCAGAATTATTTCCCCATGCCCATAAATAGTCATTTTGATCAATAACATACATTGTATTAGAACCAGAAATAATCTGTTTATATTCTCCAATTTCTTCTGGTATTGTTAATTCTGTCCATTTATTCGATATAGCTTCCATCTTAGATGTTGGTGTATTTATTTGTGCACCTTTTACACCTTTTGCATATAAATCACCATTGTTATACAATTTATATACATTGTCGGAATTTACTGAACTAATTATTTCAAATCCATATGGGTTATAATCCGGATTCTCTACCTTATTGCCATCTCCATCTAATATATAATTACCATTCTCATCTACTTTATATTTATTTGAAACATTTCCTGCATTTTTTCCAGTACTAATTTCTAATTCTGCAAAACTTGGCATATCTGCATAACCTTCCATTACTGTTTTTGCCATTTCCAAGCTATAACATTGTATGCCCTTCAAGTTTGCACCTTTTACTGAATATATTATTCCTGTTGATGCATCTATTAGATATTTCTTCTTTTTATTTATTCCTAATGTTTCATTATTCAAATAGTACAAATCTTGCACACCTGCTGGATAATATATAAACTCACTTTCATATTTATTATCAAATGATTCACTTGATTCTGTTAAATCTAATGTTGGCTTTGAAGCACTTATGCTCCATACTCTATAATATCCAACTTCTCCCATTAGTCCTTTTGTTTGTTGTAATTCTTCTGGTGTGCATAATCCATTTGTTGGTGCTTTTTTATCATAATCATCATCATTTAAAATTTTACTTGTCTGCCATATTTTCAAGGCTTCTTCTACATCTGTCATTTCACTAAAAAAAGTACTGTACTGTGCTTTTGAAATTATTCCATTTTCTCCAATTGTTGCATTTAAGCTTACTCCTGCAAGAATAACCATAATAATAATGGTTATAACCAATGCAATTAATGTAATTCCATGTTGATTATAAAATTTGTACTGACTTTGCTTTGATATTTTTTTGTCTTTGATTTTCCATTTTCTTTTGTCCATCTAAATTCCTCCTTTGTTTTATGCAAGAATCCAGAATTATAAATGGACATCTAGAACTAATTCTATTTTTGAAAAATCATTGTCAAAAATAAAATTAGTTCTCTGTCTTTTTGTAATATAAATAGCTTTTGATTACTAAATTTAGTCAGCATTCATTTATTTTGCATACACAAAAAAGCACTAATACAAGTATTAGTGCCATAATTTCTATTTATATTGCAAAATTATTTTAAAGTACATTAGGCTTCCTCTTTACATTTATTTTTATGGATTGCTTGCTTTAATTAAATTAAAGACTTATTTATATAAAAATAATATCATTATGCAAATTTAATGTCAACATTTTCAATATTACACTTATATTACAATTTTCTATTTTAAAATTGTAAATTTTAACTACAATAACTACATAATATACTTCTTAGTCCTACATCTATGTCAATATTACCAGATTTAGAATTATAATCTAGGTCTACTAATTCCTGTAGTAAATTTCTTAATTGATTCACTTTAAAATATGAAAGCTGTTTTTTATATTTAGTTACTAAAAAAGTTTGATTAGGTTTCAATCCTAAAGTTGAAACAACATCAGCATTATTGTTTATTGCAATAGCACACAAATATAATCTTTTAAAATGTGTATACAATGTTATTAAAATTCTTTGTAATGGCTCTTTTTGATAAATAAGATTATCTAATACTTCTAATGCTTTTTCTATTTTTTTATTTCCTAAATTATCAGTTAAATCAAAAATAACACTTTCTATTTGTTTAATTGTAAGTTCATTTATAGCATCTTTTGTAATTGAATTTCCTTCTCCAGCATATTCAATTAATTTTCTTATTTCATTCATTAAATTTTGCAAATTAGTTCCAGCCGTTTCAATCAAATAATTTAAAGTTGCATCATCTGCTTTTACTTTGTACAATGCACATACTTTTTTTAATCTTGTAATCAATTGAGCAGGTTTTAAGAAATCAATTCCACAAACAACAGCATTTTTTTCAATTACTTCATACACTGCATTTTTGTCTACATTTTCTTCCACAAACACAATAACATTTGAATCTTCTATAATCTCATAATTATTTTTTATATATTCACAAATTCTTTCTTGCAAAGGGGTTGCTGTTTTTCTTCTTCCGTCTTTCTTGAAAATTCCAGAATTTTTTACAATTATTAATTTTTTATCATAACCAAAAGCTGGCATTTCTATATTTGTAATTAAATTATTAACATTAGTATCATCTAATACTACATAATTAATACCTAGCAAAAGTTCTCCAAAGTTCTTTTTTATTTTCTTAACTAAAGTTTCAACTAAATATTGTTCTTCCCCATATAGCAAATACATAGGTTTTAATTCTTCTGAAATTTCTTTTTCTAATTTATCATAACTAACTTGCATTCTTCTGCCTCACATTTATTTTTTCTTATTATATCAAAGGCATATTGCAAAATCAATCTGTATTTAGAGAAATTATTAGTTCAAACTACTGTCTATTGTATATGTTCCATTAGATACTTCTATATAACCAGCTCCAGAACCAATTCCTTGTGTAGACATATCTACATTAGATAATAAATAGTTCATAGTTAAAGTCTTATTACTTAAAAACTCACTATCAGTCATATATTTAGAATTTATATATCCAGTTTTAGGTAGTCCTGTCTTTTGCTCTGATGTTGTTCTCATATGCCAAATTTTATTATATAAATTATCATATGCATGTATATCGATGCTTGTTACTTCTTGTCTTTTCGGCATACAACCTGCTTGTAAATATATTGGAGTTTGATTAATACCATTCATATATGAAGTTCCATCAGTATATCTGTTTCCATTAAAAGCATAGATATTAGCAGTTTCGGATACTTTTACATTAGCCCCTTGTCCAGCTGTTCCACCGTCTCCTCCACGATGTCCAACCCACCATGACAAGCCTCCCATTCCTCCAAGTAAATTTTTTGCATCATTTCCGTCAACATCATTTCCTTCAGGTCCTGAAAAATATCCTCCTGCTCCCCAATAGTTATTACTACATCTATCACTTGTATGTCCAAATAAACCATTTATAGAAAAAATATCTGTATCATAACTTCCTCCTGAGCCTCCAGAGAAACCTCCAGCTCCAGTACAACAAGTTGCACCTGCTCCACCGGCTCCTCCTCCACCAATTCCAGCAGCTGGATATCCTCCTGCTCCACCGCCTGAACCATCAGTTGATGTACCACCTGAAGCACCAGCACCTCCATAAGCATATATCATAATGTTATTATATATATTTATATTTCCTGCATTTTCACCTTGTCCACCATTTTCTGCAATTCTACGAGAATCAATTTCTTCACCTAAAGCAGGTGATCCACCATTGCCACCATTACCACCAATACCAGCACCAGCTCCACCACCACCTGCTTGGTATCCATCTCCTATAAAACCGTTTCCTGCATTACCTCCAAAAGCATCTATAGTTCCTTTACCATGTAGATTTAGTGTTGCTCCTTCTGGAACATGAATTCCTGCATAGCCACCTTTCCCTGGGACATTTCCATTTGCATCTTCTCCAAATCCAGAATCAACTGTCATTTTAACACCTTCAAGGACATACAAATTTAGTGTAGCTCCAGAATGAACATCTACTGCTGACCTTTTTAGTCCTTTATTGGTTAAAGTCATATCTTGTGTCATATATATGGTTACATTACCACTTACTATATCAAAGTTTAATGAATCTTCTATTTCATCATAAAATATTATGGTTGTTTGTTGATTCTCCGCAAGTTCAAATTTCATTGTTCCATCTGTTACCTGTTTAAATTCTTCTCTTGTTACTATTGTGAAATCTGAATTTTCATCACTTACGCCACCCATTTGTACTGCTTTATAAGCACCATCATCTTGTTCTACAAAGAAATATTTTCCTTCTTTCTTTATTACCATTTTAAATTCATCATCTACTGGATATGCTCTAAAGTCCTCAATATCTCCACTTTCTATTTTCCCCTTTAAAAATTCTGATATTGTTTTTTCATCACTTTCCCATACATTATACTGTAAGAACATATATTCTAAATCTTCTTTCAATCTAGCTAAATCCTGTGTTGCCTTTGCTTCTTTTGCCTTCGTCAAAATTCCATTATCTCCAATTGTTGCACTTAAACTTACACCTGCCAAAATTAACATTACAATTATTGTAATTACTAGAGCAATTAATGTTATACCTTTTGACTTTATTACGAATTGCTTTTTCTCATTCATCTGCATTTCCTCCTATGTATATTTATCTTGAGAAAAGAACTTTTTTCAAAATTCTTTTCTCTTAATCCATAAAACAAAATGCAAAGAATTGCTACTTTGTTTCCTTAAAAGAAAACCATTTCAAGAATTTAAATCGTAATTATTTCAGATATTTGCATACAACAAAAATAACACTAATAAAATCTATTAGTGTTCCTAAGAATTATTTGCTTAATTTAATTACAAATTTCATCATTAGACTTCCTCGTATATTTATTTTTATGGATTGTTATCTTTAAGCATACAACTTAAAGATAACAATTTATGATGTGTAATAGGCTTTATATCAATTATTTTATGCTTTTTTATCAATTTTTCACTACTAAAGTTTAAAAATTAATCATTGACTTTAAATCTCACTAATGGTAGAATTTTTACAGAAATAAAATCTTTAAGTTGTATGCTTAAAGATTCACATAAAAAAAGAAGAAAATAGATATTAATCATTTTCTTCTTTTTTTATTATTATATTTCTAGTTCAGGACATTCTACCCAGTCAAAAGCTGTTTTATATCTACTATTAGGTGTTTTTCTATCTACTCCTATCCATCTACCCAAAATACCATACAAATTAGAACCAGTACCATAAACTTTTCCATCTTTATCAATGGCAATAAAAAATCCATTTCCAGCAGTTATTTGTACAATATTTTTCATATTGCTAACCTTCTTTGCTGTTCTTTGTATTGTTGAATCTTCAAGTCCAACACCAATTCTATTGTTTTTACCCCATACATATAAATTTCCTTTTTTAGTCATTAATAAGTAATCGCATATTCCATCTGAGCTCACAACATTTGAAACATTTTCTCCATCAAAAAATTTTTCTAAATTGAACTCCGTCCATGTAACTCTTGTGTCTGGATTCGTTCCAGTTCCTGTATTACCAGAAACATGGTCCGTTCCAGTATAAAAGAATTTTTGATTATTTTCCTCGGCATTTTCTATCAAATATGATTGATATCTTGAAGCAAATATTTTATTTATCTTATCTAATTGTATTGCATTTCCAGTATACAGTTTAGGTATACTAGAAGCACTATCTCCTAAAGCTACACCATCATTTCTGCCCCATGTATATAATTTCTTATCATATGTTAAAGCAAATCGTTCACATGGGCTGACACTCCATAATTCTATATTTTCTAAAAGTTTTATTGGTACAGTATAATTAGATAATTCAATAAAACTTGCTTCATTAGATTTTGGAAGTCCTGAATAATTTTCATTTTTTCTTGTGCACACATAAATAGAATTATTATCATTTGCATTTGTCTTTATAAACATTGCTCCAGTTGCCATATAATAATCTTCTATATTTTCACTTAAACTATTATATATATCTAAATCCTTCAAATAATCTTTTAGTCTTACAAAATTAGAAATTTCAATATTATCTGAAATATTTAGGCCTAAATATCTAGCATCATTTCCTAAAACCCATAGATCATTGTTAAAATCTATATATCCTAATTTACTATCATTTGCACTTGCATTAATTTTTTTTACATTACTAGCAATTAACTTCCAAGATTGTTGTAAAATAAAGTTTTGATACATTAGAGTAGCGTCTCTAGTAACATAATAATCTCCATCAGCACTTTTTAGCATAATATTTGCCTTATTCCAACCAGTAGTATTAGTACTAAAAATAAATTTATCTATTACTGGCAAATTCGTTAATTCTTTAAATTCATAATAAGTAGAATCAATAGTAGTTGATGAACCAATTCCCATACCACTTGTTGGTCCTGCACAATACACTTTTCCATTATTTAACAAAATAAATATATTAGTAGAAAGAAATATATCTTTAATATTATTTATATCTACATCTGCTAAAATCTCTTTCATATTATAAAAAGTATACCAACTAGTTGCTTTATGTAGAAATGAATCATTTGTACTTCCTTCAACAGACATCCAAAATTCATTTTCGCCAGTACTATTTATTCTTTTTATTATTGTAATTCCTTTACTAGACCATATATTTTGAACTTTTCCATTTTCTGTTTTTTCGTCTTCATATTTAAAAATAACATTTTGCATACTTCCTTGTTGAACTAAATATAATTCATTATTTTCAAGCAGTACATAAGTTGTCGGTGTATTATAATGCATACCATTAATAATTTCTTTTATCTTACTATCAAATTTTTCACCATATACTCCATTAAAAATTTCTGTATATTTTGTTATATAGTTTACACTATTGTTCTCATTTTCAAAAATATAATTAATTTGCGATTTTTCTCCTGCAAAATATACTTTTCCATCTTCTGTTAAAATCATTGAAAAATGATCGTCTCTTCCTTTACAAGTTACTGTTTTTATTTTATTTGGATTACTAAATTCGACCTTGGTAAAAGAATTTGTAGTAGTAACATTACTTCCAATTCCTAATTCACCATATGTGTTATATCCAGATGCATATAATTCATATACTCCATTATTTAACACAACTACATATGTTGCATATTCTGTTGGAAACACTTTATATATACTTCCTGGAATAGACAATTTTATTACATCTCTACCTGTATAACTCTTTTGTTCTTCTTGCGATAAGCCTAATATATTATTTGTATTGCTTCCCCAAGCCCACATTTCTCTATTAGAATCTATTACATAAATTGTTCCACAACCTGAAACAACTTCTATATTTCCACTACTTGCTCCAGGAATTTCGTTAGAGAATTCAATATTTTTCCATATATATGCATTAAGTTTTTGAGTTTCTTCTGTTGAAGAATTTAATAGCAGTCCTTTTTTTCCTTTTGCATATAAATCACCATTATTATATAACTTATAAATATTATCATTTGAAAAATCAGCTATAATTTGAAATCCATTTGGATTATAATCTGAATTTTCTATTTTATTGCCATTTTCATCTAATACATAATTTCCATTTTCGTCTACTTTATATTTATTTGATACATCACCAGCTGCTTTTCCACTATTTACTTCTAATTCTGCAAAAGTTGGCATATCCGTATAGCCTTCCATCACAGTTTTTGCCATTTCCAAACTATAGCATTGTATACCATTTAATCTTATACCTTTTAATGAATATATTATTCCTGTTGCAGCATCTATTAAATATTTCTTTTTTTTATTTATTCCTAATGATTGATTATTCAAATAGTATAAATCTTGTACTCCTGCTGGATAATATACAAATTCACTTTCATATTTACTGTCAAAAGTTTCATTTGATTCCGTTAAATCCAATGTTGGTTTTGTATCACTTATACTCCATATTCTATAATATCCTACTTCTCCAATTAGTCTTTCTGTTTCCTGTAATTCATTTTGCGTACATAAACCATCCGTTGGTGCTTTCTTTTCATAATCATCATCATTTAAAACTCTAGCAGTTTGCCATATCTTCAAAGCTTCTTCTATACCTTTCATTTCACTTACAAATGTACTATATTGTGCATTTGATATTATTCCATTTTCTCCAATTGTCGCATTTAAACTAACTCCTGCCAAAATTAACATTACAATTATTGTAATCACCAAGGCAATTAAAGTTATACCTTTCACATTTCTTATAAATTGCTTTTCTTGTTTCATTTGCACTTCCTCCTATGTATATTTATTTAGAGAAAAGAACTTTTTCAAAAGCCCTTTTCCCTTAATCCATAAAACAAAATGCAAAGAATTGCTACTTTGTTTCCTTAAAAGAAAACCATTTCAAGAATTTAAATCGTAATTATTTCAGATATTTGCATACAACAAAAATAACACTAATAAAATCTATTAGTGTTCCTAAGAATTATTTGCTTAATTTAATTACAAATTTCATCATTAGACTTCCTCGTATATTTATTTTTATGGATTGTTATCTTTAAGTTCCAAACTTAAAGATATTAAATATCATAGCAAACTATTCATATTAACATATTTTATATATTAGATATTATCTTAAAATAAAAAATATTTTTTAAACAGTTGACTTGTAACTATTCAAATGATAAAATTTTTATAAAAGTAAGAAGTCTTTAAGTTTGGAACTTAAAGATTTTTTTATTGTTTTCTTGACTTTTGCTATTCAAGACTATATTATTATTAGGTAATTCCATTGAAAGGAGTGTATATATGGCATTTGATGGCTTTGTAACAAAGGCAATTATTACTGAATTAAATAACAATTTAATAGGTGCAAAAGTAAATAAAGTATTGCAACCAACTAAGAGTGAAATTATTTTAGAATTATATGTTAACGGAAAAAACTATTCACTTCTACTTTCTTGTGATTCAGAATTTTGTAGAATAGGTCTTACAAAATATTCAAAACCTAATCCTCAAAATGCTTTAAACTTTTGTATGTTACTTCGTAAATATCTTGTTGGTGGAAAAATTTTAGAAATTTCAAACTATGATTTAGAAAGAACAGTTCAAATCAAATTTTCTTGCTATAATGAACTTAACGACTTAGTTACACGAAAATTATATATTGAAATAATGAGCAGACAAAGTAATATTGTTTTAACAAATGAAAATAATATTATTATAGATAGTATAAAACATTTTGATACAAGTACTCGTGAAATGTTACCTGCACATGAATATGAATTTGTTCCAATTGCAAAAAAAAGTTTTATTGAATTAGAAAACACTTCTGATTTTATTAATCTAATACCAGAAGATTCTATACTAAGCAAGTCTCTACCAAATTTATTTATTGGTTTTAGTAAAACTTTTGTTAATCTATTGCTTCAAAGACTTAAGATAGATGATACAAATTTTTCACATACAGATCTAACAAATTTATATAATACAATAAAAGAAATTATTTCTAATTTTGGAACAAATAAAATTTCAGCTATTAGATTTGGAAATGACTTTACTATTGCTAATACAGAAACAAGTGAAATTTTACAAATAAATAATTTTATTGATGATTATTATTTCTTTAAAGAACAAAATACTCATTTTCAAACTGCAAAAAACAATTTATTACATATTGTTCTTGCATCTTTGAAAAAAATAACAAAAAAATTAGAAAACATTAATCAAAAATTAAAAGAATGTAATGATATGGATAAATATAAATTATATGGTGAACTTCTTACAGCAAACTTATATAAAATAAATTCTTCATACAATTTATCAGAAATAGAGGTTGAAAATTATTACGATAATAATAATTTAATAAAAATTCCATTAGATAAAAGTGTATCTGTACATAAAAACATAGATAAATTTTTCAAAAAATACAATAAATTAAAAAATGCTTTAATTATTGTTTCAGAACAAAAGAAAGAAACAGAAAAAGAATTAGACTATATCGAAAGTATTGTATTTTCTTTGGAAAATGCTAAAAGCTTAAAAGATATCAATGAAATATATGAAGAAATTTCAGAAAATATTGTTACTAAAAAGAATGTTTCTAATAAAAAACAAAATAATTTAAAAAAGAAGCAAAAAAATTCTTCTGAACATGAACTAACCTCTATTGAATTTGAAAATTATACAATTTATATTGGAAAAAATAATATTCAAAATGATTATTTGCGTACAAAAGTTGCAAGTCCAAATGATATATGGTTTCATGCTCAAAAAATACATGGTTCTCATATCATACTTAAAAACTCTAAAAACTTGCCAATTGAGGATATTCCTGAAACAGTACTTTTTGAATGTGCAAAGCTTGCAAAAGAAAATTGTAAATCAGAATTAAGCTTAAATGTTCCAATAGATTATTGCTATGTTAAATATGTAAAAAAAGCACCAGGTGCAAAACCAGGTATGGTAATATATAGTAATTTTCAAACTATTATAGTCAAATAATTATATATGAAAAGGACAGTTTCAACATCAAGTTACTGTCCTTTTATTTTATAAAATAGGAAATTGTTCTGCACTTCTTATTTATTTCTCATAACTAGTTCATGTGTATCTCTTGCAATCATCAATTCCTCATTTGTTGGAATAACATAAACAGGAACCTTTGATTCAGATGTTGAAATACATTTTTCTTTACCTTTAACATGATTTTCTTCTTTATCCAAATCAATGCCAAGAACTTTTATATATTCACAAACTCTTTCTCTTGTTTCAAAACCATTTTCTCCAACTCCACCTGTAAATACAAGTGCATCTAATCCACCTAGAGTAACATAGTATTGTCCAATATATTGAGCTATTCTATATGCTTGACTATCTAAAGCTAATACTGAACGAGGATCATTCATTTTATATCCATCTTCAACATCTCTATAATCTGAAGAAACTCCAGAAACACCCCAAGCACCAGATTGTTTATTTAACATTTCCTCAACATCTTCTGGTTGTAAGTTTTCTTTTTTCATAATATATGGAATAATTGCAGGATCTATATCGCCACTTCTTGTAGCCATTGGTATACCTGCTAATGGTGTTAATCCCATTGATGTATCTACTGAATTTCCTCTATCTATTGCACAAATTGAAGAACCTTGTCCAATATGGCAAGTAATTATTTTCATATCTTCAATATTTCTATTCATTAGTTCTGCAACTCTATTAGCTACAAATCTATGTGAAGTTCCATGAAATCCATATTTTCTTATTTTGTAGCTTGTATAATATCTATATGGTATATGATAAATATAAGCTTTTGCAGGCATTGTTTGATGGAAAGCAGTATCAAATACTGCTACCATTGGTTTATTAGGTAAAACTTTTTGTGCAGCTCTTATACCTGCTAAACCTGCTGGATTATGAAGTGGAGCTAAATCTATACATTTTTCAATTTCTTTTATTACGTCTTCAGTAATAAATACAGATTCTCCAAATTTTTCTCCACCATGAACAATTCTATGTCCTACTGCTTCAATTTCGTCTAAACTACTTATTAAGTTGTTTTCTGGTTTTTGTAAAACTTCCAAAACGAATTTAATTGCTTCATCATAATCTCTAGCGATTCTTAAAATTTCAGTTTTTTCTCCTCTTATATTTAATTTAAGAGTTGTTTTCATTCCACCAATTCGTTCAAAATTTCCCTTAACCAAACGCTCTTCATTTTCCATATCAATTAATTGAAATTTCAAAGATGAGCTTCCGCAATTTAATACTAATATTTTCATAAAGTTTTTTCCTTTCTTGATTTATTCGCAAGTTAAACTTATGCTTTCATTCCTTCAACCAAAGTTTTTGTATCTCTTGCTATAACTAATTCCTCATTAGTTGGAACAATATATACATTTATTTTAGAATCATCAGCAGAAATTTTTATTTCTTCTCCTCTGACATTGTTCTTTTCTAAATCTAATTTTACGCCCATCCACTCTAAATTCTCACATATTTTCTTTCTAATATTTATTTGATTTTCACCAATTCCACCTGTAAATACTATTGTATCAATTCCTTTTAAAGAAACAGCATATTTAGCAACATATTGAGCTATAGATTTTGTAAACATTTCAATAGCGATTTTAGCTTTTGGATATTTTTCTTCTTCATAAGAAGCTAATTCAATTTCTCTGAAATCTGGATTTAAACCTGTAATTCCATATAAACCTGATTTTTTATTTAATAAATTGCTTGCTTCTTTAGTTGTTAGTCCTTCTCTATCCATTATTTCTAATACAACTGATGGATCTAAATCTCCTGAACGAGTAACCATAGGAAATCCTCCTAAAGGTGTTAATCCCATTGATGTATCTATTGATTTTCCCCCATCAACAGCTGCAATACTAGCTCCTTGTCCTAAATGACATGTTACTATTTTTAAATCTTCTACTGGTTTGTTTTGTAATTCAGCAACTCTTCTTGAAACATATAAATGAGATGTTCCATGGAATCCATATTTTCTTATTTTGTATTTTTCATACATTTCATAAGGAATTGGATACAAATAATTTTCTTGTGGAATTGTTTGATGGAATGCTGTGTCAAATACTGCTACCATTGGCTTACCTGGCATTGCTTCTTGGCAAGCACGAATTCCTAAAATTCCAGCTGGATTATGAAGTGGCGCTAAAACAGCACATTCATTTATTTGATTTATTACTTCTTCTGTAATAATAACTGATTTATTAAATATTTCTCCACCATGAACTGTTCTGTGTCCAATAGCATCTACTTCATCTAAAGATTTTATAACACCATAATCTTTATGAAGTAATTGCTCTAACATAACTTCAATTGCCTCTGTATGATTCATTGTAGGCTTTTTAATAACATACTTTTCTCCATTTACTTTATGTGTTAAAAAAGCTTCTTCTTCTCCTATTCTTTCATAAGTTCCTTTTGCCATAACAGATTCATCTGTCATATCAATCAATTGATATTTTAAAGATGAGCTTCCACAATTTAATACTAAAATTTTCATTTTTATTATCCTCATATTTTTTATTTACAATCTTTTTAGTTTGAAATTACATTAAATAAATGATTGCATAAGAAAATTATAATGTAACTTTATGAAATTATATACAATATATATTTAACAAATCACTACATTTGTGCTTGAACAGCTGTAATTGCAATAACACCAGCTATATCTTCACTACTGCAACCTCTTGATAAGTCATTTACTGGCTTTGCAATACCTTGGCATAAAGGTCCATAAGCTTCTGCATTGCCTAATCTTTGAACTAATTTATATCCAATATTTCCAGCATCTAAATCTGGGAATATTAAAGTATTTGCATGTCCTGCCACTTCACTACCAGGAGCTTTACTTTTAGCAACTGCAGGTACTATTGCTGCATCTAATTGTAATTCTCCATCAACTTCAAGTTCTGGATATGTTTCTTTTACTAATTTTGTAGCTTCTACAACTTTATCTACCAATTCTGATTTAGCACTTCCTTTTGTTGAATAAGAAAGCATTGCTATTTTTGATTTCTTACCTGTTAATTTTTCATAGCTTTCACTTGATGATTTTGCAATTTCTGCTAATTCTTCTGCTGTTGGATTTTGATTTAAACCACAATCTCCAAAAACAAATACACCATCATCTGAATATTTGCAATGTGGAACTACCATAGCAAAAAATGCTGATACTAATTTTGTTCCAGGTGCTGTTTTTAATATTTGTAAAGCTGGTCGCAATGTATCTGACGTTGAATGAATTGCTCCAGAAACTAATCCATCTGCTTCTCCTAATTTCACCATCATCATTCCAAAATATACTTCATCTAAAACTGTTTCTTTTGCTTTTTCTTCTGTCATTCCTTTAGCTTTTCTAAGTTCATATAAAGCTTTAGCATATTCTTCTGATTTTTCTGATTTTTTTGGGTCTACTATTTTTGCCTTACTTAAATCTAATCCATTTTCTTTTGCCATATTTAAAATATTTTCTTCATTTCCTAAAAGAACTATATTAGCATAATCTTCTTTTAATGCAGTTCTTGCAGCTTCTAATGTTCTTATATCTGAAGCTTCAGGCAATACAATAGTTTTTTTATCTTTTTTTGCTCTTTGTTTTATCTCTTCTATAAAATCCATTATTTCCTCCTTGAAGTATTTAAATCTTTTACTGGAACTATTATATAAAAATGTCGCATTAAAGTCAATCTAAAGAGTTTGTTTTCAAATAATAATTACAAAATGTCTTACATTTAGTTTTTCAAAATCACATTTGCTTTTTTAATTGACTATAATTACAAAATTCTTTTACTGGACATTTCTCACATTTTGGTTTTCTGGCATCACAAATTTCTCTTCCATGACATACTAATATATGATTCACATCATAATAATATTCTTTCGGTATTACCTTTAATAGATCTTGCTCAATTTTTTCTGGTTCCTTTTTATTTGAAAACCCCATTCTATTAGATATCCTTTTAGCATGAGTATCTATTGCTATTCCTTGAGGATTATGAAAAGCCTCAAGCATAATAACATTTGCACTTTTTCTACCAATTCCAGGTAACTTCTGTAACTCTTCCATTGTATTTGGAACTATTCCATTATATTTTTCTACTAAAACAATACTGCAAGCTTTCATATTTTTAGCTTTATTTTTGAAAAATCCACACGAATGAATTAAATTTTCTAAATCTGAAATCTCTGCTTTAGCCATTTTTTCTGGTGTTCCATATTTTTCAAACACATAAGGAGTAACTTTATTTACTCTTTCATCAGTACACTGTGCAGATAGCATAACTGCAATTGCCATCTCAAAAGGTGTTTTAAAGTCTAAACTACAAGTTGCATCTTTATAATATTCTTTTAATATTTTTATTATTTGTTTTGCATCTTTTTTTGTCTTCATTATTGTTTTGTCCTTCTCTAGTTAAATTTACATTTCTCTCTTTATTAGAAAAGGAAAGCTACTTTGTAACTTTCCTCTTATGTTTAATATATTATTTAGCTTTAATTATTTATTTTCATCATCTTTTTTATCATCTGAAGTAATTACATCTTTTTTATCGTCATCTATTTTTATTGGTTCACTTTCTACAGTAGTTTTTTCTCCAACAATAACATTTGAATTATCTTCTTTTTTATTTGTCTTAAAGAATATAGTTCTTACTATAACACCTAAACCAATTAAAAATACTACAAAGCTAATTGCCCAACCAATTGCTGGTATTTTTCCTAACATCCAAATGACCAAAGCTGTTCCAAGAGTCATTCCCCATAGTCCTAATTTTGATTTAGCTTTATTTCCAAATAACATTTCTGTAATTGAAAATACTGCAACTGAAGTAGCCAAGAATAATACTATTGCATAAATAGCAAATAATAATACTCCTAAACCTGCACCAATTACTGTAAATAAGAGTACAAAAGCAATAATCGGAACTAATATTAAAGCTAAAGCGCCATTTCCCAATGATTTAGCAATATTTTTTCCTGTTTTCGTTTCTTTATTAACTTTTGAAAATTTATTAGTAAATAATATTATAAATCCACTAATAACGGCAACCTTAAATATAAAGCTTACTGCTGACATTAAAATTGACATTCCTTTAAAAGATTGCACAGCTTCAACTTTTTCTTCTTCTGCTGGAGTATATTCGACATTTCCTATACTTGCTGTTTCTGGAATACTAATTTCTTTATCTGCTGTGTAACTTAAAATACCATCAATTTCAAGTTCTGTTCCTAAAGAAATTGTATCTACAATTGCATAAACATCATTTCCAATACTTCCATTTAATTCAATTGTATTAGCACTAATTCTAGCACTTCTAGAAATTGAAGTATGCTCATTAAAATCAATATCCTGTGCAATCATATATACATCATCTACATGTGAACCAAATTCAACATCTTGAGCAATAGCAAAAATTGAACCAGCAATATCTGAGTTAATAATATTTAATGTTTTAGCTATAACAAATACATTTCCAAAAATTTCAGCATTACTTATTGTTACTGTATCTCCTATAACAAACACATTTCCATTTATATTGTTAGCAATAACAATATCTTTATCAATTTTGTATAAATCACTTGATTCATAAGCTTTTTCATAATCTGAATAATCTACTAAATCTGAATTATCATATAGAGTGTTAGTTTCTGTTGCAAATGAAAAAGTTGCAAACATTATACTAAACACAAGTATTGCTAAAAAGATTTTTTTTACTATTTTTTTCATAACAATCCCCTTTCAATTTATAATAAAATATTAAATTCTACCTTTTAATAAATTTACTGCATCTCTTGGTTCTTCAGAATTAACTATATAAGCTCCAGAAACCAAAATATCTGCTCCAGCCATTCTTACTTCTTCAGCTGTTTCTACATTTATTCCACCATCAGCTTCAATGTCTATATCAATTGAATTTTCATCTGCATATTTTCTTAAATTTTTAATTTTTTCTATTGTCTCAGGAATTAATTTTTGACCACCATTACCCGGAACAACAGTCATTACCAAAACCATATTTATTTTTTCTAAAAATGGTTTTACTTTTTCAACATCAGTGTCTGGACTAATTGCAATTCCTACTTTTATTCCATTTTCTCTTAATTCTTTTATGATATTTAATACTCTTTCATTATCTTTTATAGCCTCAATATGAAATGTAATTCTATCTGGGGCTAAATCGATGTATTCATCCATTATTTCTTCAACATTTTCAACCATCAAATGAATATCCATTGGAATGTTACTTATATGAGAAATTGTAGTTGCATAATCTTTCATTAGTTCTAAATTATCTTTTTTTACGAATTTTCCATCCATTACATCTATATGAAAATAATCTGGTCTTGCTGTTTCTAAATTATAGAATACATGTGTTGCCTCTTCTTGTTCTACTGTTAAAATAGATACTGCTACATCTGTCATTTTATTTTTTGAACACTTTAAAGTATTCTCTCCTTATTAATTATTTAGGTTTTTGTCAGTTTTACCTATAAACTTTATATAAAAAGCGGACATCAATATTCATAATTATTAAAATATTTTAATCCGCTTTAAATTTCATTTATATTAAGGAACTGAAAGTGTTTTGTCTCCCTTATTAAAATCTACGCTTTCTCTATAAACTGTTACACCATCAAAAATAACTTTTACTTCTTTTACTCCTGTTGTTGACCAAGTCTTTTCAACTGTGGTTGCTTTTGAGTTTACTTCTTCTGAAAAGATTGTATCTGGTCCTACTACAATTTGTAATTTTTTTGACGTTTCTTTAGGCAAATTATCTGTAGTATTAGTTGTATTTGTAGATGAACTATTATCTTGTTTAGCATATTTTTCAAATAAAGATTTAACATCAACTTTTACAGTTACTTTTGCTTCTTTTGGTAATTTGTTTACTGTTAAAGTAATTCTTTCATTTTCTTTTATTGTCTTTCCAGATGCCACACTTTGTTCTAGAACAATACCATCTGATTTGTTTGTATTTTCTTCATATTCTACATCTATATCTGTAAATCCATCTGCTTTCAATTGGTTTACA
This sequence comes from uncultured Clostridia bacterium, assembly GCA_934140005.1. Classification (GTDB taxonomy): domain Bacteria; phylum Bacillota; class Clostridia; order TANB77; family CAG-508; genus Scatovivens. The sequence goes on from CAKPBB010000002.1 coordinate 18,178, forward strand.
GCATCCTCTTCTGACTTTCCAACAACATTTTTAACAGTAATATCTTTATATGCACTACCTTTACTTACAGTAAGTTTAATTACTGTTGTTGCTGTAATTTCTTCTCCCTCTTCTGGCTCCATTGAAAGTAATATTCCAGCTGCAACTTTTTCATCATTTACTTCTGTAATTTCATATTTTGCTTCTAGATTATCTAAAGCTTCCTTAACTACAGAAATCTCTTTTCCTACAAGCTTCTTTGGAAGTGTTATTTTCTTTTGTCCCTTACTTACTAATACAGTTATCTTTTGATTTAAGTTAATATTATAATTAGATTGATATGCTGGTTCTTGACTAATTACATACCCAGCTTCAACACTTTCATTATATTCTTCTTGAATTTCATAATCTGTAAATCCTGCATTTTTTAATAAAGTTTCAGCATCTTCTTTCTTTAATCTGTTTTCAGTATCCTTCCATACCAATTCTGGAATTTGTGCTTGTGCTGGTCTTGCTTTATTTAATATTTTAATTGTTGAAAACATTACTAATACAAATAATAATATACACGCAAATAATATTGTAAATACTTTTAACACTGGATGTTTTTTAAAAAAAGCTCTAATTTTAGCTAATTTTCCATCTTTATGAGTTGCATCTCCCATTTTAGGAGCATTTTTATCATTATTTTTTTCCATCTCAAGTTCATATATTGTAGGAACTTTTTGTGTTGGTGAATTATCATTTCTTGAAGCTAATACAACAAAATCATCATTTGGCTTCTTTAATGCTAAACTTAAATCTTTTAACATTTCAGTTGCATTTTGATAACGTAAACTTGGTTCTTTTTGCATTGCTTTTAAAATAATTCTATTTACACTAACAGGAATATTAGGATTTAACTTTATTGGTTCTATTGGTTCTTCTTGGACCTGTTTTAACGCAACAGATACTGGTGTATCTGCATCAAATGGTACTTTTCCTGTAAGCATTTCATACATAACTATTCCAAGTGAATATAAATCTGACTTTGCATCTGTATACCCACCTCTTGCATGTTCTGGTGAAAAATAATGTACAGAACCAATTGTTGTTCCAAAAGCTGTAATTGTTGAATTTGATACAGCTTTTGCAATACCAAAGTCTGTTACTTTAGCCATTCCATCTTCTGTTATAATGATATTATGTGGCTTTATATCTCTATGTATTATATTGTGCTTATGTGCTGTTTCAAGTGCTGATGCAATCTGAATTGCAATATTTACTGACCATTTCCAAGAAAGCATGCCATCTTCATTTATAATTTCTTTTAAGGTTTTTCCTTGAATTAATTCCATTACTATATAATATAGATTATCTTCATTTCCTACATCATAAATTGAAACTATATTTGGATGCGTTAAACTTGCTGCTGATTGAGCTTCTGTATTAAATCTTTTTATAAATTCACTATCTGTTGTAAACTCATCTCTTAATATCTTTATAGCCACATATCTATTTAGTACATGACATTTTGCCTTATATACTGTTGCCATACCACCATTTCCGATTTTTTCTAAAATTTCATAGCGATTATCCAACATTTTACCTATAAGATTCATAATTTTATCTCCTTAACCCTATTAAATATTATCTACGATTATTGTTGTAATATTATCGTATCCACCTTGTTCATTTGCTTTGTTAATTAATACATTTGCTGGTTCATCAGGATTATTTAACAGAATATCATATATTTCATTTTCTGAAATCATATTTGTTAATCCATCTGAACACATAAGTAATTTATCATCTTTTAAAAAACCTTTATACATTACGTCTGGTTCAACTAAAGAATTACAACCTAAAGCTTTCATTAACATATTTTTTTTAGGGTGATGATTTGCTTCTTCTTTAGTAATTGTTCCTTCTCTTACTAGTTTTTCAACATAACTATGGTCTGTTGTTAATCTTCTAATAATGTTTTTCCTAATTCTGTATACTCTGCTATCTCCAACATGCCCAATAAATACTTTATTATTATATATGATACAAACATCTAAAGTAGTCCCCATATCTTTAAGTTCTCCATCTTCTTGCGATTTTTCATATACTCTTAAATTAGCATATTCTATGCTACTTCTAATTAGTTTCATAATTTCTTCTTTTTCTTTTAATATATCCGGAAAATTGTTACATATATATTTTCTAGTGCACTCAACAGCTAATTTACTAGCTATTTCTCCACCTTTGTATCCACCCATTCCATCTGCTAATATAAATAACTTAATTCCATCATTTACATCTGATACATAAAAACTATCCTGATTCATATCTCTCGCTTTTCCTATATCAGATTTTGCAAAAACCTTCAATTATCTCACCTCAACTAAATACAGTTTCTATTTATCCTTCTTTTCTAAATTTTGGCGTCTAAGTTGTCCACAAGCTGCATTTATATCAGAGCCAAGTTCTCTTCTGATTGTAGCAACTATACCCTTTGCATTTAAATAATCTCTAAATTTTATTATATTTTCATTTGTACTTTTTGTATATTTTCCTTGTTCTATTGGATTAATTGGTATCAAATTTACATGTGCTAGCATTCCATCTAATAATTTTACTAATTCTTTTGCATCTTCTAAATTATCATTATTGTCTTTTGCTAGTGCATATTCAAAAGATATTCTTTTATTAGTTTTTTGTATATAATATCTACAAGCTTCCATAAGTTCTTCGATTGGATAAGCATTGTTTACAGGCATCATTTCACTACGTTTTTTATTATTACTGCTGTGCAAAGAAATTGATAATGTACATTGCATCTTTTCTTCTCTATCTGCAAGTTCATATATCTTTGGAACTAAGCCACTTGTTGAAATACTAATATGTCTTGCACCAATATTTAAGCCTTTTGGATTATTTATAATTTCTATAGCATTCATTACATTGTCAAAATTATCTAAAGGTTCTCCAATACCCATAAATACAATATTTGAAATAGTAATTCCTGTATCTCTCTCTATTGCTAATAATTGTTCCACTATTTCCCCAGATGTTAAACTTCTTTCAAAAGGTATTCCTGTTGATGCACAAAATTTACACCCCATTTTGCAACCAATTTGTGAAGAAACACAAATCGTATATCCATGATGATATTGCATAAGAACACTTTCTATCATATTATCTTTTTCATCTTGAACATCAAACAAATATTTTTTTGTTCCATCTACTGATTCCAATTTTTTTATTATCTTAAAATTTCCTAATGTGAAATTTTCTTCTAGCTTTTTTCTAAGTTCAAGAGATAAATTAGTCATTTTTTCAAAACTATCAACTTTCTCTTGATATATCCATTTAAATATTTGTTCTGCCCTAAAAGGTTTTTCACCAATACTTTTTAGTTCTTCTTTTAGTATATCTAAATTATAATTTTTTATATTCTTTTTCAAAATTTCCTCCAAATAGAGCCTTTTTATTTATTTTATCATATCTGTTATATCACAAAACTTCCGTTTTTGTCAACGGTTGCTAATTTACTGAAACACTACTATTTATCAGTATTAGTATTATTTTTTATTCTATATACTTTATTTGTGAATTTTTCAAAATCAAAATTGAGCAAAAAAATAAAAGAAACTGAATATTTCTTTTATTAAAATACTTATAATAAAGTTAAAATAATATTTTTTTGAATGACGAATGTGCATGAAAAAATTTTAGAAATTCTATGCAATTTTATGGAAAGAGTTCACTTTAGTGGAAGGGTGCCATAAAATAAGTTAGAATTTCTTAAATTTTGTAATAAGCCGAGGAAATTCTAAAAAATATTATTTTAACTTTTATTTTTTCATTATTTTTCTAATTGGAACTTCTATCAATAACTCTATACATCTGAAAAACCATAAAATATAAAAGCACAACACTTGTAATAAATTTATATGATTATATCTTCTTTGATAGTAAATTTTACTTTTAAATAATTGTTTCATCTTTTTAAAATAATTTATAGTTTTGCCAATAGTTTGACTTTCATAATGTATAAAACTAATATTGTTCAAACTGTATGTTTTATAATTTAATACTTTTAGTTTAGTACCCAAAATATCTTCTTCATAAAACAAAAAGACATTATCATCAAAATAATCTATTTTCTTTACTACTTCATATTTTATAAAAAAGCATGCACCAGATATTGCTTCGACTTCTAATCTATCTTTTTCAAAATCTTGCCTACTATATTCCCCATTTCTTAATCTTTTGTAAAACAAAATTTCTAGTAATCTAGTTGAATGTACTATGTCTCTAGCAAAAGTTCTAATTTTCCAACTACATCTTCTTATTTGTTTTTTCTCTTTATTTAACATTTTAGGAGCAACTACAGCTATGTTATTTTCTTTTTTTAACTCATTTATACAAATATCTATTGCCTCTTCTGATATATCTATATCCGTATTTGAACACATTAAAATCTCATATCTTTCATTTTTACATTCTAAAAAATGAATTCCATAGTTTATTCCATAATTATATCCACCATTTTTATCAGCTCTAATTACCGTAACTTTACTATTTTGCAATAATTTAAGTTTTTCGAAACAATTTTTTTTATTTGAACAATTATCAACTACAACAATTTTAGATATACTACTAAATTTTTCAAGTTTTTTTACTAGTTTTTTAGTATTTTCTTCATCATTATAGTTTATCAAAATACTAGCTATTCCCATTTTGGTCCACCTATTTATTATCTTTATTTCCTTTTTTAAATATAATTAATTTACTAAATACAAAGTTTAAAATTATAACAACTATATTAGCTACAATCTTCATTAGCAAAGCATTCCAAGCTAGTCTATTTACTGTAATAATCATTATAGCTTCATCAATTGCTAAAGTAAAAAGTCTACATCCAAAAAATGAAGCTATCTCATATATTAAAGCTTTATTGGTATCAACTTTTGAATTAAATACACAAAATTTATTTGTTATGTAAGCAAAAATTGCTGCAACAACCCAAGCAATAACATTACTTATTCCATTCTCTATATGTATTGCATAATAACAAGCAGAATATACTACAATATTTACTAAAGTTGCTAAAGCTCCAAAAACTAAATATCTCATTCCCTCTTGATGTGCTCTATACCATTCTACAAATTTCTTCAAACCTATTTTTTCAAAAATTTTCAAGAAAAATTCTTCTACTACATCTACTATTTTTTTCATGTTTAACAATATTTCTCCTTCTAATGTATAACTTTACAAAAAGCTATTATTTTACCTCTATTTTCTCTGGTCTTATATTATACAAAGCTGTATTTCTTGAAAAATTTATATTAAAATATGGGTCTGGTTTGCTTAATAAATCTTTCCACTTTGTTTTAAAATTATTACATTCATTTTCAAATCTGGCTTGTTTCTCTTTTGTATTTTCATATCCTCTAGTTTTTGATTCATAATGCCATAATTCTATATATGGATTATATACAATCAAATATCCTTTTTCTCTTATTTTCAAGCAGAAATCTACATCATTGAAAGCTATTTTAAATAGTTCTTCTTCCATGTATCCAACTTCTTCATAAATTTCTCTTCTAGCAAACAAACACGCACCAGTAACTGCACTTAAATTTTGTGTTAAACATTCTCGTCCAAAATATCCATGACTTCCATAAGGAACACCTGGCATTAAATTTGCAGCTAGTCCACCAATACCATAAGCAATTCCAGCATGTTGGATTGAATGATCAGCATAATATAGTCTAGCTCCTACTGCTCCAACATCTTTTCGTTGTGCATATCCAATAAATTTTTCAAGCCAATTTCCTGTAATAAGTTCTGTATCATTATTTAATTGCATTACAAATTCGCCGTCAACATTTTTTACACCATAATTTATAATTTTTGAATAATTAAATCCTTTTTCGGGATAAGTTAGTATTTTTATTTTACTATTTTTTTGTAATTCTTCGTAGTACTTAAATGTTTCCTCTTCTTTACTATTGTTCTCAATAATGTCTATTTCATAATTATCATAAGTAGTTTTTTCTAATATTGAATTAACACATTTCTTTAAAAATTTAATTCCATCTTTATTAGGAATTAAAATATTAACCTTTGGGTTGCCTTCAACTTCATATTCAATCTCATACACACCAGGAATATCTCCACCATGGTCAGCAGTTCCTTTTCTTCCCATTCTTGTTATATGGTCTTGTGCTGCTTTTTTTCCAGCTTCATAAGCATAAGGTTTAGCATCTGCAACTTTCGCTGTTGAACCATTATGAACTCTCCAGTGATACAAAACTTTTGAAATATGTACTATTTTATCAGTCAATTCACTTGCTCTTAATACCAAATCAAAATCTTGAGCCCCATTATATTCTTTTCTAAATCCACCTATCTTATCTACCATAAGTTCTTTTTTCATAATTGTGAAATGTGTTATATAATTATTTGAACTTAAAGTATCTGGTGCAAAATCCGGCTTAAAATGTGGATCACATCTATGTTGCAAAGTATTCATTATCTTATCTTCATCAGTATAAATAAACTCTACACCTGGATGTTCATTTATACACTTTACTATTTCATATAATGCAAATACTGGAATTGCATCATCATGGTCTAGCAATCCAATATACTCTCCTGTAACCATCTTTAAAGCTTCATTTGTATTTCCTGATATCCCATCATTTTTTTCTAAATGCTTATATTTTATTCTATTATCATTTTCATAATATTTCTTTAATTTTTCGTCAATTTCTGGACTTCCATCAGCCAAACACAATTCCCAATTTGAATATGTTTGGTTTTTCATACATTCAACCAAATCTTTAAAAAAGTTTTCATTAGTATTATACATTGGTACTACAACACTAATTTTAGGTTCTATATTAAATTTATGATTTCTTTGCATTTCTAATTCTTCTGCATTTGGTTCATTTTCGCTTATCCACCTTTGATAATTTAAAAACTCTTGATTTTTTCCTCTTTCCCAAAATATCTTTCTTAAACATTTTTTTATTGTTGCTTTCATTCCATATTTTTTAAAATAAAATTTTACTTGATTAAATATGTTTATAATTTTTCTCATTATTATTCAAATACTCCTCAATCTCTTTTTCCTGGATAAACTGTATAATCTGTATTATCTAAATCTAAATTTTTATTGTAATATGGATCACCTTTATCCATAGTTTTTTGCCAAATAGACTTAAACGTTTTTATTTCATTTACGAATCTCGCCTGTTTTTCTGGTGTATTTTCTTCGCCTCTTGTTTTAGATTCATAGTGATAAAACTCTATAAATGGATTGTATACTATTCTCTTATTTAATTGTCTTATTTTCATGCAAAAATCAATATCATTAAAAGCAACAGCCAAATCTTCATTCATATATCCAACATCTTCATAAGTAGACTTTTTAGTCATAATACAAGCTGCTGTTACTGCTGATAAATCTTGAATCATTCCTTCCATAGCAAAATATCCATGTGAGTTTCTAGGTAAATTCTTAAATCTATGTCCTGCCAAAGTTAGCATTCCAATAATAATACCCGCATGTTGATAAGTATCATCTGGATAATATAATGCAACTCCAACAGCTCCAACTTCATCATTTTGGCAATAACCAATCATATTTTCTAACCAGTCTGGAGTTAAAAGTTCAGTATCATTATTTAATTGAACTATAAAATCTCCATCTGAATGTCTAACACCATAATTTATTATTTTAGAATAATTAAATCCTTTTTCTGGATAATACAATATATTAACTCTTGGATTTTCTTTCAATTCTTTATAATATTCAAAAGTTTCTTTTTCTTCACTATTATTTTCTATAATATTTATCTCATAATTATTATAGGTTGTTTTTTCTAAAATAGAATCTACGCATACCTTTAATATATCTATACCATCTTTATTAGGAATAATTATAGATACTTTTGGATTACCTTCAATATCGTATATTATTCTATATGTTCCTAATGACTTTCCATGTTCAGCTCTACCTTTTATATGATTTCTCTTTAAATAATCTTGTACAGCAAGTAGTCCAGCTTCAAAAGCCCATGGTTTAGCATCTCCAAGCATTGCTGTTGATGCTCTATGAACCCTCCAGTGATATAATATTTTAGGAATATGCACTATTTCTTTTGTATTATCAGCCATTCTTAAAATAATATCATAGTCCTGTGCTCCATCAAATTCACTTCTAAAGCCTTTTAATTTATCCATCAATTCTTTCTTAAATACACTAAAATGACATATATAGTTAGTAGTGTTTAATGTATCTCTTGCAAAATCTGGTTTAAAAAATGGCTCATATCTTTCTGCATCAAACTCTGTTGCTTTATCTTCATCTGTATAAATAAACTCTACATTTGGATTTTCGTTGATACATTTTACAACTTCATATAAACAGTCTTTTGATAAATAGTCATCATGATCTAATAAAGCAATAAAATCACCTGTAGCTAAAGATAAAGCTTCATTCGTATTTCCAGAAATTCCTTTATTTTCACCTATAAATTTATATTTTATTCTTGTTTCATTTTTTATCATGCTTTTAATTTCTTCTAAAGGCTCTTTGCTACCATCAGCTAAACATAATTCCCAATTTTGATATGTTTGTTCATGCATAAAATATAGTAGTTCTCTAAAAAACTTCACTGGTGTATTATAAAGAGGAATTATAATACTAATCTTTGGATTATAGGCAAATTTTACATTTTTTTGTTTTTCTAATTCTTCTTTGTTAGGTTCATTATTTATTATCCAAGAATAATATGCATTTATTGGTGATAATATTATATTATTTTCTCTTTCAAGCATTTTAGCCCAATATTCAGCGGTTTCTAGATCTGTATATGGCAAAAATGTATCAGTTACTTTCTTTAATATTCTTTGATGTCTATTTTTCTCATATATATCACGCATTTTGCTTCCTGGTGGCATAATTCTATCTACTAATTTTATTTTATTTTTAAAATTAAATACCCAGCTAATATATCTTAAAGGTTTTGTAATTCTCCAAGATAATGATTTTTCTATTATTCTTAATCTACTTTCAAAATCATCTGCTCTACCATTTGCTAATGTAACTTGTGTATTCAAGTTTGAAATAGTATTGCCTATTTCTTCATATTTTTTCTTTAGCTCAATATTCTGCTTTTCTAATTCATTTTTTATTCTATTAGATTCTGTTAATTCTGCATTTGTTTTATTTATCATATTATCTTTTTGTATCAATTCTCTATTTTTTCTACCTATATATGATACACTTTTTACATGTAAATTCCAAAAGTATTTATTTCTAATACTATCTTGAATAGCATTATCCAATTGTTCAAATTTTTCTATGTATTTCGAAATTCCAAAATGCTCATATAATTCTTCCTTTGGAATATATTTTGCAAGATTATGATTATAAAACAAGGTTCTATATAAAATAAATTCTATTGGCACATTTTTCTCGTACCATTCTTGATCATAGATATATGGCTCATCATCTACAACAAAACAATTTGAAGGATTTAAATCAATTAAGCCATCTTCTACATAATGTAAATCACTAAAATCTTCTTCTATACAATATTTCTTAAATACATTTTCTTCTGGCTTATTTATAATTTCAAATTTGTCCAAAATTTTTGTTTTAAAATCTTCTAATAGTTTAAAAGCCTTATCTTTGCCTTCTTTTTCACAAATATCTACTATATATTTATCATAAGATATTGCATTTTTTACAAAACGACTAATTATTTTATTATTCTCATATTTATCTAATGTTTTGATATTCTTATTTTTTAATATATCAATATTTTTTTCTATTGTATTTATATGATTTTGAGCTAGTTCATCATTTGCAGTTTTTTCAACAACAGTATCTTTTATAACTGTTTTTATATTATATTCATGTTTTCTATATATTTCAAAATTAACATACTTTATTTCATTTTCTATATTTTCATTAGATATTTCTATAAAATATGAATTTGCAAATAATTTGAATTTATCTTTATTTTCTTTTAATAACTCTATATAAGCTTCTCTTTGTCCAAATTCACAATATTCATCTTCTTTAGCATAAACTAGGTTTCTTGACATCATATTTTTTGAATCTGGTAAATATTCATCTGAAAAAATAGCATTTGTTAATTTATAATCTGGTAATGGATAATAAACTTTATGATTTAAAGATAGTCTTTCAATTTCATTTTCAACTTTATCTAATGTAATTCCATTCGTTTTTCCTGTAATTGTAGAATACTGTTCTTTTTCTTTGGCTTTAATTCCTGTCCAATATTGCATACCAAATTTATTATTAAATGCTACTAAAATTTTTCCATCTTTTGCTAGATGTTCTTTTGCAAATTTTATTTTATCTATTAATTTTTCAAAATTTTCTTCACCAATTATTAAAACATAATCAAAGTTTTTGCTAAAATTTACTTTTTTATAATTTGCAACTATAACCTCTAAATTTTTATTTTTAGCATATCTATTTGAAATTGCAAATCCTTTTTCTTTGCTATCTGATATACATACAACATCTTTAAATTTTTCGCATAAAAAGCCTGTAATTTCTCCCAAATTTGGATTTAATTCTAAAGCATTAGCATTATTTTTGAATTCATACCAAGAAACTATATTTTTTCTAGAATCTGTTAAAATTAAATAATCATCAACACTTGTATTTTCATTTATTTCTAGATTACAATCTATATTTAAAAAATATTTTTTCAATTGTTCCTTTACTTTTTCATCAAGAACATTTTTTTCATCTTCTGTATAAAAATCCAAATTAAGTTTCATTCTTTTTTCCTTTCTTAAGTCACAAACCTAACTAGAAAATAAATTATTTCTAATTCAAGACTATATCTTGTGTATTTTAATATTAGAATCTAATCTAATAATACCAACTGTATTTTTAGTAGTTATTACTTCAATAAGTAATGCATCATATTTTCTATTTAACACTTCTAGTTCTCCATTCAAATTATACTTCGTACAACTGAATGATAATGTATATTTTCCAGCTGCTACCGGAATTTTTTGCTTAAACTCACAAACTATCACATCACCTTTTTTATATTTTCCAGTAATTACTCTTTCTATTTCAGTATTAGTTCCAGCGATATCATTGCCATGGAAGTCTTTTACAGTTACTGTAAAAATTGGATCAGTAACATCTTGATTAAATTTGATTTTTGATTTTAATAGTATTGTTTCACTATTATCAAATGTATTTATAGGTTGTCCATTTAGATTAAACATACCATAATCAATTACTTCTGCTCTTTTATCTCCATATTCTGTAATATTAGGATTTTGAACAAATTTTGTTTTCCATTCTTCATTATCTAAATCTGCCACTTTAAACTGATTTTCAGATTCTACATTTTCATTTTCTAGAATTTCATCTGGATTTAATCCGACAATAATTTTTTTATATTTTTCAACACCAGTTTTTACATCACCATCATAAATTTTCTTTCCTGCATCAATTATAATAGCTCTAGTACAGTTCTTCAAAACATCTGCAACACTATGTGTTACAAATATAATTGTTTTTCCAGCCTCTTTAAATTGTTCAAATTTTTTAAAGCATTTTAATTGAAATGCCATATCTCCAACTGACAAAACTTCATCAACAATAAGAAGCTCTGGGTCAACATTTATAGCACAAGCAAAGGCTAAACGAGCAAACATACCAGAAGAATATGTTTTTACAGGTTGATTTAAATGGTCTCCAATATCAGCAAACTCTATTATTTCTTGTTCTTTCGCTTTTATCTGTTCATGTGTTAATCCCATAACAGCACCATGTTGATAAATATTTTCATATCCAGTTAGTTCCATATTAAAAGCAGTTCCAAGCTCTAATAGTGAACTAACTTTTCCATTTACTTTAAGCTCTCCAGATGTTGGAACAACAACACCTGTAATCATTTTTAATAAAGTTGATTTTCCAGCTCCATTTTTTCCTAATATACCTAAAACTTCTCCCTTATGAATTTCTAAATTCAAATTATCCATTGCTCTAAAAGTTCCATGTCTTTGAGTCCATGGAAACAATGTTTCTATTAATCTATCTTTTTTTCTGGTATACATCTTATATTCTTTTACTAAATTTGTTATTTTTACAACAGTATCGTCCATTTTCTACCTTCCTATTTATGCTTTTTTAATTTAAAAGCAATTTTTCCTAAAACTGGTATATTTAAAATTATAAAATTTTGTATTGAATAAACAAATTCTTCATATCTATATAATTTAAAATATAAAATCCATTTTCTAAAGTTTATTATTTTAACATTTTTTAGTTGTTCAAAATATTCCAAAGCATCATTTGTATATTTAGTAATTTTCTGTGATTTTATTCTACTTTGATATCTTTTTAAAATCTCAAAATGTTCAATTTTTACATCTATAAATAAATTTCTAAGTTCTTCAAAGCTCTCTATTTGATCTGATTTTCTACTTGAACCAACTCTATTTTCTGTATGTTGTCTATATTTTATTGTTGTTTCTGATAAATAACTAATTTTTCCATTTGCACTTATAACCAAAGCTGTCCAATAATCATGTAATACATATTTGCTTGTTTTTGGCAAAGGCAATATATCTGATATGTATTTACTTTTTGCAAGTATTGTACAACCAGTAACAAAATTATTTAAATATAAAGCATTAAAATTATTATATTTGATTATTTTGCTATATATTTTTTTATACTTCCAATATGATGGATATATTGTTTTTAAATTTTCATCAACAATTTCTAAGTCTGTATATACTAAATCCGCATTTTCACTTTTAAGCTTGTCTAAACTCTTCTCAATTTTAGTATTATTCCAAACATCATCTTGATCTGAGAACATAAAATATTTTGAATTTACTTTTTCTAATAAAAATTCAAAATTTGATATCACACCTAAATTCTTTTTATGATTATAAACAATAACTCTATTATCCTTTTCTTGATATTCTTTTAATATTTGAAGTGTTTTATCATTTGAACCATCATCTGAAATAATTAAATTAAAATTCTTGTAAGTCTGATTTAATATACTATCTAGCTGTTCTCTTAAAAATTTTTCTCCATTATATGTGGCAAGTAATATATCTATTTTGTCCATCTTTTTCCTCTTAAACTTTAATTTTGCAAAATGTTTTATAATACATCAGCAAAGTCTTTCTTACTCTTTTTAAATATTACATTTCCCCATAAAAATATGAAAATTGTAATACACCAAAATATAATTGTATATAAACCGTGATGCTCAGTTATTATTGTAGAAGCTGGTATAAAAGCTTGTCTAAATCCTTCTATCAAATAAGTAAATGGAAACATTTTAAACAATATACATAATTTGCCTTGAATCATACTTAAATTCCATACAATTGGTGAGAACCACATAAATAATTGCATTAAAATTGTTAACAATTGTGCAAAGTCTGGCACTAATGTAGTTAATGCAGATGTAAATCTTGTAAATGCTATTATAAAAACAAATGCACAAAAAATAATATATAAAACATTTAATAAATTAGGAAAAAAGCCATAAATTGATGATGCAAGAACAGCAATCAAAATTAAAAATAATCCTATAAAGCTAGAAGATGTTAAAGATATTATTGGTATGATATCTACTGGAAATACAACTTTTTTTACTAAGTAACTATAACATCTTATTGAATTACTTGCATTCATAATTGCATCATTGCAAAACATCCACATTGCCATACCTGGTAAAAACCATACAACATAAGGATATTCTCCTGAACTACCTGTTTTTAATATATATTGAAAAACAATAACATAAGTAATCATAAAAACAAATGGTTGAGCAAACCCCCAAATTGTTCCAAGGCTTGTACTTGCAAATCTATTCTTGAAATCATTTTTTCCAAGCTCTACTGCTAATTTTTTGTTTTTCCAAAGTGTCTTAAAAAATTCCATTTTTCTCTTCCTTTTTTCTATAAATTCGTGCATATTATATCATTTACTTATATCAATTTCAACCATTTAATTGTGATTAATTTGTGAAATTTAGCATTCAAAAATTCCACTAAAATACTTTGATTTTTTCAAGTTTTAGCATATAATACTATATATAAAAAATATAATTATATTTTTATACAACTTTAGTCTCATATAAAGGAGATTATACATGAAAGAAATTATTTTTAAAGGCTGTGGTACAGCTATAATAACACCATTTACAAAAGATGACAAAGTTGATTTTGAAGCTTTTGGAAAATTAATTGAATATCAAATTTCAGAAAAAGTCGATGCAATAATTGTTTGTGGTACAACAGGTGAAGCTTCAACAATGACTTTAGATGAAAAAAAAGAAACAATACAATTCGCTGTTCAAAAAGTTAATAAACGAATTCCAGTTATTGCTGGTACAGGTGCTAATTGTACAAAAAATGCTATTGAGATGACTAAATATGCCGAAAGTATTGGTGTTGATGGTGCATTAGTGGTTACCCCATATTATAATAAAACTACTCAAGCCGGTCTTATCGCTCACTACTCTGCTATCGCAAAAGAAACAAATTTACCTATTATTTTGTATTCAGTTCCTAGCAGAACTGGTGTTAATATTCTTCCAAGCACATGTGTTGAACTTTCTAAAATCCCAAACATAGTTGCAATTAAAGAAGCTAGTGGAAATTTATCTCAAATTGCAGAAATTTCGCATCTATGTGGAGAAAATTTACACATTTACTCTGGAAACGATGATCAAATCACTCCAATTCTTGCTGTTGGTGGTATTGGTGTAATTTCAGTTTTATCAAATATTGCTCCTAAATATACTCATAATATTACTCAAAATTTCTTTGACGGAAATATTGCAGAAGCAATAAAACTTCAATTAAATGCAATTCCTTTAATAAAAGCTTTATTTAGTGAAGTTAATCCAATTCCCGTTAAAGAAGCTTGCAATATATTAGGTTTTGGTGGTGGTACACCTAGACTTCCTCTAATTTCTTTAAGTGATACTAATAAAGAAATTTTAAAAAAGGAATTAATAGCCTTTGGTTTACTTAAATAAATATGCTATACTAAATCTAGATGTTTAAAAAACGAATATTTATAATATGGAAGGAATATTTGTAATAATGAAAACAAAAGATAATACTTCTTCAACAGATTCTATTAATTCATTTGATTTAACTAATGAATTAATAGAAATTAATGAAAATGCATCTTCTATTTCAAAAGAAAATATTGCAGAATTTAAAGAAATAATTAAAGATATAACTGAAAATTCAAATGTAACTGCTTTAAAGGATCATATTCAACATATTAATTCCTCAAGATATGCTCATTGTGAAGAAGTTGCTCTTTATACTTTTTTAATTTGTAAGAAATTAAAATTAGATTATATTTCAGCTACTCGTGGTGCAATGTTACATGATTTCTATTTCTATAATTGGCGAAATAAACATGTTGAAGGTCAAAAAAAGTTTCATCTTTTTAGACATCCAAGAATAGCTCTAGAAAATGCATTAGATATTTTCGATCTAAATGATATGGAAAAAGATATTATTATAAAACATATGTGGCCTTTAACAATTGTGCCACCTAAATTTAAAGAAAGCTACATAGTTACTTTAGTAGATAAATATTGTGCAACAAAAGAATTCTTTAAATTTTTAAAAGCTAAAAAGAATACCAAGCTACTTGAAGCAGGTAAATCTGACAAACTCTAATATGCATGGTATCAATATATTATAATAAAAGGAGATTTAAATATGCTTAAAGTTTTAATTAATGGTTGTAATGGAAAAATGGGTCAAGTTCTCGCTACTCAAATAAAAGAAAATCAAAATGTGGAAGTCATATGTGGAGTTGATAAAATAGATACTGGCGATAATAATTTTCCTGTTTTTACAGATGTACATTCAATAAATATAATTCCAGACGTTATTATTGATTTTTCTGTTCCAGTAGCCACATTCCCTATTTTAGAATTTGCTAAAAAAAATAATATTCCAATAGTAATTGCTACTACTGGTTTTAGTGATAAAGAACAAGAAAAGATAACTGAATATGCTAAATCTTTACCAATTTTTCAATCTTCAAATATGTCTTACGAAATAAATTTAATGGCAAAATTAGTTGCATCATTAGCAAAAAAATTACCTGACTCAGATATCGAAATTGTAGAAACTCATCACAATAGAAAAGTAGATGCACCAAGTGGTACTGCTCTTATTTTAGCTAATAGCATTAATGAAGCTTGTGACAATTCTTTTCACTACGAATATGATAGACATTCAAAAAGAGAAAAACGTTCAAAGAACGAAATCGGCATTCATTCATTACGTGGTGGAACTGAATCTGGTAAACATACTGTTATTTTCTTTGGTGATAATGAATCCTTAGAAATCACTCACAATGTAACTTCTAGAAGTGTTTTTGCAGATGGTGCTATCAAGGCTGCTGAGTTTATAGTACACAAAGATAATGGTATGTATTCAATGAATGATTTATGCAAATAAATTAATATATTTAAAATATTTTTAAAAGGCATTGCGAAAATGCCTTTTTTCTATAAACTTTTTAATATTAACTATTTCTTCATATTGAAAGCACATTCCAGAATGGAATTGAACACCTGTACAAAGCTTCATTTTATATTTAACATTTTTTACATTATAGCCAATATAAAATACAACACAAAAAAGTGTAGTTTTTGCTACACTTTTTGTTGCTACCCCCATAATATTTTATTGCTTTTCTTCCTATTTTGAAATAAAGAATTAGATTACAAAAAAATATGAATTTGTGAAATAAATTAATATCTATAAGTATTATACTATCTATATCAGAAATTTCAAGTGTTTTTTTATTAGATTTTTTCCACTTTTTTACTTTTTATGTAGAAAATTGTCGAAATTCAACATCTTCTACATCTGTTTTCTCAACAAAAATAAAATTATTTGGATAATCTTCTTTTTCAATTTCTTTTTTACTTGGTACAAATTTCAAATAATCTAAAAATGTAAAAAATATCATAACACAAATTATAAATAAAAATGCTAAAAACACTATAATCTTTTGCCTGCTTTTTAAATTGTCGAATTTCTCTGACATAAAATCTTCAGTAGGTTTAATATGTGAATTATAAAATTCAGAATGAAAACTATTTCTATAATTATTTTTATGATCATTTTCACTTGAATTTTCATTTACTCTATTAGATGCATATTGGTAAAAATCATTTGCTACATAATTTATATTGCTTTGCTCTTGATTTTTTAATTCGATATCATATTCGTTTCTTAATTTTTCATTAGATAAAACTTCATAAGCTTCATTTATTTTCATAGACATATCTTCTGCTATATTTTTATTGCCACTATATACATCTGGATGATATTTTTTAATTAATCCCTTATAAGCTTTTCGAATCTCAGATTTGCTTGCATCTTTTTCTACATTTAGAATCTCGTAATAATTCATAAATTCTCCAAAAATTTTATTTACTTATTAATTATACTTTATTTTATTTTCTTAAACAATACTTATTAAAAATATTAGTAAAAAAAGATGGCAACTCTCCTAGAATTGTCATCTTTAAATTATATCAAAATAAAATTTTCAGTTTAAAATTAGATAACAGCATATCCACCAATCATTTTGCTTTCTTTAACACCATTTACAAAATTGTGTCCTCCAGCTAAAATAACTTTATCTCCATTTTCTAATATTCCCTTAGCTTTTAATTTTTCAATTCCAGCTTCAACTGTTTTATCTGTATTTTCAGCAGAATCAACATAAACTGGATATACATTCCAAGCTAATCCTAATTGACGGAATGTTCTCTTATTATCTGTAACAGCTAAGATTGGGCATCCTGCTCCCATTCCTGCTAATCTTCTAGCAGAATCACCAGAATTTGTATAGCATACAATAGCATCAACTTTCATGTTTTTAGCCATTACACAAGTTGAATAAGCAATATTATCTTCTAATGTATTTAATTCGATGTTTGTATTCTCATCAAATCTCTTCCAATAGTTAATTGTTGGTTCAACTCTTTTAGCAATTTTGTCCATTGTTTGGATACATTCTAATGGGAATTTACCCATAGCACATTCACCAGAAAGCATGATTGCACTTGTTCTATCATAAATAGCATTAGCAACATCTGAAGCTTCAGCTCTTGTTGGTAATGGGTTATTCATCATTGATTCTAACATTTGTGTAGCTGTAATTGCTGGTTTATTTCCTCTATTAGCTAATTTAATGAATTTCTTTTGCATTACAGGTGGTTCTGTAAAGTCTGTTTCTGTAGCCATATCACCACGAGCTATCATTTGAGCATCAGCTGCTTTAACAATATCTTCCATGTTTGATAGACCTTCAACATTTTCAACTTTAGTAATGATTTTAATATCTTTACCACCATTTTCATCTAATACTTTTCTAACTTGTGCAATATCATCTAAATTTCTTGCAAATGAAATTGCAACATAATCATATTCATGTGCACAAGCTGCTTTTAAATCGTTTATATCCTTTTCTTTTAAAGCTGGTAAACGAATTATTGTTCCTGGTAAATTCATAGTTTTTCTACTTCCTAAAGGATTACCATGAATTACTGTACAATGAATATCTTTGTCAACGATTTCATCAACTTTTAATTCGATTGCACCATCATCTATTAAAATTTTTGTTCCTGGTTGTACATCTTTATATAAATCTTTGTATGTTACAGAAACTTTATCTTTATCTCCGATAATATCTTCGTTAACTAAAACGAATTTTTGTCCATCTTCTAATGGAATTTTTTCATTCTTTCCAGTAACTAACATTCCTGTTCTTATTTCTGGACCTTGCATGTCCAAAATCATAGGAACTGGTAAATCGTATTGTTCTCTTAATTTAATAATTTCTTGTGTTTTCCATTCTTGTTCATCATAGCTACCGTGTGAGTAGTTAATTCTGCATACATTTAATCCTGCATCAAATAATTCTTTTAATCTGTTTTCACTAGATGGTCCGATTGTTCCAACAATCTTTGTTTTTCTTAAATCTGATTTCATATTTCTACCCCTCTTCTTTTTTTAATCATTAACTAGTATAACACAAAATGCAAATTTTTCAAGTATTTTTCTAAAGTATTTTTACTATCTGTTTGATTTTTTCTTCTCTTTTTCCTGATGTATCAAAAAATTCAATATTATATTTTTTATAAATTATTTGTAAAAATACAAAAAGACCGTGTGCACCGAGTGATGCACACAGCCTTTTTAGTCACAAAGCACTTTAGATATGCTTTGCTTTAGCCTGTTCCAGCTTCTTCATAATGTGATGATGTCGATTTCTCTGTGCCTGTCTTGCTTCTTCCTTCGGTGTTTTCTCCGAGTAAGTAAATACCTCCTCTACATTTCCACCATCCAAGTTATGTGCAAGACTGCCTGCATAGCTGTCCTTCTTCCGACCAACATCATGTCTTCTACGTGCCATAAGAATCTCCTTTCGACACTAACAAACAATTTGGTTTCATATAAAAACCTTCGAACATAACTATTATACTACATGTTTACATAAAAGTAAACCTTATTTTTCAATCCATTTTACAAGATCTAGATTTTCAGAATCTATAAGCATTTCATGTCTTGGCATTACTCTAAATGTATATCCAAAATTTCCACCAGTTGTTAATTCCAAATTAGCTTCATAGAAGCTCTTTCCATTCTCTTCACCAACTTTATTCATTTCTTCAGTATATACATTTTTAACAGTTCCATTATCTTGAACTTGTCCAAAATATACTTGTACTTCTGCATTTTTTTCATCTATGTTTGGAAACTCAACTTCACAATTTACAGTAATCTGAGTTCCTGCATTAAACTTACCATTATCAACATTTCTGTCTTGTGTGATTTTTATATTTTTCCAATTTTGTTTTACATTTTTCTTCCAATCAACAAAACTCATAACATTGTCTAAGTTTTGGAAATATTTTCTATTCAAATTACATAAAGGCATATATAAATCATTGATATAATCAATAACCATTCTAGATGTACTATATTTTCCACCAGTTGTTTTTATTGAATTTTTCATTAATGTTAACCATTCATTAGAAATTCCTCTTTGGTCTTGATTATAATAAGCTGGAATAATTTTATTTTCTAATAAATGATATAAACTATTGCTATCAGCTTTATCTTGTTCATCATAAGAATTATAACTTGCATTTGTACCAATAGCCCAACCATTTGTGCCATCATAACCTTCTGCCCACCAACCATCTAAGATACTGCAGTTTACAACACCATTTACAGATGCTTTTTCTCCAGATGTTCCAGATGCTTCCATTGGTCTTCTTGGATTATTAAGCCATACATCAACACCACTAATTAAGTAACGAGACATTCCAATATTATAGTTTTCTAATATGAATATTTTTCCTTTAAATTGTGGCATTAAAGAAACTTCGTGAATATATTTAATTAAGTCTTGTCCTTCTTTATCTTGTGGATGTGCTTTACCAGCAAAAACAATTTGAACTGGACGACTTTCGTCATTTAAAATTTGTGTTAATCTTGCAATGTCTTTAAAAATTAAAGTTGCTCTTTTGTATGTTGCAAATCTTCTTGCAAAACCAATTGTTAAAGCTTTTGGATTTAAAGCATTTACTATTTCACCAATTTGGTCATATCCAATTCCACTATTTACATATCTTTCTGTAATATTTCGTTTTATCAAACGCATTAGCTTTTCTTTTCTTGCAATATGAGCAGCCCATAATCTATCATCTGGAATATTGTCAATTCTTTGCCATGTAGAATCTTGCTCAATTTTATCTTGCCAATATGGTGGTAAATATTCATTATATAGTGCTTTTAAATTTGGAGCAAGCCATGTACATGTATGAATTCCATTTGTTACATAAGTAATTGGAGATTCATCTTCTGCAATATTAGGCCATACTTCACTAAATAATTCTCTTGAAACTTCTCCATGTAATTTACTAACGCCATTTTTCTTACCAGCAATTTTTAATGCAAGTATTCCCATATTGAATCCTTGTTCAAAGCCTTCATTTTCTTTCATTCCAAGTTTTAAAAATTTTTCTCTTGAAATTCCTAATTTTGGCCAGAAATTACTGAAATATTTTTCTACTAAAGTAACATCAAAAATATCATTTCCAGCTGGTACTGGTGTATGTGTTGTAAATACAGTTTCAACAGTTGCCATTTCTTTTGCAATTTCAAAAGAAACTTGTTTTTCTTGCATAATATTATAAATCAATTGTAAATTTAAGAATGATGAATGTCCTTCATTCATGTGGTATAAAGTTGGTTTCAATCCAAGATATTTTAAAGCTTTAACACCAGCCATACCAAGAACTATTTCTTGGCGAATTCTCATTTCTTTATCTCCACCATATAAACGAAGTGTTATATTTCTTAAATCTTCATCATTTTGTTCAATATCTGAATCCATTAAATATAATTTAACTCTACCAACATTGATTTGCCATAATTTTAAATGTAAAATTCGCTCTCCTAATTCTACATCTATAATTACATCATCATCCATTTTATCTTTAACCGGTGATATTGGTAAATTATATAAATCTATATTATGATATTCTGAACATTGTTCTCCTCTACCATTTATCTTTTGATGGAAATAACCATTTTTATATAGTAATCCTACTGCTACAAATGGAAGTCCTAAATCACTTGCAGATTTTAAATGATCACCAGACAAAATTCCAAGTCCACCTGAATAAATTGGAACAACTTCATCTAAACCATATTCAGCTGAAAAATATGCTATTAAATCTTTTTTGTTATTTGGATATTTTTTATTAAACCAAGTATCTTTGCTGTTCATATAATTATCAAAATTTTCTACAACTTTATTATATTGTTTTAAAAATTCTTGATTTTCTGAAACTTCTTCAATTTTACTTTGATTTACTAATTTTAAGAATTTTATTGGGTTTTTGCCTACATTTTCCCATAAATCAATATCGATTATTTGAAATAATTTTAAAAATTCTGTATTCCAAGACCACCATAAATTATTAGCAATTTCTGTTAAACGACTAATCTTTTCTGGAAGTTGTGGAACAACTGTAACTCTATTGAATATATACATTTTATATATTCCTCCTTTGTAATTTTCCGTTTTTTTCTTATGCTTTTTAATATAATTATTATCTATTATAATCTCATTTTTGTCAAATATTTTTGCAGTTTTTTCAAAATTATTTTATAAAAAAGAAGGACTACTGATAATGCTTCATTATCAGCAGTCCGAAGAAACTAGTTTTCTTCAAAATGTAAAAAAGAAACTTTTATAAAATGTTTTGAATAGCCGGCTGAACTATTATTCTAGCACATGCATTGTCATAATAAACATTGCCATAATATCTGAATTCACCCTTTTCATCATGTTCAATATGTTCCTCGCGTTCTTTTGAGAGATCTTTTCTATCAGGTTTAATCCCTACTCTCAATTGCATTGCTCTTCTAAAACTTGCTGGATACTTTTCTCCATTTTCTCCATAATGTCCTCCCATTGCAATTGGGCGTTCCATTCCATTATCATGTATGCAAGCTGTCAAAGTGCATGTATTTCCACAAAGGTTATTTATTCCATGAATTGTGTATCCACTATTTGCACCAGTCTTTATCATCACATCAGACGTCAAATATAATCCAACTTCAGAAGAATTTTTAGAAAACACTTCAGTAGAAAGATCATCTAATCGAGTTATAACCTTTAATATAGCATCATACTCTCGAGTAGTACAGATTCTCGCAATAAAATTATTACTTAAGATTCTTTTATTTAGAGTTTTTTGAATAAGCTTATGAGCATCCTCTATTGAAATACCAGTTAAAGGAACTTGTCCAGGCTTTGACACAATAAGTCCTGTTTTTTCATCCTTTGAAATTTCAAATGAGTTTGTCCATACTCCACCTCCATTAACTTCTGGTATATAGGTAAGATAGCCAAACTTCTCGTTATAAGCCATTATAACATTTTCTTTACCACTATTAACTAAAGTAAAACCAGTTGGTACAACAAAATTTTTATTCTGGCAATTAATTCCTTCAATCTCCAAGGATTCTTGCGGTGTCTGAAACTCATTGATACCAGTAGTTGTTTGAAATCTATTAGCCAAAAATGTATTAGCTAAGTTGATAATGTTTTCAGGTAATCCTATAGTCATCTTTCCTTTCTTAATTGTAATAGGTTTTTCATCAGCTCTTTCAATAACAATGTCGTCCCATTCTAAGTTAATCCGTTTCTCTTCCATTTTTTCTACCTCCAAAATTTGTTTGGTATTATTATAAATTGGATCTAACTTTTTTAAGTTTAACACAAATTCACTTAAATATCAAGCATTATGCAATAAAAGCATTATATTTTATTACATAATTACAACATTTATATTAAGTTTAAGTTACATTGCATTTTTTATTATTCTTTTCATGTTTTTATAAAATTTATGTGTTATAATGTAGTAAATTATTAGATTATGGAGGATATTATGAGCAAAGAAGAATTAAACGTTCCAGAGTTTATGAATAGAGAACCTAGAATTCCAAAAGATATGTCTCCACTTGAATTCTATGCACAAGCTCGTTTTTTTAATAACCAAAAAGGATTAAATCCCGAACTATTTGCAAAATATTTTAAGTTAGTTTGTTCAATTGGAGAAAAAAATTGTATAAATAGACAACTTTCACAAGAGGAAGTTGTAAAAATGAAAGATTCTTTTACTAGTCATTGTATAAAAAAAGGATTTACTAATCATGACCTTATGCAAGAAATTTATTCTTATGAATTATATGCAAAAGAAGTAAGAACAAGTCGTCCTCTTTCCAATAGAGAAAAATTCGACTTAAGAAAACAATTAACTACTACTTATCGTTACAAAGATACATATAAATCAAATAAACCATTAAAAGATTTAAGAGGAATTCCTACCTTTGTAGCTCCTGAAAAAAGAAAATACTTGGAACTTGCTAATTGGGCAAGCATTAGTTTTGCAAAACTCGAGTCTGAAAAAGATAGTAAAAATTTAAGATTCATAGATTCTTCAGCAGAACAACAACATTTAAAGAATGTTGCTGAAAAAAGAAGAAGCCTACGTTTATCTTATTCTGATAAATTTACAAAACAACATGAATTTAAAGTTAGCCCTGAAACTAAAAAAAGAATTGCAAGTTTAGTATTAGCTGGAAGTATCGCTATTGGTGGTTTAGGTATTGCCTCTAAAGAATATAGTTATCATTCAACTACATTTGACAAAGCTGTTTCAGAGGGTGTATTACCATCTGATTTAAATATTTCAGATGATACACTTGCGTTATATAATAGTGTACTTCAAAGAATTGATACTTTTAGCAATTCAATTCCATCAACTGAAGAAGAACAAGCTCTTGTATCTGATCTTCGTACTTTATCTCATAAGACATTTAGTGACAGAGCAACTTCAGCATATAATAAAGCTCACAAGGATGATAAATATTTTACACCAGCCACATCTGCTGAATTTGAGAAAATTGAATCTCCTAATACTTCAACTGGAGTTGAAGTAGCTTATTCAGTAAAATATTATAGCAACAATGGTCATCAAATAGATCAAGCTCATGGTGCTGACGGATTATTAGGTCATATTAGCCATGATCCTATACAAAATTATTCTGATTTAGATGATGATATAGAAGCTCTTACTAGTGATGTTCAAAAAGTAAACGAATCTGTAAAAAACGGTACATTATCAGAATATGAAAGAATAAGTCAAGTAAAAAAACATTTGTCTTCTATTATAGATTTACTTGGCAGGACAACAGATTTAACTGCAAAAGATTTCATGCTTGAAGATGATCTATTAGGTACAACTCAACATTTAAAAGCAAACGGACAAAACTTTAAAAAGATGGTTAAAGATAGAGATTCACAAGCTGAAAATCTAAATGAAAAAAATTCAAATTCTTCTAGAGGATGGGATAGATAATTATATTTACAAAGCTAAAAAGAAGCTGTTACAAGCTTCTTTTTATTAATTTATAAAACTTATAGTTTAAATCCATAAGGTAATAATTCTTCCATTTTATATTCCTTTATTTCCTCACCATTTTTAGTAAATATCTTAAAATCTCTTGATACAAATTCTTGCATAAACTGTCTACAATAGCCACATGGTAAGCACTCATTCATAGTTTTATCTATATCATCTTCTCCTCCAACTACTGCGATGCTTTCAAATTCTCTTTCTCCTTCTGATATAGCTTTTGTAAAAGCTACTCTTTCAGCACATATACTTTGAATTCCTGCATTTTCTACATTACAACCATAATAAAATTTTCCACTTTTAGTTTTTAATGCAACACCAACCTTAAAATTACTATATGGTGCATAAGCATTTTTTCTAGCTTTTTCTGCTAAATTAATTTGTTCAATTTTCATTTTATAAAATTCCTTATCTTTTATTTAGGTTTTAAATGGCATACCTATTAGCCATCAATCTATTAATAAAAATATTCATACAATTATTTTAACAATATTTTTTTATATTTACAACAATACGATCATTTCTTGTCGTTCTATCAATAGATTCAAAAATAAATTTTCCTTTTCCTCTAATTGTAATTTTATCGCCTATTTGTAGTTTTTTACTTTCTTTAGTTTCATTAATGCCATTAATAAAAACTTTTCCTATCTTTAGAATTTCTTGTGCGTTTCCTCGTGAACACTTAGCAAGCTCTGAAACAAAATTATCTAATCTATTTGAAGAAATTATAATTTTTATTTCTTCAAAATTTTCTATTTTTTCTGCTAATTCTGTTAGTTCTACTACTGATATATTAGCTTTTTTAAATCTCGTAAGTTCTTGTAAGTTTACTAAAAAATAATCTGCATTTTCAGCTAAAATAATAATATCAGCTCCATTATCTCTAACAATAATATCACCAAACTTTTCTCTTTTAATTCCAAGCTTCATAATTCCACTTAAATATTCTCTATGCTCATATTTTTGTTCTGGAGGTAATTTTATTTTTAAAACCTTAAAAATTAATTGTAAATTTTTTCTTGCCATTTCCTCTGTTAACTTTTCAGGATAAAAAATTAAGCTCTCTCTATCTGCATTTTTTATTCCACCAAAGAAAAAATAATTTTTTACATTATTCTCTTTAATATATTTTTGTGCAAGACTTTTTTCATTTAATTGCATAAAATCTGTATATGTTATTTTATTTCTGGAATTACAAAAGTTTATTTTATCGTTTATTTTTGCAATTAATAATCTGTCCTCTTCTTTTTTATCTTTGACTGTATCATTGTAATACATTTTGTTCCTCCAAGCTTAATCTTTTCAAATATATTATTTTTACTTTTTTCTTCTTTTTTTATTTTCTTAGTAAGTTCTTTTTGTTTTTTAGGTAGTAAATTTTCCATAATATATTTTTCTATGTTTTCTTCATCTAGTCCATATTTTTCTTCAATTTCTTTACAACTACCCTGTTTAATAAATTCATCTGGATATGCAAATTTTTTAAATAGAATCTTTTTAGGCTTGTCCTGTAAACATTGTTTTTCAATGATTATTTCTTCTATTGCAGTACCTAAGCCTCCAATTTCAGTTCCATCTTCAATTGTAATAACATTATTTGTTTTTATAATCGCATTCCAAATTTTATCCTTATTTAATGGTTTTAGAAATCTTGCATTAATTACTGTTATATTTATTCCTTTTTCTTTTAATTTATTTGAAATATCATATGCTCTTGCAACCATTTTTCCTATAGCTATAATTGTTACATCATTTCCATTTGATAAAGTTTCAAATTCTCCTAATTTTATTTCATCTTGTAACTCTTTAGTATCATTTTCATTGTTCCAAATACTATTCTCTCCACCTCTTGGATATCTAATTAGTACAGGTTTATTTAGAGTTACAGCAATTTCTAACATTTGCTCTAATTCTTTAAAATTTTTAGGAGCCATTATCACAAAATTAGGAATTATTCTTGTAAAACTCATATCAAACATACCTTGATGTGTTTCTCCATCAGCTCCTACAATTCCTGCTCTATCAGCACAAATAATAACAGGCAAATTTTGTATTGCAACATCATGAATAAGTTGATCGTATGCTCTTTGAATGAAAGATGAATATATTGGAACAACTGGTATCATACCGCTTTTTGCCATTCCAGCTGCCATTCCAATAGCATGTTGTTCAGCTATACCAACATCAAAAAATCTTTCTGGAAATTTTTTTGAAAAGTTTTCAAGTCCTGTTCCTTCAGCCATTGCAGCTGTAACTGCAACTATTTTGTCATTTTTTTCTGCAAGCTCAACTATTTTTCTTCCAAATACACTTGAATAATTTTCTTTTGATTTTTCTTTTTTCTTACCAGTTTCAATAT
Source organism: uncultured Clostridia bacterium (assembly GCA_934140005.1). Taxonomy (GTDB): domain Bacteria; phylum Bacillota; class Clostridia; order TANB77; family CAG-508; genus Scatovivens. Next base: position 45,583 of record CAKPBB010000002.1, read on the forward strand.
CAAAACTAGAAATACTATGAAATTTGTTTGGACTTTCTTCAGCAGGTTTATAGCCTTTTCCTTTTTTAGTTAGTACATGTAATAAAACAGGTCCTTCCAAATCTTTAGCAATTTTTAATATTTCTTCTAGTTTTTTCAAATTGTGTCCATCAACTGGTCCTATATATCTAAATCCTATATCTTCAAAGTACATTTTTGGAATAACAATTTGCTTTATTCCTTTTTTCATTTTTTGAACTAAACATACAATTTTTTCACCAATAAAAGGTATTTTTTTTATAATTTTTTTTCCTCTTATGCTAGATTTTATATATGCTTTTTTAGTTCTAAGTTTAGAAAGCATGAAAGCAACTCCACCAACATTTTTAGAAATACTCATCTCATTGTCATTTAAAATAACTAATAAATTAGTTTTACTACTTCCTGCATCATTTAAAGCTTCTAAAGCCATTCCACCAGTAAGTGCTCCATCACCAATAACTGCAATAACTTTATTTTCTTCATTTTTTAAATCTCTACTTCTTGCCATTCCTAGAGCAACAGAAATAGATGTGCTACTATGACCAGTATTGAAATGATCATATTGACTTTCTTCTGTTTTTGGAAAGCCCGCAAGTCCATTCATCTTTCTAAGTGTATCAAATTTATCTGCTCTACCAGTAAGCATTTTATGTACATAAGTTTGATGTCCAACATCCCAAACTATTTTATCTTCTGGTAAATTAAATACTCTATGTAATGCAATAGTTAGTTCAACAACACCTAAATTAGATGCTAAATGTCCACCAGTTTGTGAAACTGTTTCAATTATCCTATTTCTAATATCTTGTGCAAGCTCTTCTTGCTCGTTCAAATCTATATTTTTAATATCATTTGGTCCTTTTACCTCATTAAGTTTCATAACATTCTCCTATTAGCTTTATACTGTTAATTTCATATATTTTTCTTTTGTATTAAAATTTTGTTTTATATGATAATCTAATACTGTAATTGCATTTTATAGAAAATTATAAAACTAAGAAAACCATTCCAGCTGTTAATAAAGGTATAGTTATATTATCTGTTCCTTTTATTGAAATTCCCTCTACTATTGTAGCAAGTATTGACATAACAAAAGCTTTTATTAACCAGTTAGCAACATTCAAATATGATAATGCACCAGAAATAATAAGCAAAGTTATTATGAACATTGTAGCTGAACCTGCAAGAGTTTTTTTATTACCATTTACACTATACTCTGGACTTTGTATTCCCTTTCCTACAATTGCAGCCATTCCATCTGCGTATCCCATAACAGCAACACCTACTAACCCTATTGTTGGATTGTTCAATGGGCCAAATGTTACTAAAGCCAAAATTAAAAGAGATAATGCATAATAAACTGTTCCTAAACCATCTTTCTCATCATCTTCTCTTTCCATTGATTTTATAATATTGAATTTATAAGACAAAAAATTGATAACTACGAATATTGCTGGGCATATTGATGCAACCCACATATTATCAAAAAATATCATTGCAATTATCCACCAATTTGATAACATTATATGTATAAACTTTCTACTTGCCTCTTTATTGATTTTGGTAAATAATCCTGATATTGCAATTATAGTACCAATATATAAAAAAGAAGCCATTATTCCGTATAAATTTTTCATTTTACTACCTTTCTATTTTTTTACATATTATAACATCAATACTTACAAATATAAACATTTTTCTTGTAACTTTTATGTGAATTTTATCATCTTCTTAAAACTCTCATAATTTTTAAATTTATTTTGTATATCTATTGTCTTTGTTATTTTTTTAGTATATAATATTTGTTGTAATTGGGGTATCGCCAAGCGGTAAGGCAATCGGCTCTGACCCGATCATTTCCTGTGTTCGAATCACAGTACCCCAGCCAATTAAATATAATATGAACACAACAAAAAAGAGCTAGCTTTTGCTAGCTTTTAACTTTTTAACTTCTATCTTTTTTGTATTGTCCTGATACCACATATTCGTTTATATCTAAAATTCCATCTGTATTCCTATGTTCATTAAAATATTGATAATATAGTCTAATTAATTGCAATAATTCGTATTTATTCCATTTTTCAAAATATTCATTTCTTAAAACTTCTGCATTTCTTATTTTCATTAATTTTTCATATTCTCTTTCGGTATTTTTTGACATATCAAACATAAAGTTAAGTTCCTGCTTATTTGCCTCTTCTATTTTTCTCCCCTTCTTTCTTTTGGATTGTATTATTAATTAATACAACTATATTATACATTAAATTTTCTCTAGGTTCAATATTTGGTTCGATTTTTTGTACATTTTTTTGTACATATTTACTAGATATTTCAAACAACTTTCATTTTAGGTTCACTATTTGATTATATATTTCTATTCACTTTTATGGTAGAAATATAATAGAAATTTTAAAGAATGGAGCATTAATATGGAGAAATTTAAAATTACAAAATCAAAAAATTCAAACAGACCTTTGACAATTCGTTTTCCAGATGAATTATATGAACAACTTGAATCAATTGTTGAAACTGCAAATAAAGGAAAGGCAAAACGAGAGTTTAGTCTAAACGGACTTGTTATTTCTGCAGTACAGTTTGCCTTAGATAATTTGGATACATCTGAAATTTCCAAATAATTTATTATTAATTGAGAAATTTATATAAAAATAATAACCACTCATTTTATAATGTGAATTTTAACACTTCCATATAAAATGAGTGGTTTTTAATTACTTTTTAACTTTTTTACTATACTTTTGTTTTATAACTTCCACATTTAGATTCATCTGGTCTGCCTGTTGAACAATCTTTACAAGCTTGTACATCTATTTGTTCAAGCTCACAAAGATGTGCTCCACAATCATTATATCTGCAACTACCTACTGTACAATTAATTTTTTGATTTCCCATTTCTATTGTCCTTTCAAAAAAAATATTGTAATTACTATAATAGAATTATAAAACACTATACATAATTACAATATTATTATTAACATTTTTGCAAATCTAATACTTGTTATAAAAATTATCTCCAACAAAATTATATTCTATATCTTTCACTTGTTCTAAAAATTCTGAATATCTTACCGAATAATTTTTTGATTTATCATTAGAAATTTTATAGAAATTTCCATATACTTGTTCAATATTATCAAGTATTACTTCTCCATCAGAATTTAATAGATAAAATTTCATATTTGCATATCCAAACTTATTAAAATCTATACCATCAGTTGTATTACCTACAATAAATATTCCATAATTTATCAAATATGGATCAATTACATCATATTCATTTTCAAAGATTTTTTCAAAATTTTTATTAATTACTTTATATTTATTATTTTGTCCTTTTACAATATATCCATTTTGAAGAACATATATATCTTTATATACCTCAGACAATATATTTCCTTTACTATCTATAAAATAAACTGTATAATCATTATAATTTCGTATCAATATTTTGTCATCAAAAAAATCTAATATTTGTGCTTTACCTGACATTGTAACTTTTTTACCATAGCTTGTAAACCAACCTTGCTCTCTCTTATCGATATTATAAAAAGGTATTGTCCCATTTTTAAATATGTATGCATAATTTTCATCATAAGGAATTGCATCACAATCCAAATTTATTCTAATACTTAAACTATCTTTTTTAGCAAGTTCATACTTATCTTTAAGGCCCATACTAGACTTTGTAACAATTAAATCGTACTCTATATTATAATCATATCTATAAGTATAGTCTTTTTCCCCTTCTTCTTTATACACTGGAATCTTTGAAATATTATCCGTTATTTTATTTATTTCAAAAGATATATTGCCACTACCTCCAAAAGTGTTATTATACAAATCTTGAAGCTCTTGTATCTTGGCAGAATAATTTTCTTCTGACGACTCTGCTCTATATGTCATTACAACACGTTCATTTTTTAATATAATGGCTGACTGACCATCTTTGCAAACTAATGCAATATCAAATTTTTTATCATAAGCACTTATTTGAATAAAAGGTGTTGCATAATCATATTTAAAATCAATTACTTGCTGGCCTGAAGGTATTATATATCCATATTTTCCGTCTTTTTTTATATTTATATAAGGTTCGTTATACGGTTCTTCTGTTAGTTCTGTTATATATTTAAAATAATCTTTTTTATATGCTAGTTCATTTTCATTTTCTTTATTCTTTATATATGTTCCTATTTGTTTATAAAAAAAACTACCACCAATTAATATTGCCATACAAGTTGCAATAACAATAACTATTGAAATAGCAAACATACTATTTACTTCAACTAAGTTTTCTCTTAATGTTTTATTTATAATCATAAATCCCGCAACTATTGGTAGCAGTGCAATTATTGGCTCTTTAATAAAGATAAAGCTTAAACTAAATAAAGAAAAAAGATATCCGTTTTTTATATCTCCATCTTTTCTATGTATAATGTATTCTATTAAATTTATGAATATTAACATTGCCATAACAGCATAAATAGCAATTAATATATATCCCTTAATACTATTTTCCTGTACTGTAAGTAATGTCATATCTTGTGGAATTATGTATGTAAACACTCCTATTGATATTCCCAAAAGGATGTTTAAAAGTCCAATACTTATATTAACAACTTTTCCTCTCATATTCACCTTTATTTATATAAATTATTTTTTAATATATATGCTTTAATATCATCTATAATAAGATTATCTGTACTTTGATTTTCTTTTATTCTTTTTCTTACCAAACTTGAACTTATATTATTTGATAAATCATCTTTAACTAAAATAATATCTTTATTACTTAACTCGATATTTTGAATTCCTCTATCTAAAACAATATATTTATAAAATCTTTCTAATTTTTCAGCTGATTTCCATGTACTTATTTTTTCAAAATTGTCTGAACCCATTATGAAATAGTTATCTGAATCTTTATGTTTGTTATTTATAATTTCAAACATATCTATAGCCTTAGTTGGTTTATCTAAATCAATGGCAAGTGAAGAAACTTCTATTTTTTCTTCACTTGCACAAGCTATTTCTAGCATTTCTAGTCTCTTTTGTGCTGGTACTAGATTTTCTTTTAAATAAAAATCATTCATTGGGACAAAGTAAACTTTATCCAAATTACATTGTTCAATAGCTTTTTTTATTAAGTTCACATGTGCTACTGTTACAGGATTAAAACATCCTCCAAAATAGCCAATTCTTTTTTTATTCACCTAATTTTAATTCCTTTTTTACTATATTAAAAATTTCTTCATGTATTTCATCTATCGTTCTTAATTCATTATTTTCATCTACACAATGAATTTCATTCCAATTATATTTATCAACTAAACTACGAGCAGCCTCAAAGCTTTCTCTTAAATATTCTGGATTTCTTTCGTGGATATCTTTTTCTTTTTCATGTGAAAATTTATTTTCTCTATTTTTCATCAATTTTTGTGAAACTTCAATAGGCATATTTAAGAAAAATACTTGAGTTGGTTCTGGTAAATCATAAATATTAAATTCTAAATCAAATAACCAACTCATAAATTTTTCACGTTCTTTTTCATCTCTTATTTTTCCTGCTTGATGAATCATATTAGCTGTAGTATATCTATCAGCTAATATAACTCCTCCATTATTATAATATTCTTTATAACCTTTTTGAAAAGTTGCATATCTATCTGCTGCATAAAAAGTTGATGATATATATGGACTTATCGAATTTGGGTCCTCTCCAAATTCTCCAGCTAAATACATTTTTACCAAGCTTGAAGATGGACTATCATAATTTGGAAAAGAAACTGTTTTATAGTCAACACCTTCTTTTTCTAATCTTTCTTGTAATTTTTTCAACTGTGTTTGTTTTCCACATCCATCTGTTCCATCTATAACAAATAACTTTCCCATAGTTCCTCCTCTGTTACTTCTTTTCAATTCTTGTAAATAATGGTTCTATATTTTCTAATTTCAATCCTTTTTCAGTTTCTATATAATTCCATGTAGGATTTTCTATTTTCAAATATTTACGAATTTTTTCACATGCTACTGGCATTACTGGTTCAAATAAGTTTGATAAATTTGCTATAATTGTGCTACATGTATAAATAATATCGTTAAATTTAGAAATATCTTCTTTTTTAGCAATCCAAGGTTCACTTGAGTCATAATATTTATTTGCATCTTCAACAAGGCTCATAATATTTTTTACAGCTTCTCTAAATTCAAGATTTTCTATGTTTTTTCCAGCTTCTTCATAAGTAGCTTTTATTTTGTTTTCCATTTCACTATTCATATTTCCATCTGGAATTTCTTCTAATCCTTTAAATCTTAATGTACGATTTACTAAATTACCAAATTTATTTAAAATTTCTCCATTATGAGTATTTTCAAAATCTTCAATTGTAAAGTTTGTATCTTTCTTTTCTGGACCATTAGATACTAAATGATATCTAATAGAATCTGAATCATATATGTCTAGTGCTTCTAGAGCTGTCATACCAATACCTTTGCTCTTTGAGAATTTTTGATCATTAAAATTCAAATATTCTGCTGAAACTATTGTATCTACAAGATGATAATTGTCCTCTTGTCCTAAAAGTAATGCATTTAGAATTATACTATGGAACATAATATTATCTTTTCCATGACACATATAGATTTTATTATTATGTCCTTCTTTCCAGAAATTTTCCCAGTTTAAGCCTCTTTCTTCACAGACTTTCATTGTATCTGTTAGATATCCAAGTACAGCATCTATCCATACATACATTCTTTTATCTTCATAGCCTTCAACAGGGATTTCAACACCCCAATTTAAGTCCCTTGTTACAGCTCTATCTACTAATCCTTGTTTTAAATATTTTTCTGTTTCATTTCTAGCATTAATTCTCCAAGAACTATTTACTTCTTTAGTATGTTCTTCAATTTGTTTTTGAAATTTAGATAGGGCTAAATATAAAACTTTGTTATCTCTTTCTGAAATTTTAGAACCACATTCTATACATGTTCCTGCTTTTAATTCATCTGAAGTTGGCACATGAAGACAATTGTCACATTGGTCTCCTTTTGTTTCTTTTCCACATTCAGGACAAGTTAATAAAATCTCTCTGTCTGCAAGAAAATGATTACATTTTTCACAAAAAGCTTGTTTTTCTATTTTTTCATAGATATATCCATTATCATATAATTTACGGAAAAGCTCTTTTACTTTTTCTTTATGATATTCATTATCTGTTTTTGAATATAAGTCATATGAAAAATTTAGTTTTTCAAACATTGTTTTAAATTCATTATGATATCTGCCTGCAATATCTCTAGGATTTACTTTTTCTCTTTTTGCTCTTTCAGTTATAGGTGTGCCATGACAGTCTGAACCTGAAACATATAATACATTATTTCCTTTTAGTCTAAAATATCTTGCTAGCACATCACCTGATATTAATCCAGCAATATGTCCTAAATGTAGTGAACTATTTGCATATGGCCAAGCTCCACCTATAATTATGTTCTTTTTATCCATTTTAAATACATTCCTTTCCATAAATTAGAATTATATTTTATCCCAGAACCAAGATAAACTATCATCATAGCTTTTCTTATTTTTCTTTTTAGCTACAATATCATCTACCCATAAAAAAGCTATAAAACTTATTAATAATAAAGCAAATCCAACTAGCAAATAATTATATTCCATACTTGTAGATAAACTATTTCCATCTGCTATGCTGTCTAGTTTTAGTGAATGATATACTAAAAATACTAAATTTCCAATAGTTGCTATTCCTGGTAAAACTGATAATTCTAATTTTCTTCCTAAAATAATTAATAATACTGTAATAGTTGTAACTGCTAATACAACTATAAAAACTGGTATTGTTTCCATAAAATCTCCTTATTCTGATTTACAAAATATAGTAAATCTATTTTCTCTTGTATTTTTATCTATTTGGTCCATCAAAATGTCCACCATAATGAACTATAGTTTCATCATATCCATCTGATTTTTTATCTTCCTTGTCTTCTTCCATTTCTTCTGTAATTTTATCTTGTTTATTTTGTAATTCTTCTTGAAAACGATCTAATGTAACTCCTGTTTGTCTTTCAAGAACATCCATAGCAGCATTAGCATTTTCATAAGCACTTCTAATTTCTTCTGGACTATTTGCATGTTCCAAATTAATTTGCCAAGTTTCTCTTATAGCTTTTATTTGTTCTTGAACATTCATTTTATCTAAATCTGTTAATCTAGAATTTATTGGTTCTTCATCTAAATTGATTCTAACAACTTGTCCCTCTTCAAATTCATATTCTACAACAAGTTCCTCATGAACATTAACTTTTGAATTTTCTACTGTTGCACCAAACTTACTACTTGGTTCAATTCTTCTTGAAAGTTCTTCATCATATCTTCCTGTTTTGTCAACTCTATCACCTTGCACCAATATATTTTTATTTTTTTCTAATCCTTCTCTAAGTTGTAATACAACAACGTTTCCACCACTTACTGCTAAATTTTCTCCCTCAAGAGATTTCGTAAGTGAATGAGGATTTCTAACCAATACAGCTGTTTTTAACATATATAGCTCAACACCTGCTTTTTCGCAAGCTTGTTCAATCTCACCTTTATATTCTTCTGGAATCTCTTGTTCTTCTGACTTTTCTTCTTTTTCTTCCTTATTTACGTTTTTTTCATCATATAAAACACTGCTGTCTTTTCTCTTTACCTCATCTAGTGCTTCTTTTGGATTGTCAGCAACAATTTTTTCTCCCTTTGCATTCTTCTCAGCAAGTTCATCTAATGATTTTACATCTAAAACTCGGTCTAATGTTCTAGCATCAATTGCTCCTTCTAAAGCTTTTTTATTGTCATTTAATCTACTATTTAATTTTTCGGTAAGCTTAAATGACTCTGGTGCTTCTTTTCCATCTATTGTAAGTGCCATAACAGCTAAATCTCTACCAGTTGAATCTACTATTAAATTCATTTTAAAAGAACTTCCGTCAGCTCTTGTTACATCTATAGGTACAACATACGTACGCTTATTTCTTTTACTATCAATTACATCTTGTGAAACAGGATGTTCTAGTCTATTTCTTTCTAAATATGCTGATAATGTAGAAACATTTTGAGTATCAACAATTCCGCCAAATTTCTTTAAATTATCTGACTTCTCCCAAGTAATCGCTGAAACAAAAGCTTGTTCAATATTGCTTAATCCAGTCATAATATGCTTTTCAGCCATATTACATTCCTTCCTTTCTAAATAATAAATTTAGTTGCAAAAGAATTAAAATTCTTTTGCAATTTTTTATCTATTTTAATTTTTTCTCTATTAAATTTGCTAATTCTGTAGCTCTTTTAGTTATATATTCTTGATTTTCTCCTTCTATCATAACACGAACCTTTGGCTCTGTGCCTGAAGGTCTGATTAGCACTCTTCCATTACCTGCAAATTCTTTTTCAAGTTTTTCAATATTCTCCAATATTTCTTTGTCTTCTTTATATAATAATTTTTTTTCACTTGAAACTTTGGCATTTATTAAAACTTGTGGATATAAATTTATTATTTTTCTAACTTCTGATGCTTTTTTGTTTTCTTGTAATATTGCCTTTATTAACATTAAAGATGTTAATATTCCATCTCCTGTTGGATTATAATCTAATAATATAATATGTCCTGATTGTTCTCCACCAAGATTATATCCATTTTTTAACATTTCTTCTAAAACATATCTATCTCCAACCTTAGTTTGCTTAAAATCTATATGTTCTCTTTCTGTAAATTTATTTAGTCCTAAATTGCTCATTACAGTAGCAACCAAAGTATCTTTATTTAAAAGTTTTTGTTTTCTTAACATATTAGATAGTATTGCCATAATTACATCACCATCTATAAATTCACCTTTTTCATCAACTGCTAAACAACGATCTCCATCACCATCATAAGCAATTCCTAAACTTAAATTTTCTTTTTTTACTAATTCTTCAATTGCTTCTATATGTGTAGAACCACATTTTTCATTTATGTTAATTCCATCTGGTGAATTATTTATTATTTTATGTGGTATTCCTAATTTTGTATATATTTCATCAGCTAATTTATATGTAGCTCCATTTGCTGTATCTATACCAACACAAAAACCTTTTGGTAAATTTTTAAATTCATCTTTAAAAATATTAGTAATGAAATTTATATATTCTTCAATATATTCACTTCCATCTGTTGAAACTCCTATTTTATCAGAAACAGCTACCATTTCAGATAATTTATCTGAATCCAAAATTTCTTCAATCTCTTCTTCAATTTCATCTGGTATTTTCATACCTTTATTACTAAAATATTTTACACCATTAAATTCAAAAGTATTGTGTGAAGCTGAAATTACAACACTTGCATCAGCATTCATTTTTTTTGTTAAATATGCAACAACCGGTGTTGGCATAACACCTAATAATTTTACATTTGCACCATAACTTAAAAAACCAGCTGTCATTGCACTTTCTATTAATGTTCCAGATATTCTTGTATCTCTACCTATTAAAATAGTGGGAATATGATCTGAATGTTTAGAAAGTACATAAGCACCAGCTTTTGCAACACGAAATACTAAGTCTGGAGTTAATTCTGTATTTGCAATTCTTCTAATGCCATCTGTCCCAAAATATTTTCTCATTTTCTTCCTCCCAATCGCATATAATTTGCTTTTAATATTATATCTATATATTACTTAAAATTCAATATTTTGTGATAAAATTTAAAGAAAAAGTAACTCAAATTGCTATTTTCATGCACCTTTTGAGCTACTTTTTATATTTTTTAAAACAATTTTGTATTTTTAGTTTTAGGATATAAATTTTCTTCAATATATTCATCTGTTAATTTTGCATTTTCTTTTTCTTTTGCTTTTTCGTCTTCTTTTTCTTTTCTTAACCTTTCTTGCTCAATTTCCTTTTGTTTTTTTAGTTCTTCTCTTTCCATTCTTAACCTTTCTTGCTCAATTTCCTTTTGTTTTTTTAGCTCTTCTCTTTCCATTCTTAACTTTTCTTGTTCTGCAATTTTTCTTTTTTGTTTCTTTTCGTATTCCTCTTGCTTTATTTTTTGATTTTTTTCAAATTCAATTCTTTTTTCTTCATTAAGCTTTTCTTTTATTTGTTCATGTTCAAATCTTTCTTTAGCTTTTTTCTTGATATATTCATCATATTTTTTCTTAAATTCTTCTGATTTTGAATCAAATTTATTCTTTGCAATTTTAGCAATATTATTACTTTTTTCTTTTGCTTTGTCTAATTCTTCTTTTATTTTTTTATTTACTTTTTCAGCAAATTTTTTGCAATTTTCTTTTGCAATTTTTATTTTTTCTTCTCTAATCTTTTTAGCTTGTTCTTTTTCCTTCGCTTTTCCCTCTTGAATTAATGCCTTAATTTTTTGTTTTTCTTCTTCTCTCGCTTGCTGTTCCTTTAGTTTTTTCTCTTTTTCTTTTAATTTTTCAGCTTTTAAACTTTCTTTTTCCTTTATTTTTGCTTCTAATTTCTTCTTGTTTTCCTCTTCTAACTTAGCCTTTTCTTCTTGTTTTTTAGCTTGCTCATTTTTTTGCCTTTCTATTTCTTCTTTTCTTTTTTCTTCTTGTATTTTCTTTTCCATTCCTCGTTGCTTTTTCTGCTCTATTTTTTCGTTTTCGATTTCTTTTTGCTTTTCTTTTATTTTCTCAACTTTTACAGTTTCTTTTTTATTCATTAGCTCATTTTTTACCTGTTGACTATTAATTTTAATATTCTTATTAGTTTCTAAAAATTCTGACGAAACTTCTCCTGGAAGAGATGCTATTTTCTTTCTACTCATCAATAATTTCAACTTACTTTTTATACACTTAGTTTTCCAAGCAATCTTGTTCATTATTTTATATAGTTTTGCTTTTAAAGATATCTTTCTTCTACTTTTCTCTTCTCTATAATAATAATATTTTGATTCCTTTTTTGAAGAATTAACAGGCATACAATTTATACATGTACCAATTATTTTACCACCAACAGCCTCTATATCATTTTTTACCTTTAATAAATCATCTTTTTTCGTTTTATTATATAAAGTAACTATTATAGTGCTTTCTAAATTTCTTGCAAGTATTAAAGAATCTGTAATTGGTATAATTGGAGCACCATCAAATATTATTATGTCATAGAAACTTTTTAGATTTTCAATCAATTCTTGTAATTTTGGTGATGAAAGCAATTCTGATGGATTAGGTGGAACAGAACCAGCAGTAATTAAATTCAAATTTGTAATTTCAGTTTCTTTAATGTATCTGCCAATATCTTCACTTATTTCCATTCCATTTCTATCCAATCCAGATATATAATTTGACAAACCAATTCCATTTGAAATTTTAAATATTTCTGCCTGTCTTCCCATTCTCATATCAGAATCTACTAAAATAACTTTTTTTCCAATCTGTGCAAAAGTTATTGCTAAATTAGCTGAAATATAGCTCTTTCCTTCTGATGGAAAACAACTAGAAACTAAAAATGTTTTTCCTCCTTTAGAATTTGACTTTGAAAATTGTACATTAGTTCTAAAAGTTCTAAAGCTTTCTGAAACTAGTGATTTACTCTCTAGATATGTAATAAGCTCATTTTGATTTTGTTTTTTATCTTTTTTCTTTTCTAATGGAATATTAATTAAATTCTTTAATCCGATATTTTTTTCTATTTGAATTTCAGATTTTATAGTATTGTCTAATAAATGATATATTAAAACATAAATTCCAGATATTACAACACCAATAAAAATAGCAATTACAATATCTTTTATATGATTTATATTATATGGTGTGTTTGATGCAATTGCTTTGTCTATAATGTAAACATTACTTATATTATAAACTTCTTCAACTTTGCTTGAAAAAACTTTTGCTATTTCGTTTGCTATTTTACTAGCCAATTCACCATCTTCATTTTTTACTGTAATTTCAATAAGTTCTGTATCAGAAATTCTACTAACTGATATTGAATTTCTAACACTACTTTCAGTTAAATTCAATTTTAAGTTATCTATAACTTTTTGTATTAAAGTTCTGCTTTTTATTAATTCACTATATGTTGAAACTAAATTTGAGTTAATACTAATTTCAGATTGAGTTATTTGATCTGTTGTACTAGTTTTTGTTTCTGAGGTAGAATTATTTATTCTTCCTAAAATTAAAGTTGTAGATGCTTCGTATTTAGGTGTTACTAAATAAAAGCTATATATACTTCCTAAAATTGTAGTAACAATAACTATTAACAAAATTATAAGCTTATTTTTTAAAAATACTGATAATAACTCTTTTAAATCTAGTTCTTCCATTTTTTCTTCCTTATTTTTAAATTTTATTAATTTCAAAACAAAAAAGACACAAATAAAATCTTCCTTTATTTGTATCTTTTGTAATCTTCGTGCATATTATATCAGTGTTTTTTTATAAATTCAAGTAATTAATAAAACAAAATAAAAAAAGACTAATATCAAATTGATATTAGCCGACTTTTTTAATAATATTCTATACATTATAATCTGAAACTTTTTTGTATGCATAAACAGCTGAACCAACAAATATAACTGCTAAAACAATAGCTCCTGCTACATTTCCATTTCCAGCATAAGGTAACTTGCTTGTGTTAGCTGTATTTTTTGCAGTATTTACCTTTGAGTTTGTATTAGCATAATTGCTAACTGCTGCATTAATAGAACTTTTATTTGTATTAGTATTTGTTGTATTAGTTTTATTTGTACTAATATTTAATGTAGTTGAATTTGTTGCACTAACATTAAGTGTTACTGAGTTTCCAGTAAGAGATGTTGCATTACTTGTAACATTTCCAAATATTAAAACTAATAAAGCTACAACTACTAAACTAACTATCATTTTTTCTTTTTTCATTTTTAACATCACCCAATCTCCTATACTTATTATTAAAAATTTAACTCTTTTTATACATCTATAACTATTATAGCATAAAGATTTTCTTTTTCAAGTTTTTTCTATACATTTTTCATTACATTTCTACATAATTTTAATTACATTTTGGTAACATTATATACAATTTTGTAATTTTTAAACATTAAATCTAAATAAAACTATATCTCCATCTTGCATTATATAATCTTTGCCTTCTGAACGAACTAAACCTTTTTCTTTAGCTTGTACCATTGAATTATTAGCTTTTTCTGTCAAATCTTTAAAAGATATTACTTCAGCTTTTATGAATCCTCTTTCTATATCTGAATGAATTTTTCCAGCAGCTTGTGGAGCTTTAGTGCCTTTTTTTATAGTCCAAGCTCTAACTTCTGGTTCTCCCGCTGTTAGGAAACTCATTAATCCTAATAAATCATAACTTGCTTTAATTAATTTATCAAGACCAGATTCTTTTAACCCAAGTGCTTCTAACATTTCTTTTTTATCTTCGTCTTCTAAAGAACTTAATTCTTCTTCGATTTTTACACAAAGAGGAATAACTTCAGCATTTTCTTCTTTAGCATATTCTTTCACTTTTTGTACATTTTCATTTTTATCTGGATCTGCTAAATCTTCTTCTGAAACATTAGCAACATACATAATAGGCTTCATTGTTAATAAAAAACTTTCTTTTAGCACATCTCTTTCTTCATCTGTGTAATCCAACGTTCTAGCAGATTTACCGTTTTCTAGAGCTTGTTTTACTTTTTCTAAGGTATCAATTTCGAATTGATATTTTTTATCCCCTTTAACAAGTTTTTTTGCTCTTTCTAATCTCTTATCTACTGTTTCCATATCTGCAAAAATTAATTCTAAATTAATAGTATCAATATCTCTAATTGGTGAAATTGAACCATCAACATGAACTATATTTGAATCTTCAAAACAACGTACAACTTCTAATATACTATCTACTTCTCTAATATGAGATAAGAATTTATTTCCTAAACCCTCACCTTTACTTGCTCCTTTAACTAAACCTGCAATATCAACAAATTCAACAACTGCTTTTGTTATTTTCTGTGGTTTATATATTTCTGCAAGTTTGTCTATTCTTTCGTCTGGAACAGCTACAACACCAACATTTGGTTCAATAGTACAAAAAGGATAATTTGCACATTCAGCACCAGCTTTTGTTATACTATTAAATAATGTACTTTTTCCTACATTTGGAAGTCCTACAATTCCTATTTTCATTTTTAAATCATTCCTTTCGATTAAAGACATAATTAAAATGAATAAATTTCCATTTTGGATATTATTCATTTTTATTTATTACATTAAAATAATAATGTTTATATTTCATTAAATTAAAATGGAGCCCACTATCAGACTTGAACTGACGACCTCTTCCTTACCAAGGAAGTGCTCTACCACCTGAGCTAAGAGGGCTTATTTTATTCTTCTCCATTTGAAATACACCTAATAGCTTTTTTTCTAATTCTTTGTATTGCATTATCAACAGCTTTCACTTGTGAATCTAATTTACTAGCAATACTTACATAAGATTCTCCTTGAACATAAAAATCAAGTACCTTCCTTTCAAAGTTACTTAAATTTTTATCTATTTTGCTTTCAACATCTTCGAAATATTCTCTTTTTGTTATTGTTTCAAGTGGATCTTCTACAAGCTTGGTATCCAAAATATCAATAACAGCTGTTTCATCATTTTCATCATATGCAGAGGTATTTAAAGAAAAAGATGAATTTAGAGGTATATGTTTTTGTCTGTTTGAAGTCTTTATTGCAGTAATTAATTGTCTTTCAATGCATAAATTAGCAAATGTTTTAAAAGAATTTTGTTTATCTAAGTCAAAAGATTGGACAGCTTTATATAATCCTATCATTCCTTCTTGAATCATATCTTCTTTTTCTGCTCCAATTATAAAAAACTTATTTGCTTTCATAGTAACAATATCATTATACTTCTCTAGCAAAAAATCAAGTGCATTTTTTTCGCCCAAACGCACCTTTTTAATAATTTCTTCATCTGTTAAATTAAAATATTCACTTTTAAAAGAAAATATTTCTTTATTTGACATTAACACTGTTCCTCCTAATGCTGTATATAGTGGTATTATATGTAGAAAACACTGTAAAGTCAATACTTTTCAAAAATAATTCACAAAAAAAATTGTGAAGAACTAAAAAAATTCTTCACAACTTTTTTATTATTTAGCATAATCTATTACTCTTGATTCTCTAATTACATTTACTTTTATTTGACCTGGATATTCCATTTCATTTTCAACTCTTTTAGCTACTTCTCTAGCCATTATTACCATTTCATTGTCATTTACTTTATCTGGTTTTACAATTAGACGAACTTCACGTCCTGCTTGAATTGCAAATGATTTTTCAACTCCATCAAATGAATTTGCTATTTCTTCAAGTTTTTCAAGCCTCTTTATATATGACTCTAAAGTTTCTCTTCTTGCACCTGGTCTTGAAGCTGAAATAGCATCAGCAGCTTGTACTAAAACTGCTTCTATTGATAAAGGTTCTACATCTCCATGGTGTGCTTCAACTGCATTGATTACTAATGGATTTTCTTTATATTTTTTCAAAATATCAACACCAATTTCAACATGTGTACCTTCCATATCATGGTCTAAAGCTTTTCCAATATCATGTAATAATCCTGCTCTTCTAGCTAATTTTGAATTAACTCCTAATTCATCAGCCATTATTCTTGCTAGATTTGAAACTTCTATAGAATGGTTCAATACATTTTGACCATAACTTGTCCTATATTTTAGTTTACCTATTAATTTTATTAGGTCAGGATGTAAATTATTAACTCCAGTTTCTAAAACAGCTCTTTCTCCTTCTTCTTTGATTATAGCTTCAACTTCTTCTTTTGATTTTTCAACCATTTCTTCAATTTTGGCTGGATGAATTCTTCCATCATCAATCAATTTTTCTAAAGTAAGTCTTGCCACTTCTCTTCTAAGTGGATCGAATCCAGAAATAATAACAGCTTCTGGTGTATCATCAATTATAAGATCGATTCCAGTAAGAGTTTCTAATGTTTTAATATTTCTGCCCTCTCTACCAATAATTCTTCCTTTCATTTCATCATTTGGAAGTGATACTACTGATACTGTTGTTTCAGAAGTATGATCTGCTGCACACTTTTGTATTGCAAATCCAATAATTTCTCTAGCATTTTTCATAGCATCTTCTTTTGCTTTGGCATCTGCTTCTCTAATTATAGCGGCTTTTTCTGCTGTTATTTCTTTTTCTAAATCATTTAGTAATTGTTCTTTAGCTTGTTCTTCAGTTAAACCAGAAATTCTTTGTAATTCTTGTTTTTCACTTTCAACTAAATTAACCAATTCTTGTTTTTTCTCTTCGTTTTCAGCAAATTTTCTTTCTAAATCTTTTTCTTTTCCATCATAAGCCATTGCTCTTTTTTCAAGATTTTCTTCTTTTTGAATTAATCTCTTTTCTTGTACTTGGATGTCGCCTCTTCTTTCTTTTATCTCTTGATCTAATTCATTTCTTATTTGTAAAACTTCCTCTTTTGCCTTAATCAACTCTTCTTTTTTCATGTTTTCGGCTTCTATTTTTACATTTTCTAATAATCTTCTTGCTTCGCTTTCTGCACTTTGAATTTTAGACTCTGCAATTTTTTTTCTAATATATACTCCAACCGGTATAAAAATTACAGCTGAGATTAAGAAAGTGGCAATAATACTTAAAACTATTTCCATAATCATTTACCTCTTTCTATTAAATTTTCAATGTACAACTAAATTATTTTATAAACATATTCATTTTTATATAATTATAATTTATATTGTAATGTATTTATTAATACATCTTTATTTTATATGTATTATGGTAAACTGTCAAGAAGTTTTATTATATTTCTTAATATTTTCTCTCAATATAAAAAAGAAGAAAAGCTTTGACTTAAACTTTTCCTCTATTTATAAATTTTATTACAATTAGCTCTTTTATGCTCTTGGGTGAGCTTTATGATATATTTCTTTTAAATTTTCATTTTGAAATTGCATATATACTTGTGTTGAAGATATATCTGAATGACCAAGCATTGTTTGTATTGCTTTTAAATCTGCTCCATTTTGCAATAAATGAGTTGCAAATGAATGTCTTAAAACATGTGGTGTAATATCTTTTGTTATATGAGCTTGTTCTTTATAGAATTTTACTATTTTCCAAAATCCTTGTCTTGTCAATCTTTTGCCATTTACATTAACAAATAAAGCTCTATTTGATTCATCTTTAATTAAAATTGGTCTTGCTTTTTCTATGTATTCTGTTAAAGCTTTCATTGACATTGATCCTAATGGGATATCTCTCTTTTTGAAGCCTGTATGACAATATACATAATTTTCTTTTAGATTTATATCATCTATGTCAAGTGATATTATTTCTGTTACTCTCATTCCTGTTGCATAAGCAAATTCAAGCATTGCTTTATCTCTAATTCCTTTTAAGTCAACATTTTTTGGTTGTTCTAAAAGTAATTCAACTTCTTTTGAAGTTAATATGTTTGGAGCTTTTTTCTCAACTTTTGGTGATTGTACTCCAACTGTAGGGTCTTTCTTTATTTTTTTAGTTCTTACTAAAAATTGATAAAAAGAACGAATTGTTGCTAATGCTCTTGAAATTGTTGATGTTTTTTTATTCATATCTTTTAAATATTCAAAATAATCGTTTATATCATCTGCATCAACCTTTAAATAGTTTTTTCTGTTTTGTTCAATGTATGCTTGATATTGTGAAATATCTCTTTTGTAAGATTGTAATGTATTAGAAGACACCTTCTTATCATTTTCAAGAAACTCTAAAAAAAGTTTTATTTGCTTATCCATTTGCTCATTTCTCCAATCATACTTATTTGTCATTTTTATTTAATAATTATGTAAATTTTATAATTTACATAAGATATATATGTTATATCAAAAGAATATAAAAAAGTAAAGCTTTTTAGAAAAAATCTTTCAAAAAAATTAAAAAATTTGTCGATATATATACTTCTATAAAACTAGCAACTACTGATAGGATTAACGAAATCAACATAATAATAGTGTGCTTTAATAATTCTATTTTTAGATTAACACAATTTTTTCTAATGTTTACATATAACTGTATACCACTATTTGCAACAATAAATATAGCACAAATTAAAACAATATTTTGCAATAGCATAGTTACTAAACTAAATATAATTCCATTCTTAACTCCCAAGCTTAAAATTATTGCGGTAATAGTATATCCTATTGAAAAGCCTTTATATAAACAAGCAAGATATACTAGAAAACTACCAATTATAGTACAACCTAAGAACCATATTATTAATATGAATATACAATTATTTTTTAAACATTCAACTAATAAAAGAGCTCTATTTATTCCATTCGAATTTTTTATATTTTCAATTAAAGTTTGAATATACGAATTTATATTTGAAAAATCATTTGTATTCTTTTTTTGAATATATAGAACTCCAATAATTATTCCTAAAATAAAAGTTATACTTAATAATTTATATTCTTTTCTATATTTCTTTAAATGATTAACTAAAATAGTTTTACACTTCTTCATATTAATTACCTTTCATAAAGATATTTTTCTTACCAAAGTGTATTCTTATTTCATCAAAAAAGAACATAAAAAAGTTATTTATTTTATTCTACTTTTCCGTAAACTCCGCCACCGCCTTCAACTATATGCATTTTTCCATCTCTTGCATTTATAATATTATGAGCAATTTTTTCACCAACAGCGGCTTCAATATCATCATCTGATAATTTATGTAAAATTGTCATTTCAGTTCCAAACTTATTTAACAATTTATCTATTGTTTTGTTTCCTAAACCAGGAATAAAAGTAAGTGGTATTTGATATACATAAGGTGGACGATTAGCTGGGCTCTTTGTCTCGGGCTTATCTTTTATGATTTCAATTCTGTCAAAAACTCCCATTGTTATATTTTTGCTGTCACAAGTATCACATTTAGTTACAGGAGCTGGTCCTTCAATTCTTTTTCCACAAACTTCACAATATGTTCTATGGTATTTTCCAAGTTTTGGATCTAGTCCATAATTGCAAACAATTCTTCTTCCATCTTGATTCTTAAGAGCCATTAGCAATTCTTTATAACTAATATCTTCTACTTCAATAGCATTATATTCTCTTGCTATCTTTGGAAGAGAATGTGCATCTGAATTTGTCAAAAATGTTTTTTCTTCTAATTCACTAATTTCATCAGCTAAATATGTATCTGAACTTAATCCAAGTTCAATAGCTGGTATATGAGAATATTTTTCTTTAAAAATTCTCTTTAAACTTCTTGTACAATTTCCATAAAAGCTCTTATGTGGTGTAAAAGCATGTGCTGGAACTAAGATACCATTATTGGCTTCTACTATATCGATTAACTCATAAGCTGAAATGTTTGCTCTTTGAGAACTCAATGTCATATTTTTAATATGTTTGCTCATTTCCTTTGAAAATGCTTTTATATCTTTCAAAGTTGGAAAATAACATAAATTATGTGCACTTCCAGTTTTTCCATCTTCGTTTATCTCTGAAGTTTCAATTTCACTTCCTAAAATTATACAAACTTTATCTTGATAGATAATTCCTCCATCTTCTATCTCGTAAGCTTCACCTGTTTTCAAGAAGTTCTCAATATCTTCTATAACATAAGGTGATGCACAATCTATAATTCCTACTATATTTATACCTTTTCTTTCTACACATTCTTTAGCAATATTAGCAAAATTTAGACTTCTTGCTGCTGTAATTTTTATTGGTTTTCCATTTTCGCTTCTGCCTATATGAACATGTAAATCTGCAAAAACTTTATACATTTCTTCATCCTTTCTACTATATGTTTTATTCTGTTTGTATTATATTTCTTTTTTTGACAAAATTCAATCATTTTCGTTAAACATTATACTAGTATTTTATTTCATTTATGTAATACTTTTAAACATACAAAAACAGATTTTAATAATTAAAATAATTACTAAAATCTGTTTCATTTTTTATTAAAAGTAAATCTGTAAGCCGGGTTCTGTCGTGAATAGTCATTTATCTAGAATATATATTGCTATATATTTCAAGCCACTCAAATCGAGAAAATGGCGAGCAGCCTTAACTTTCTCTACAAGGTGTTGCTCCAGATAGGGTTTACACAGCCAATGTATCACTACACTGCTGGTGGGCTTTTACTCCACCTTTTCACCTGAACCAGTAAACTGGTTGTTATTTTCTGTTGCACTTTCCCTAAGGTTACCCTCGCTTGACGTTATCAAGTATCTTTGCTCTATGGAGCCCGGACTTTCCTCTCGCGAGGCTTTTCAGCCTTCGCCAGCGACTATTCAATTTACTCTTTTATTATTTACTCTGATTGAAATTCTTTGTCAAGGATAAATCATTTAAAATCCTGATTTATCTGTCCATTTCAATTTACTTATTATACTCCAGTCAGTTATATTGTTATTTCCATTTAAGTATATTTTTTCTAGTTTTCCACCATTTGAAATATGTAAATTCTTAATTATTTCTAAATTTTTGTGAAAATTTATATTTCCATTTTCATCTTTTTCTTGAAAATTATCATATATTGTATTGTTTTCCAAATTTAATATTTGCAATTTTTTCAAATTTTCAAGTTCTTTTAAAGATGTTAGTTTATTTTCCTGTAAATCTAAATATTCTAAACTTGTCAAGTTTTCAATTCCTGCTAAACTTTTAATGGCTTGTCCTCTTAAATATAACTTTTGCAATTTTGGCAAATTGCAATTATAAAATCCACTCAAATCCAAACTTTGTGTTGCAATACTTCCTGCCCAATATTGTAAGTCTAATATTTTCAAATTTGGCAAATTGATATTTTCTGGTATTGCTGTAACTCCATATTTTCCATACTCATTATCATAAAATTCCTCTAACCTTTCATTACCTGAAAGTTCTGAAAATATTTTTTTATAGCCATCAAAATTCAATCCACTAGCTTGAATTCTAATTGATCTCAAATTTGGCAAATTAGATAAATTTGGATAAACAGTAAATCCATTAGTACTTTGATAATAGAAATTTATTTCTTCTAATGCAGTAGGCAATATCAACGTATATAATCCAGACTTATTCATTCTTAAATATTTTAATTTATTACATTTTGATAAATCTAAAGTATAATTTCGAGCATTAGCATTATACGCATCTTGATATGAATATACTAGACTAGTAAGTTCTGTACATTCTTCTAATTGTCTTATTAAGCTAACCTTTCCCCCTAATGATATTCCACAGCTTCCCCAATTACTATTTAATCCTGCACTACCAGTACATCTACTAATTACCTGCTGTATTGTAGTTAAATTTATACTTTCATTATCTATTAAAAACTGTCTAATCGTTGTAAGATCATTTAGTAAAGTTAAGTCTGTAATTCCCGTTCCTCTCAAATCTATCTCAACTAGTTTTTTCATATTTTTTATAAAATCAATACTTGTCATCGATGAAATTTTTTGAATGCTTAAATATTTTAAATTTGTAAGTTCCTTTAAAGTATCATTTATAATTTTATTAGTATCTTCTGAATTCAATATTTTTCCAGAAGAATCTGTTAAGCTTATACCTTCAAGCTTTAGTGTAATTATGTTTTTATAATTTTTAATTAATTTAAAATTTTCCTCTGAAAGAGTTTGCCCACTCAAATTTAAAAAATTCGTATTTTCATTTAATAATAACAGTGTATATTTATTCGGAATTGAACAATTTTTCCCACAATTGTTTATAATATTTACAATAGAATATAAACTATCAGAATTAATATTTTCACATCCAGATAGATAAAGTTGAGTTATCTTAGTATAGTTTTTCAAATACGAAACATATTTTAAATTTATATTATCAGTCAAGTTTACATATCTTAATTTATTATTATTTTTCAAATATGAAAGTGCATTTGTTTCTGTTTTTTCATTTTCTCCATCAATAAGCTTATTTGCATTTGCAAATAAATATTCAATCGCATTCATATCTTCAAGTCCCTCTAAAGTAGCAAGTTCATTACATTCAGCCCTAAGTATATAAATATTTGTAAAATCTCTTATCGCACTCAAATTTGTTATTTTGTTATTATTTATAAGTAAATATCTAATTGCTTTTTTAGTTATTGTGCTCAAATTTTCTAAACAAGTTATATCATTCAAATTAGATTTTGTAGTCGTAGTTTGTTCTTTAGTAAATGTATTTTGATAAATAGGATTAACTCCAAAAATTCCAAAATACTCTAGTTTTGGATAATCTATTCCACCTATTCCTTTTTCAGCATCACACATTTTTTTCAATTCTTCATTAGAATCTATGTTATTTTTACTTTGTAGTAAATACAAAGTTTGAAGTCCATTTAGATTTCTTAGTGCAGAATAATCGTTTATTTTACAATTTTTAAAATAAATATAATTTATATTTATAGCATCTTGAATGCCACTTAAATTCTCTCTTTCAATATTAGTAAATGTTACTTTTTGTAGTGAACCAAGATTTCCCAATTTACTGAAATCCAAATCACTATCAGTTACATTTAGTTCTGTTATTGTTCTAATGTCATTCAATGTAACATCATTATCAAAACCTAAAGCATTTATCCATGAAGTATCATTTTCTTTAGTAAATATTACTTTTTCTAAATCTGTCACACTTGCACTATCTGTTGCACCAAGTCTATTATCTTTTGAACAATAATACACCTTTAAATCTTTTGTAATCCCGTATAAATCGTCAAAATCTGTATATATACTTTTACCTGTTAGACTGTTTTCCCCATCTCTTATTTGTGTAATAATTTCATTTGGTAAAGCTGACTTTTCTATAAAATAATACTCTTTATATGAATTTGGATCTAAAAAATAGTAATCTCCGTTTTTGGCTCTTTGAAAATATTTTTTTGTGTTTGCATTATTCATAAACGCATCAATTTTATTATCATATTCATTCATACTATCATAATATTTAATATATTCATTTTGTAAATATTCTTCAAGTATAGCTATGCTTTGCATATATGTTGCATTTTTAGCTTGTGCCATTATGCCATTTTCCCCAATTGTTGCATTCAAACTCACACCAGCAAGAATTAACATTATGATTATTGAAATCACTAGTGCTATTAGAGTTATAGCATTTTGTTTTTTCAAAAAATATTTCTTTTTGCAATCTTCATTTTGCAATTTTCTTTTGTTCATCTATGATTTCCTCCCTTAGATTTTATAAGTAGAGAAAAAGCTTTCTGTTTTATTTTCATCAATAAATTAAAGCTCTTTCTCTGTCAATCCATAAAAAACATTAGTCTAATGACTTTTGCTTTTCTTTGAAAGAAAACCATTTCAAAACTTCTATTTTACTTTTATGGATTTCTTTAAGTTGCGTACTTAAAGATAAGCAAAAAAAGACACAAAGCAGTATATTTTATTATACTTTCGTGTCTTTTCTGTTTTTATTTATTTCATATTATTCATAAAAATTATTTTGGAATAGTTGACTTCAATACTTACTAATGATAGAATTTTTGTAAATGTAAAAGAACTTTAAGTACGCAACTTAAAGTTCTTTTTTCGCATTGTAATAGATTATTTTAAATCTTCAATATTTTCTTGTTTCTATTCTGTCAAACCCGTTATCTTTTAAAATTTTCTACTTCTTCTCTAATTTTTGCAATAAAGTCATCAACATTCATTGCTCCAATATCGCCGGCATCTCTTGAACGAACACCAACTGCATTTGCTTCAACTTCTTTGTCACCTAAAATAAGCATATATGGTATTTTTTGAAGTTGTGCTTCACGAATTTTATATCCGATTTTTTCTTCTCTTTCATCTAATTCTACTCTAAATCCTTCTGCTTCAAGTTTTTTTGCAATGTTTTCTGCGTATTCTTTTTGATGGTCTGAAATCGGCATTACTTTTACTTGAACAGGAGCAAGCCATGTTGGGAATTTTCCAGCAAAATGTTCTGTAATAATTCCTATAAATCTCTCAAAAGATCCAAATAAGGCTCTATGAATCAAAATTGGTGTTTTCTTTTCTCCATCTTTATCAATATAGCTCATATTAAATCTTAATGGTAATTGGAAATCAACTTGTACTGTTCCCATTTGCCATTCTCTTCCTAAACAATCCTTCATCTTTATATCAATTTTTGGACCATAGAAAGCTCCATCACCTTCATTAATTCTATAATTGTCTTTTCCACAGATTTCATCTAATACTTCTCTTAAATTAGCTTCTGCTTTATCCCAAAGAGCTAGTTCTCCCATGTAATCATCTGGTCTTGTTGATAAAGTAAGTTCAAAATCAAGTCCAAATATTCCATATAATTTTTTTGCAATACTAATAATATTCTTAATTTCAGAACCGATTTGGTCCTCACAAATAAAGTTATGTGCATCATCTTGACGGAACATTCTAACTCTAAATAAACCATTTAGTTGTCCAGATTTTTCATTTCTATGTATAACATCAATATCATTGAATCTTAATGGTAAATCTTTATAACTTCTTAATTTTGTTTGATATACTTTAATTGCATTTGGACAGTTCATTGGTTTTAAAGCTTGTTCATTTCCATCTGAATCAACTAATACAAACATATCGTCTTTATAATGGTCCCAATGTCCTGATGTTTTCCAAAGTACACTACTATTTAATTGTGGCCCTGAAAATTCTTGATATCCATTTTCTTTATGAATTTTTCTCCACATATCAATTAAAATATTCATCATTGTAAAGCCCTTTGGTAACCAATAGGCCATTCCTGGTGCAGTTTCATCAAAAAAGAATAAATCTAATTCTTTTCCTAATTTTCTATGATCTCTTTTTTTAGCTTCTTCAATCATATTGATATATTCATCTAATTCACTTTGTTTTGGGAATGAAATACCATAAATTCTTTGAAGCATTTTATTATGTTCATCACCTCTCCAATAAGCACCTGATGAATTTAATAATTTAACTGCTTTTACACAACCTGTTGAAGGTAAATGTGGTCCTCTACATAAGTCTGTATATTCTCCTTGTTTATAGAAAGAAATAACTTCTCCTTCTGGTAGTTCTTTAATAAGTTCTACTTTATATGGTTCTTCATGTTCTTCCATAAGTTTGATTGCTTCTTCTCTTGGAAGTTCAAATCTTTCAATTGGTAAATCTTCTTTTATTATTTTTTTCATTTCTTCTTCAATTTTTCTTAAGTCTTCTTCTGAAAATGGCTTTTCAACATCAAAATCATAGTAAAAACCTTTTTCAATAGCTGGTCCTATTGTAATTTTTGCATTTGGAAATAATCTTTTTACTGCTTGTGCCATAATGTGTGATGTTGTATGCCAATACATACTTTCTTCTACTTCGGCTGTTTTTCCGCCACCAAGTTTAATTTTAAACATAAACAATTCCTCCTACTAATTCATTTACATATATAAATTTACTATATAAATCTTTTTTATTGCAAATTTTGTCTACAATACAAAAAGCCCCTACAAGCAAATTTATATTGCTTATAGGGGTAATTTCTTACGGTTCCACCCTAATATTTAACTTCATTATAGATTTATATCGTAATCCAAACGCTAATCTTTCGACTAGAAGCTCCAAGGTAGTTTTTCAAATATGTTTTTCTAGGTAAGCTCTCAGCTACTAACTTTCCCTCTCTTTAGATAACCTATATTTTACTTTTCCTCTTCATTGCTCATTTTTAATACATTCTTATAATACAACTTTTTACCTCAATTGTCAATAAAATTTAATCTATTTTATTTGAACCAGCTTTTAATTCTTTCCAAAATTTTTCTTACAATTGTTTGCTTATATTCTACTAAATACAATTTTTCAGTACTGTTTGATTTATTTTCAAATATTTCATCTGGGTTATATTTTTTACGCTTTGCTTCCTCTTTTACTTTATCATTTTTAGAGTACAATTGTATTAATTCTTTTTTATGCTCTGAATCATCACACCAATAATTAAGATTTATCATTGCTAATATAGTATAAGTTTTTTCATTAAGATTTTGTTGTTCAAGTGGGATATCTAAAGATATTTCAGGCTTATATTTTTTATCCATTTCTTCTATTATAATAGTCCTCAACTTTTTTGGAAGTTTCTCAATATATATAGGAGACATCTTATTTAATATTGCATATACTTCTGAATATGCAATAGCTCTTTCATTTACCATTCGTCCTCTTTACTCCAATCACTTTTTTTAATACTAATTTCTCTTTCTCGTAAATAGCGAGTCTCCGTATTTATTGCTGAAATCGTTTGCTCTTGTGTACCTCTCTCTATATCTGCTAATGTAATAAACTTGCCGTTTTCATCTTTAATAGGTAACCCTTGATTTACAGCTCTTGCAATAGCACTATCTTTTAACATACTTAGTACATCTTCTCGTTTCTTGCCACCATTTTCTAAATATTCAACTAATTCAAAAAATTCATGGGGTGGTTTATACATAAATAGAAAATCACTAAAGTTTTTATTAGGATCTATTGCAATCTCTCCATCACTTTTCCCACCATTACTAGTATTAACAATGCCATGTTCTTGTAATTTTTTCAAAGATGTAACCATTATAACCGTATGTAATTTTGTTTCTTTAGCCACTTCAGCATGTAATCCTTTTAAAGGTATATGTGGATCAGAAGACCAAAAATTTTCCGGTTTAGCATCATAAGACGGTACCGCTCTTCTTGCCACTATTACATATTTTGGATCATATTGTTTTCCCATTGAATGGTTTATAGTATTTTCTACATACATTTCTAGTTCATTTTCTGGAATATTATTTATGAAATTAGTAAAAAAATCTTTATCTCCAAAAAATGTTGATGATATTGCATTTCCAAATCTATCTGTCAAGTTACTTCTCAAGGCTTCTTTTTCATTTTCCTCATACTTATCATATAAATCATCAATAACACCATAAAAATTTGTTTCATCCCAAACACTTTTCTCCATATTTTTTCCTTTCATTATATATCATATTGTACCATATGTTTTTATTTAAAAAAAGATTTTTATAGTATTTTTATTTAATTTTCTCTTAGCAGATTACACCATTTTGAAGAAACAGCCTTAAATATATTTACAAAATTCATTTTTTCTACATCAGAGTCAGAAACAATATTTACTTCACCAACATTTTCTCCATCAACTGAAAAAACTGCTTTTCCAATTACATCCCCTTTATGCAAAGGTGCAGATATATTTTCATTTAAAGTAATTGTTTGTTCTACATTTGCAGAAGAACCTTTTTTTACAAGTGCACCACAGTCGTTTTCAAACACAAGATTTATTTGATTTTTTGTACCTTTGTTTACATTTATAGTCTGAACAACAGAATCTTTTGTTGCAACTTTTTCATAATTATAAGTATTAAATCCATAATCTAATAATGTTTTAGCTGAGGAAAATCGAATTTTAGTAGTTGGAGCTTTCATTACAACAGCAATTAAAGATAAGTCACCTCTTGTTGCACTAGCTGATAAATTATATAAAGCAAGTGATGTCGAACCAGTTTTCAAACCAGTAGCACCTTCATAAGTACGAATCAATTTATTGGTATTTACCAATTGTGACTTTCCATCTCTAAGCGAATCCATCCAAATCGTTGTATATTTAGTTATGTCCGGATGATTTTTCAAAAGCTCTCTACTCATTAAAGCAATGTCATAACTAGTTGTGATATGTCCATCTTCATCAATTCCATGGCAATTCTTAAAAGTAGTATTCTTCATACCTAGTTCTTGAGCTCTTTTATTCATTTGTTCAACAAAAGCCTCTTCAGAACCTGCTAAATGCTCTGCCATTGCTACAACACAATCATTAGCTGAAACAACACAAATTGCTTTTAACATTTCATCAACTGTAAGATTCTCTGTTTCATTTAACCAAATTTGTGAGCCTCCCATAGATGCCGCATTTGCAGAGCATGCAACTTTTGTATCAAGTGTTATCTTTCCACTATCTAAAGCTTCCATAATTAATAAAATACTCATAATTTTAGTAACACTAGCTGGTCTAAGTTGTTCATTGGCATTTTTTTCATACAAAATTTTTCCAGAATTTTGTTCTATAAGAACTGCACTTTCTGCCTCTATATTCAAGAAGTTATCTGCTATTTCTGCATTCACTTCTGTGGTGCCAGAATTATCGTTCCATGTTGGAACACTTAAATAAGTAGCATAAGTAAAACTTTGCAAACTTAATATAAATATCGAAAATAAAGTAAAAAATTTTTTCATACTAAAGTAAAAAACTCCTTTCTAAAAATTTATATTCAATAAATTTTCATTTTAATAAAGCCTATGCTATTTTTTATAAAATATACATTTTCGGTTAATTTTGTTAGCATATTTTTTTCTAAAAAAAACAATAATAAAAATGTGAAAATAATTTTCACAAATATTATATACAATTTAGGAGGAAAGTATGACAAAGAAATTTGTAATAGCTACAATAATAGCTGTCATTCTTTCATTGAGTTTTGGAATTTGTTTTGCAAATGAAGAAAATTCTTCTAATAAAGTTAATTTAGGAAATGAAATAACTAAATCACTTGACAAAACAGGAGATAATGCAAAGCACTTAGTTGATAACGCAATGAATTCTGAACGAAAAATGATGAACAGCGTTGAAAACGCTGGTAAAAGTGCAGTAAATGGTATTGAAGATATAGGAAAAAAAGCTGAAAATGTTACTTCTGATGTTGCTGGTGCAGTAACTAGAAATGGTTATAATAATTATATTGCAACGAGAACAACTGCTGATGATGTGGGAAGTTTTGCTGGAATGACATCAACAACATGGATGTGGCTTATTTTTGCTGTTGCAGCAGTTATCATAGTAGCTGCTATATGGTATTATTCAGTACAAAACAAAAATAACAGAGAATAAATGTACAAAAATCACCTAATCAATAAATAATTTATTAACTAGGTGATTTTTATTTTACTCAATTATTTTTTTAATCTAATTAATATTGCTATTGCAAATAATATTAAAAGAACTCCTATTGCAATTAATAAAATGCTTAATATATTATTTAGTCCAAGATTTGCTTCTGGCAATCCAGCCAAAGCACTAACTCCTGTCACTTTTGAGCTTCCAGATGATGTTGTTGAGCTTTTAGTAGATGTATTTGATACCGTATTATTTGTTTTTGATACATTTTCTGTATTAGTTTCTGAACTATTTGTATCTTGATTTTCTAAATTAGTATTTGTATTTTGTTGTTGCATTGGTTGAGTAAATCCTATTGAATTTGACATTTCAGTTGCAAACGAATTTGAACAAATTGCAAAAACAATAAATAAAATTGTTAAAATTGATATTCTTATATATTTAGACATAAATTCCTCCACAATATAAATAAATCTATTACAATGATACACATAAAATAATTAATTGTCAAATATAAAATATATTCATTTCACATTCTCAAAATTATACTTTATAATTGGCATTCATATGTAATATCTCCATTTATATAATATCCATTTGAATCAATTGAAAATAACATAAATGGCTTCATATATATGGTATCACCTTTCTCGGGATTCAAAGCTTTAATTGCATCCATAGTAATATTAAAAGCTTGTGAAATCATTATTATCCCTGAATTTTTATAATTATATGAAACTAAAGTATTAAGATTTTCTTTTGTTCTATCAAATATTGTTGTATATCCAACATCAGCTCCTGTTGTTAAGCAACCAAAATCTTGGCTAGTTCCTTTTTCCTTATTTAAAGTAAATATTATTCCTATTTTTTCTAAAGTAGAACCTTTAATTTCATAGTTTTCAAATTTTCTAGTTTCCAAAGAATAAACTTGTTCAACCATATCATTCGCATAATGCATACCTTCTAGTACTCCAACAAATGAATCATTAACTCTTTCTATATTCATGCTAACCCTATTACTTGGTTCTACTGAAACTTCACTATTGTATACTGCTGTGTAAACTCTATTCACAGATGCTGTTTCATATAACACTTTTTCTGTACTTATTATATCATTATTCTCATTTACCCAATATGAAAATCTGCCATGTTCACTATCATCAAAAGCTTCAATTTGATATTTCCAAACTTTAAAATTGTCATCTTCTTGAACATCAACAAATTTTCCATCATTTACTTGAATAGTTACCAAATTATTATTTACAGAATTGTCTTGAGACCAAACAGTTTTTACATCCCTTTTACTATAATAATCAGTTAAAAGCACTTGACCTTTTTTTATTTGATTATATTTAATTATTCCATTTGGCATCAATACTAAGTTATCCAATTTACTAATAATTATATTATTATTTGCATCAATAATTTTGCTTTTTTCTAGATAACTTAAACACTCTTCAGTTGTCACTTCTTTTTGTAATGAAGACTTTAAATTTGCTTTTTCCATTTGTATTCCATTTGCTACTTTAGATACTTCACTTAAAATTTCGTCTTCAGAAATATTATTATTTGTAGACATATTTTTAACACTCAAAATTCCAATTAGTATAACAATTATAATCATTAAAGTTACAATTATACTTTTGTATTTTTCAAAAAAATCCATATACAATCTCCATCTTATCTTTTGATTTTTATACTACATTGTTTAGCAAAGCTTTCATATAATAGGAAGTGCAAAGCACTCTTTCCTATTGTATAAAAAAAAACCCTTAAAGGGTTTTTTAATTAGCTAATTAATTCTATTAAATTGGTATCTCAAAAAATTAAGCAATACCATATTTTTTCTTAAATTTATCAGCTCTACCACCAGTAGTGTTTTGTTTTAAGCTTCCTGTCCAGAAAGGATGACATTTTGAACAAACATCAACTTTAATTTCTGGTTTTGTTGAATTTGTTTCAATTACATTACCACATGCACAAATAATCTTAGAAGCTGTATAGTTTGGATGTATTCCTTCTCTCATTTATTTCACCTCTTTCTCTTGTTTTTCTAAACAATCTTAATTATTTTATCATAAAAAAACTTACTTTGCAAGTTTTTATTATACTAATTTTATTTAGTTATAAACAACCACATATTTTTGTTGGTCTTGATTTGGTTGTTCTGTGCCTTGGTTTTCATTAATCTCAAAGGCATTTTCATTATTTTGTTTTTCATTTTGAACATTTAAATTATCTTTGATGTTTGTAGTAAATAAATTTGAGTTTTTCTCTAATTCATTACTCATATTTTTAAATATTGTAGATAGCCCTTCTCCACCAACAATACTTTGTAGCTCTGATTTTAAAGATGTTTTATTAACAATTTTATAAGTTATATTAAATAAACAAGCAATAATACAAACAACTAATAATAATTTTTTCCATATCTTTGCTAACATAAAAAACTCCCTTCTAAAATTGTAATACATTTTTATTATACTATATTTCTACAAAAAGTCAATATCTGCTGAAACATTTGCACACCAAAGAAATAAATATTTTATTTAAAATTTTATAATTTGTTCCCAAGGTAAATTTTCTTTACCGAAGTGCCCATAATTTGTTGTTTCTCTAAATATTGGTCTTCTTAAATTCAAAGTTCTTATAATTCCACTTGGTGTTAAATCAAAATTAGCTTGAATTTTATTCTCGATTTCTTCATCTGACATTCTTCCAGTACCAAAAGTGTTTACTAAAATAGAAACTGGCTTTGCAACTCCAATTGCGTAAGCAAGTTGAATTTCGCATCTTTTTGCATATCCATTTGCAACAACATTTTTTGCAATATATCTAGCCATATATGATGCTGAACGATCTACTTTAGTTGGATCTTTTCCAGAAAAAGCACCTCCACCATGTCTAGCATATCCTCCATAAGTATCAACAATAATTTTTCTACCAGTTAATCCACTATCTCCTAAAGGTCCTCCTATTACAAATCTTCCAGTAGGATTTATATAAAATTTTGTTTCTTCATCTATTATTTCTTTAGGAATTACTGAAAAAATAACTTTTTCTTTTATATCTTGCTTTAATTGTTCTAAATCTGTATCAGCTGTATGTTGTGTTGAAATTACAACAGTATCTACTCTAATAGGATTTTCATTTTCATCATATTCTACTGTTACTTGTGTTTTTCCATCTGGTCTTAAATATGGTATTTCCTTTGATTTTCTTACTTCTGTTAATTTCCTAGATAATTTATGTGCTAAATAAATTGGCATTGGCATATAATCTTTTGTTTCATCAGTAGCATATCCAAACATTAAACCTTGGTCACCAGCACCCTCTGATTCTATTCCTTCACCTTCTTTATCTTCCAAAGATTTATCAACTCCTAAGGCAATATCTGGTGATTGTTTTGATAAATTAACTAATATTTCACAAGTTCTATAGTCAATATCAGTTTCACTATTATCATATCCTATTTCTTTAATCGCATCTCTTACAATTTTTTCAACATCAATATTAGCATTTGTTGTAATTTCTCCTGTGACTATTACTTTTCCTTTTCCAGCAACAGTTTCACAAGCTACTCTTGAATTTTTGTCTTGTTCCAAACAAGCATCTAATACACTATCTGATATATAATCACACAATTTGTCTGGATGTCCCTCTGTTACACTTTCAGATGTAAATAATTTTCTCATTTAATTTCTCCTTTTAATTTTTATTTATATATGTCTCATTTATTTCTATTCAAATACAACAAAAAAGACTTCTACAAAAGAAGCCTTAAATCCAATTTATGAATAATCATCATTCAAAGCTCTTTGCTCTGTCGGTATTAGCACCTAATTTAATAGGTTGCTGTGGAGTCTTCAAGCCGAATCTCTCGTCCACTCTTGATAACATATATATTATGTGTATTATTGTAAACTCTTTTAACTTAAAAGTCAAGTATTTTATATTAAATATCCTTTTACAATTCGCCGTTACATTTCTTCTATAAAATTTACAAATCTCATTCTTACTAATAATATATTTTCCAAATTAATTGCTGACTTCAATTCTTCAATTTCTACAGCAATTTTATTTAAATTGTATTGATTATTTGAACTATAATTCACATCTTTAATCATCTCATTATATTTATCACTTGCATTTTGAATTTCTTGTTTTGCATTATCAAAATCGTTAAATTCTGATAACTTATATGCTGAAAGTACTAATACTTTAAGTTTTGTTTTGTTTATTTCATTATTATTTTCTAAATAGATTTCTTCTATTTCTGGAAATTTTACATAAGCATTATATAAACTATTGAACATATCAATTTCTTTTTTATCACTTATTGCAATAACTAAATTTGAAAATTCATTGCTCACACTATTTATTGAATCTTTAGGTATATTTAATTCACTCATATCTGTAATAATTGTAGCTAAAGATTTATTCAATTTTTCAGCTTCTTTATACACACTATCCCAGTTAAAACCTTCTTCTGTTTTATATTCATCTTTTGCATATTTTATAAAAATTGTAAATATTTCATTTTCCAAATATTTAAGTTCAGAATTGACTTTAGCCTTTATTTTATTTTCGTCTTTTTTACCAGAGCAACCTGTTAATGTAAAAAGTATCAACAGTAATATAACTATATAGCTAAAAATTTTACTAAATGCTTTTTTCATTTTGTAATTTCCTTTCTATCAATGTATTTACATTATTTCTATTATTTACATATTACATTTTTTTATGTATTGCATATTTTCATTATTTTTTTTTAATACTAATAATATAAATTTAAGAAAGGATTTTTTATGAATAGTATTGCTATATATAGTGATGTAAATGGAGAAATAAAAAAATTCTTAGAAGCCTTTTATTCTAAGAATTTTAATTTAAAAGATAATTTATTTTGGGAAAATAAATATTCAAATCCAATTGACATGATTGAAATAATTAGTACTTTTATTGATAATAACGATAAATTTCAAATGAATATTTGGATCAGCTTAGATGAAAACATCTATATTTGTGTAACTGATCAAAATATCAATCAACTAATAAAATACATTTATGAAAGATATCCAAACTGACTTACTTTTCTAACATAATAGTTACTGGTCCATCATTTAAAAGATTAACTTTCATATCAGCACCAAATATACCTTTTTGTACTTTTATTCCTTCTGATTCACATTTTTTGCAAAAATATTCATATAGTTCATTAGCCATTTCTGGTTTTGCAGCATTTACAAAACTAGGTCTATTACCATGTGATGTGTCTGCATACAAAGTAAACTGTGATACAATTAGTAGCTCTCCATCTACTTGTTTTATAGACAAGTTCATTTTTTCATTTTCATCTTCAAAAACGCGTAAATTTATAAGCTTTTTTACTAAGTAATCAGCAATTTCCTTTGTATCAGTATGAGTTACACCACATAAAACTAGAAAACCTTTGTTTATTTCTCCAACTATTTTACTATCAACTTTTACATCTGCATTTTTAACTCTTTGTATTAGTAATCTCATTTCTATTCCTTGTTATTTTAATAATATTGCAAATTATTCTTCTGAATTATTTACATTTTCTGAATTTTCTTCTTTATTTTCTTCTACATTTTTTACTTCAGTAACTTCTGCTTCTTTAGCATCTTCTGAAGCTTCTTCTTGAACTTCTATTTTGATTTCTTCAACTTTTGGTTGTTCCTTTCCACATTTTGAACAAAATTCATCTTTTTCATTTAATTCTGCACCACAATTAACACATTTTTTAATCTTTTTTAATGCTAAAATTTCAGCTTCAGCTTTTTCAATCTCCTCTTCTGTTCTAGCAATTTCTTCACATTTAGGAGTTATTTCTTCTCTTGAAACTTCTTCTCCGTTTTTATGTGCATTATATACACATTTTCCTATTTCAGTATATAAATTTTCAATACTTTCTTTATACTCACTAATTTTTCCTTTTAGTTTTAATTCACTTGAAATTTGAGATGTTTTTTCCTTTGTGAATTTATATGTTTCACTAGCTTTCTTTGATAATTTGTCAAAAAATTCCATAATTCTTCCTCCTATTTATATTATATTTAAAATTTTAGATTTTTATGTACTTTTATATAATATTTATTCGTATTTTAGCTCTCTTGTCATAAGTTTATCAACTGCATCCATTGGTTTTAAGCCATTATATAAAACATTATATACAGCTTCAACTATTGGCATTTCAACATTGTATTTTTTTGATAGACTATATGCAACATCAATATTATCAACACTTTCAATTGTCATACCAATTTCTTTTCTAGCTTCTTCTATTGAAAATCCTTTTCCTATCATTTCACCAGCTCTTCTATTTCTGCTATGTTCACTTCCACAGGTTACAATTAAATCTCCAAGTCCAGTTAATCCATAAAAAGTCTTTTCTTCTGCTCCCATTGCTGTTCCAAGTCTAGTTATCTCTACTAATCCTCTAGTTGCTAAAGCAGCAAAAGTATTATCTCCAAGATTTAATCCAACTGCAATTCCAGCACAAAAAGCAATAATATTTTTTAAAGCTCCACCAATTTCAACACCTTTAACATCTTTTGAACTGTATATACGAATTATATTACTTTTAAATATTTCTCTTATTTTTAATATTACATCTTCATATTCTGATGCTATAACAAGTGCTGTTGGAACATTTATTGAAACTTCTTCAGCATGGCTTGGTCCAGATAAAACTCCACATTTTACATTTGGTAATTCTTGTTTAACAACTTCATCTAAAGTTAATTCTGTAACAGGCTCAAAACCTTTTGCACACATAATAATTGGTTGATTATCTTTAACAAATTCCTTATATTGTTTAATTGTACTTCTAACAAATTTTGAAGGTGTTACATGAAGTATTATTTCAGCTCCTTCAATTACCTCTTTAAAATCATTTGATGCATATATATTATCTGGTAAAGTTATATTTGGTAAAAATTTGCATTTCTTTTCATTATTTATAAGATTTCTTTCATCTTCTGCAAAAGACCAAATTTTCACATCATTACCTTGTCCTGCTAGATACACACTTAAAGCAACTCCCCAACTTCCACTACCTATAACAGCAATTTTTCTCATTAGTTTACTCTCCTTTTTCTTTACTAAAGCTTAATTTATTTTCTGTTCCACTTAAAATTCTTTTTACATTAGCTCTATGATTATATACTACAAAAGCAGCTAATAGTATTCCAAATACTATATAATTTCCTTCAACTAAATAGTTTTCTGTGATAAAAATTGTTAGTACTGGAAATAATATTGCAGCTGATATTGAACCTAAAGATACCATTCTAGTTAAAATCATAAGAATAAGTGCAAATACTAAACAAATTAGACCAATTTGCCAATTTAGTAATAAAATAATTCCTAAACTAGTTGCAACTCCTTTTCCACCTTTAAACTTAAAAAATATTGGAAATGTGTGTCCTATAACAACACATAATGCAGCAATTTGTACTAATATTGCTCTATCAATATCTTTAACGAATTTTCCAACAATATATGCAATTAGTACTGCAACAACACCTTTTAGAATATCACAAATTAAAGTAATAATTGCTGCTTTTTTTCCAACTGTTCTTAATACATTTGTTGAACCGGCATTTTTACTACCTTTTTCTCTAACATCAAAACCTGCCATTTTTTTGCTTATTATAACAGAAAAACTAATACTTCCTATTAAATAAGCTATGATACCTATTAAAATATATGTAATCATTTTTTCCTCCTATGTTTTATAATTTATTTTCTCCTTTTTCTCTTACAATCAATCTTACAGGTGTACCCTCTAACCCAAAATTGTTTCTAAAACAATTTATTAGATATCTTTGATATGAGAAATGGAATAATTCTTTATCATTAACAAATATTACAAATGTTGGTGGTCTTGTAGTTGCTTGTGTTCCATATAATATTTTTAATCTTTTTCCTTTATCTGTTGGAGGTTGTACAACTGCAATAGCCTCATTTATTACCTCATTTATTACAGAAGTTGAAACTCTTAATGAATTTTGTCTATTAACTTCGTTAATCATATTAAACAATTTATTTACTCTTTGTCCTGTTTCAGCAGATATGAAAATAATTGGAGCATAAGCTGCATAACTAATTTTATTATAAACATCTTTCTTAAATGCTTCTAGTGTACCATTATCTTTTTCAACAGCATCCCATTTATTTACAACTATAATAATTCCTTTTCCAGCTTCATGTGCTTCTCCAAGAATTTTAGCATCTTGGTCTGTAACACCTTCTGTTGCATCAATTAAAACTAAACAAACATCAGCTCTTTCTATCGCAAGTAAAGTTCTCATTACACTAAATTTTTCTATTGATTCATTTACTTTGCTATGCTTACGAATTCCTGCTGTGTCTATAAATATATATTTTCCAAATTCATTTTCAAATCTAGAATCTATTGCATCTCTGGTAGTTCCTGCAATATTACTTACAATGCTTCTTTGTTCACCAAGTATTTTATTTATTAAAGAAGATTTTCCAACATTTGGTTTACCTATTATTGCAACTTTTATTTCTTCTTCAATGTTTTCATCATCTTTTTTAGGAGGTAATTTATCATATATTGCATCTAACAAATCTCCTATTCCTATTGCATTTGCTGCAGAAATTGGATGTGGTTCTCCAAGACCTAGATTATAAAATTCATAAATTTCAGCTGGTGGTTCTCCATAATTATCTGACTTATTGCAAGCTAAAATTATAGGCTTTTTAGCTTTTTTTAACATCATTGCAATTTCTGAATCAGTTGCTGTAACCCCTTGCTTTACATCTGTAATAAATAAAATTACATCTGCTACGTCTATTGCTATATTAGCTTGTTCTCTCATTTGAGATACAATTACATCATTTGTTTCTGGTTCTATACCACCAGTATCTATTAAAGTAAATTCTCTATCTTTCCATGTTGTATCAGCATAAACTCTATCTCTTGTAACACCTGGTGTATCTTCAACAATTGAAATTCTTTGTCCAACTACATAGTTGAAGAATCTTGATTTTCCAACATTTGGTTTTCCAACTATAGCTACAATTGGTTTTGCCATTTTAAACTTCATTCCTTTCTTACTTTATAAATATAAAGCATATATATCTATAAAATTTTCTAATATTCATAATTTAATACTTATATAGTATATACTATTTTGCCCTATTTTTCAAGATTTTTTGTACTTTTCCAAAGATAAACCCCATATAAAATAATAGAAAGTATTGAAAAAGCTTTTGAAATTTTTTGTATATCAGTTCCTATATATTCAACTTCAATAGTTGCACTTTCTTCTGCCGGCAAATAAAAACCTAAAAATCCATTTTCTGTTTCAAAACTTTTTAAACTCATTCCATCTGCTTTTACAGCATAACCTGGATAATATATGAATGGTAATTCAAACTTTGTAATTTCATCTAATGTTTGTACTTTTGCTGAATATGTTGAATTATTTTTATTTTCTTTTTCTATAACTGCTTT
This sequence comes from uncultured Clostridia bacterium, assembly GCA_934140005.1. Classification (GTDB taxonomy): domain Bacteria; phylum Bacillota; class Clostridia; order TANB77; family CAG-508; genus Scatovivens. The sequence continues at coordinate 85,055 of CAKPBB010000002.1, forward strand.
TCCACTTAAAACATACATATTCTGAGTTCTTGTTGCAATATAAAATTTATTTTCATAAGCCTTTAAAGATAAATATTCTGCATTATTTATACCCGCAGAAATTTCTTCTTGCTTACCTGAAATCCTTCCAATTTCTATATCTTCTATTTTTGCTAAATTTGTATCAGTTTGAATATATCCATGTAAACAAATAACATATATCATACTTACAGCAAGTAAAATAAGTGAATCTTTTAACTTAAATTTTTCTACTATTGAACCTATATTTATTGAACAAATTATAGTTAAGAAAAATGTAGCAAATCCTAATAAACACCATGGATATTTCAGCTTTATAAATAGCCAAGAAAAATATTTCCATGGGAATATTTTAGTTGCCATAAATATAAAAATTAAACAAAAAACTAAATAAAATATATAATCTTTTTTATATTCTTTTTTTATTTTTACCAAAGCCATTGGTGTTATGGCAAACATTACAATTAAAAGCGGACCTACTTCAAATACAAATTTTTCATTTTTTCCTGTCACAAATAATTTTCTTATTGAAATAGCTTCATTTGCAAATTCTTCTTTTTCTTCTATACTAACATTATTTATTTTATACTTTGTAGCTACATTAGTTTCGATATAAGGTAACCATAAGCTAGCTGTAAAAGCTACTACCAAAGCCAAATCTAATAATATCTTTTCTATACAGCCATTAACTTTCAAGCTATTAAAATTAACAGCAAAATAAACGATTGTAATAAATAATGTTATCCAACCAAAACTATAATTTGTAAAAAATATTAGAGAAATTGCAATTGGATAATAATAATGCTTTTTCTCACTATTTATTAAATAATATGCTCCTAAAAATGCTAATGGTAAAATAGCCAAAGCAATTTGCTCAGACAAAGCATTTCTAATATATATATTTGTCAAATGATATGGCAACATCATGTATATTCCTGAAGCTAACAATGCAATGTTCTTGTTTTCCGAAAATTTTTTCATAAAAATATACATTGTTATACCAGATAAAAAGATTCCGATTAAGCAAACAATTTTATAACTTGCATTTATATTTTTTATTATTAAATTTAAAAATACAATAAAAACATTTGCAAAATTTCCTTCAAAAATACTTAAATTATATCCAAAACCATTTGCAAAATTTGAAATAATTCCATCTAGGCCACTAATACTCTTTATTTCAAAACATCTAGCTATATATTGAATTCCTTCTCCAATATAACAATTAAAATTTGGATTAAATAATGGTATTGCTATAATTATTGATATAACAGCAATTATTATTCCATAAATATATTTTTTAATTTTATTCATATTTTCATTTCCTTTTAATATTGAGTTTGTCCATTTAAAAATTCATCATTCTTTATCCATTCTTCAACATCAAAAACTTTATAATTTTCTTTATCCACTCTTACAAAAACTTCACTAATTCCTGAATTGATAATTAGTTTTCTGCACATCAAACATGGAGCTGCTCCCTCTTCATAATCGCCATTTTCTCTAACACCAACTAAGTATAAAGTAGATCCAATCATTTCCTCTCTTGAAGCACATATAATAGCATTTTGTTCAGCATGAACTGAACGACATGCATCATATCCACCATGTCTTGTTTCTGGCATCAATTTTTTCTTGGTACAATATCCTAAATCGCAACAATTTATTCTACCTCTAGGAGCTCCACTGTATCCTGTGGCTATAATTTGATCATGTTTTACAATAATACTTCCATATTTCTTTCTTAAACAAGTAGATCTTTCAGAAACAGTTTCTGCAATATCTAAATAATAATTTATTTTATCTATTCTTCTTTCCATAAATTCCTCGTTTTTTATTTGCATTATATATTAGATTACAGTTTTTTTCAACATTTTGCTAAAAAATGAGTCCAATAATTCTCAAATATAAAAACGAACTCATAAATTTGAAATACAAAAATACTTCAAATTTATAAGTTCGTTAAAAGCTCATATATAATTTTTAATTATATCTCTTATTTGTTATCTGCTTTTTTTGCTACTACTTCTTTTCCATCATAGTATCCACAGTTTGAACAAACTGTATGTGGTAATACAGCTTCGTGACAATGAGGACAAGTTGCTAAATTTTTTGCCTCGATTTTCCAAGTTGATCTTTTTAAACCTGTTCTAGCTTTTGACCATCTTCTTTTTGGTTGTGCCATTTTAAATCCCTCCTTTAGCGCTTATAAATATATATCAAAATATAATTTTACCTTAAAGTTACTTAAATAGTATACAATCAATTTGGTATTTTGTCAACATTTTTACAAAATATTTTTATATGTAGAAACTTAATTGACATTTTCTCTATTATAAAATTTATTGTTCAACTAATGTATATTGATTTGCTTCTGCAAAATTTACATTTTCATCAGTTACATTATCTTTTTCAAATACATAATTTCTTATATCATTTCCAATTTCAGCTTTTACTGGTAATAGAGTTGCTTTATTTAACCAAACTGTTTCTTTATAATTTTTTTCTTTTTCTATCAATGAAACTTTTATATATTCGATATCTCCATCTTTTTCAGTTGAAATATTATGCAAAGATAATATTATTCCAAATGCACTTTTAAAATTATATTCATTTGAGGCTATTGCTATTGCATAATTAGATATTTCTGGTAAATTTGAAAGACCTTTATTTCCAACAACAGTTTGCATATTAGTTATAAAATAATTTTTATTTAGTTCATCTACTACTGTCATTGTATTACTTCGTGTATCTATATAAAATCTTTGCGTAATACTATTATTAGTTAATGAATATCTTGCACTTTTATTTTTTTTTACATAAAGTTTCTGAGAAGTTAAATCATTTTGTATATTTTCAAAATAAAAATTATCACTTACTGTAAAATTTATTTCTGCATTTCCTATATTTTTTAACAAGTTATATCTGCGTACATATGTACATACTGCAATCGTAAATATTATTAGAACAACTACTAATATTATTAAAAAAACTTTTTTCTTCATATAAAAATCCCCCTCAAAAAACATATATTTTCTTCAATATTTATTAGAAAATTAGCATTTCGTATTTCTTAATATTGTATATCACCTTGCTTTTTTTCATCTTTTGTCTTTTCTGTTGCTAAACTTCTTGTGATAATTTCTATTCTTTGTAACTCTTGTTCAAATTCAGTTACTATATCTGGACCACCATAACTCTTAAATCTAGAGGCTGTTCCAAGTTTTTGTATTACTTGTAGTCTTTCTTGAAGTTTATAATTTTCAGCTTTAACTTGTTCTACTTTTGCTTTAGTTCCAAATCTTTTTGTTCCATTAACTACAACTGGTACACTTACTGTTTGATCCATTATCTTATCTTTTGCAATACCTTTTATATACTCTTCTGAGAACTTTCTTACATTTCCATTATTATCAGTATATGAAAATACATCTGTAATTCTACTATATAAATCTTGCATTTCTGGTGTAAGATTTCCATCAAACTCAGTCATTGCACAAACATACATTTCTGCAAGCATATCTCTTATACTATATTTATTTTGTTCCTTTGGAATAGAAGCTTGTACAATTTTTGTCTTTAGAGCATTTTGGGCTAATCTTTCATTCTTTAAATCTTGTTTACCCATGATTCTTCCAATAATTCCAATTCTTTCTCCCTCTATCTCTTTTCTTTCAGTTTGTAATTTTTGTAATTTTGCATTCTTTATTACTTCACTTACTTTCAAATATAAAGCTCGTTTTAGTTCACTTTTTGATTGTACTTCATTTTTTCCTACTAGCTTTTGAGTATTTTTTGCAATTATTCTACTATTAGCAATTCCTTTTAAATATGGATCTGCATATTGTAAACTTTGTTCAACAGCTTCTATTGATGCTTCTCCATCCATTCTGGCACTGTTTAATTTTCCACTAATTTCTCCAACATTAAGATTAATTGATTTTATTGTACTTCTTACTCTATCAGCATTTAATCTTGGAACATAATTTAAGCCTAACATTCTATAAGTTTGCATCATTTCATTTTCTTCTTTTGCCATTTGATTATATGTACTTGTAATATTTAATATCATATTATCAGTTGCATTCGGAACTGCACTTATTCGTCCATTTAAACTTTCTATTTCACTTTTTCTTTTAGCCTCTTCTGCTTGTTTTTTGGCTTGTTCTTCTTGAAATTTCTTATCAACTTCAACCATTTCTTTTGCTTGTTCATACTCTTTAACTTTTTCTGCACATCTACTCTGTAAATAACTTTGTAATTTAGAAGAAAAATTTGATGTTCTTGTCTTTAATAAGTCAAGTTTGCCCTCTAATTTTGCTAATTCTTCTTCAAAATATTTTACTTCATCACTTCTTGCAAACCTCTGTTGTCTACAAAAAGATTCATATCTATCCATAGTAGAATTATATTCTTTAATATCTTCTAAATTAGCAGAAAAGCCTTCTTCTATGTCTCTTCCAGCTTTTTCTGTCTCACTTGGTGAAAGTGTTGTTAATTCTCTTGCATTTACACTAACATTATAATGTGTATATTCTCCTCTGGAATTCCATTTATCTCCTTTCACTGTAACCTTCGTAAATGGTGCAATTATAATCTCCTTTTCATCTTCATTATCTTCTTTCATAAAATCACCTGCATATAAAAAAGGAACATTTTCACCCAGTTCTATATGCTCTATAGCAGCATCATTATAATGACAAAATCTTACAGCAACATTAGGATCTAAACTTGTTGATATGAATTGATTCTCTTGAGTTGATACATCTTTCATTCTCTTATTACTCATTCCTCTAGTTAAAGTATCATATTTTCCTAAAAAGTCTGTAATAGTATTTTGTTTAGAATATTTATACATTGCAGAATATATATTAACAAAATCTTCTATATCACTTTTTAATTCTGTAGCATCTTGTTGTAAATACCAGTTCTTTGAAAGAGCTCCATAAGTTTCGGGAGTTAAATTTGCAAGTATATTTATAGAAGTATGGCTAAAGCCTAAATAAGTTCGTATTGAATTTTTTTCTTCGTCAGTTATATTTACAATTCTTTTTGCTTCTTCTAAATCCATTTTTCATCTCCAAAATTTTTATTAAATATAGTGTATATATAATTTCTTTTTCAGTCAAGAAAAAAACTAGTTATATTTTTTCAACCAAACCTACTAAAAGTTCAATTTACTAAGTATAACTAGCTTTTATTTATATTAATTATTTTTTAATTCTGGATAATCTTTTAAAATTTTATCAGCAATACTATCTGTATACTTAAATGGAATTACATAGCCATTTAAACTATTAGCCTTTTCTTGAAGATTTGCATTTTCAGAACTTACAAATATTTTTGCTTTTCCTTTTCCATTCTTTGCTTCTTGTATTAAATTGTATGCTGGAGAATTTCCATCAAATGCAATTACAGCTGAATTTCTTCTTTCAAAGATTTCATAGTTAAAGCTCTTATATATTCCTAGCTCTTCTGTTTCTGTTGATACACAAACGCCATCTAAATCTTGTGTATTCAATTTTTCCTCTTCTTCTTTAGAAAGCATTTTAGGAACAATGGCATTTATCTCAAATTTTTTATTCATTTCTTTTGATAAATCAACAATTGCTTTTTCATAACCTTCCATTTTAGGTCCAATTACAAAATATGCTTTTTTATTATCTAATTTATCAATTAGTTCTTTTAATGTTGCTTTTGCACTTTCATTTATTACAGTTTCTCTACCTTTACTGTTAAAGCTTCCACCTGCTATAATAACAGGAAATTTATCATATGGAAGTTCTACAATTTTGTCCTTTAACACTTCTGTTGCATCTAAGTTATTTTTGAAATAAAATTTTATTTGCTTATCTTTTGTTTTAGAAATGTTTTCATCTTCTAAATCTAAAATAGCTTTTTCTAATCCTTTATTTTCAATCATTTTTTCAAAAGCTTTTGATTTTTTCTTAAATGCTTGCTCATTATCTGCTAAAATTTTATCTTCAACAGCTCTCATTTTCATAAAATCATCTGTTGTTAAACCTAATAAATTTTGAGATGCAAGTTGCTCTTCAAATGTATCTGTACCATATATTCCAAAACCATCTGTTCCTTGAACACATGCGACACCACTATCTAGATATTGCTTTATAGGGTGATTTTGTAAATCCGATAAATTATTTAAACGAACATTTGAAGATAATTGGAATTGTAGTACAACTCCCATATCTTTCATGTCTTCCATTAACTTTTTGCCTTTTTCAAAATTTAAGTTTTCAACATATAAACCATGTCCTATTCTGACTTTAGGACATTTCTTTCCTTCTGGAATTGCTGCTTTAACACATTCAATTGCAGAAAAAACATTATCTTTATGTGAGTCATTTTCTCCAGCATGAATTTGTATTGTAAAACTATTATCTTCATATACAGCAAATTTTACTAACTCAGCTATTAGTTCTCTAAAATCTGCTATATCATTTATTTCTTCACCAATTATATCACTTCCAACAACATAAGGACTTTTGGCCATTGCTTTTAATACATTTAATGCTTCAACAATTTCCTCTGGTGAAAGCCATACTCTACGAATAGCAGCAAGAAATCTAATTGCAACACCTGTTTCTTTTTCTGCTAATGGTAATATTTCATGAAGTGTTTTTAGAAATTCAACACCTCGTTCACCTTTTTTTACAAGGTCTGTTGTAGAAATTTCAACATGTTTTATTCCTTGTTTTTGATATTCTCTTGAAATCCATAAAAGTTTATCTTTTAATATATTATTATTTTCATATACATTTCCAGATTCTGCATCTTCTAGCATTTTATACAAATGCTTTTTTACTTGCTCATCTGGTATTGCTTTAATCTGATTATTTGTATATTTTATTTTTATTGTAGATGGTCTACCTTTTGTAAATACATATCTATAAACTATATAAAGCTTATCTAAATTAGTAAATACAGCCTGGCCATCTTTCATTAGAACTAAACTATTTTTTATTTTTCTAATATTTTCTTCCGCATTTTCTAAATTGTTTAAAATTAAATCTGCAAAGTTTATATAGGTTTCATCTTTTATTTTTCTTTCAAAAGCTTTTCCTGTAAGATTACTATTTTCATAATGTTTCTCTACTGCTTTTCTTTGCATTTCTAACATTTTAGATTGCTCATCTGTAATCTTTAAATTTAATTTTTGAATAAAATATAAAGGATATCTTATTTGATGTTTTATTGCTAATGCAATTAAAATATCTGGTGTAAGCATTGCATTTAAATGCGTATGTAAATCAGTTCTAAATTTAACTTTTTTCAATATATAAGTTTTTACAATTGTTTTATCAACACTTAATTTATAGTCTTTAGTCTGAGCCATAAGTATTTTTGTTATTGCTGGAATTTTAGCTTTCATTTCAATATGTCCATCTGTATAAATATTGGCTATTTTTATTCCACCTAGTCTAAATATATATACTTCTTCATTATCTGCATTTAATGATGCTGGAAGTATTCCTGTTATTATTCTTTTATTGTTTTCGCCTGTTCTAGTTTCTAATTTACATACTTTTGCTAAATTTGTAATTAAATTTCCAGAATTATGGTTTGGTGTTTCTATGCAATAAAAAAGTTCTTCTTCACTTCTTTTAGATAAAGATACTTTTATGTCTTGCTCTTTATCAAGATAAAATACTTTCCAAACATTCATTTTTCCCATTAATATTATCCTCCAACAATATATTTGATATATAATATAAAATTCAAAATATTATTTCACCAGTTAATTTAGAATTATAACATATTTTTTAGCTTTTTTCAACAAATTATGTAAATCTTTTTATGTATATCTATTTTGCTTATATAAATTTAATTTAACATAAAAATAAGCTCACTTGTAAAATACAAATGAGCAAATCTATATCATTTTGTTTTTATGGATTGTTTATTTTATGGGATACTATGCTAATTTTTCTAAATATCTTTTTTTCATCTTATCAGAAGAATGTACATATCTATTTAATGTTATTCCAACATCTGAATGTCCTAATATTTCACTTAAAGATTTTACATCCATTCCAACACTTATACAGTCAGTTGCAAAAGTATGTCTTAAACAGTGAAAATTTCTATATGGTACTTTACATTTTTTCAAACAACTTTTAAAAGTATATTGATATCCTCTTGGTTCCATATATACGCTTTTATCTCCTGTTAAGAAAAAATCATCTTTTTGATAATTCTCTTTAATTTCTTTCAATTTTGTATACACGATGTTTGACATTGGAATTGTTCTCATACTTTTTTCTGATTTTGGTGAATCTATAATTATTTTTGTTTCATTTGGCTTTACATATACTCTTTGTAATGTATGACGTACATAAATAAGTCTTTTTCCCAAATCTATGTCTTCCCATTTTAATGCACATATTTCACCAATTCTCATTCCTGTATATAAGCAAATTCCTATTCCAATATATCTTGTATTTTCCGAATTCATACAAAACTCCTTTATCTTTCTTTTGTCTCTTTCTGAAAATATCCTTAAATCTTGCATTCGAACTCTTGGTAAATTAATTAAATCTAATTTCATTTTTAAGTCATATCTTTGTTCAGCATATCTCAAAATAGACTTTAATACTAACAAAATATCTTTTAAAAATTTATTGGATATTTGCATATCTTCTAATAGTACTTCACTAAACCTATTATAGTCATAAGTTGTCATTTCTTCTAAAGTCAAATCTTCAAATGCTGGTAATAAGTATTTATCAATTTTATAAGCATAATTAAAATATGTCGATTCTTTAATTTGTTGCTTTTTGTATACTAAAAAATCCTCTGTAATTTTTTTAAAAGTAATTTTCTTTTGTAGTTTAATTATTTTTTTCATTAATTAACCACCTCAGCACCAGATTTTACAACAATTTCCTTAATTTTTCTGTAAAACTGATTTATTAAAATTTAAGAACAAAATTTACACTTTTTATATTTTTTCTCTTTTTTTCATCTTTTGTCGTTTTTTGTATTATTTTGTCGAATTATTGATATTAGTGTCAAATATTCTGGTATCAAGGCTTTACAGTCTTCTTTTATTTCTATATTTTCCATTAACTTTTTTCTATTACTTATTAATTTGTATTTATTTTGCAATATAAATCAAATACAAATATTTTTCAAATTAAATTTTGTAACACATTTTTCTAAAATTCATACTATGTATTATACAAAAGATAAACAAAAAAGAAAAAAACATAAAGGAGGTAAATGATATGCCAGAAAACAGAGGATGTGGATGTGGTTTCATGGACAATGATTGCTTATGGATCATAATTCTTTTAATCATCATATTCTGTTGTTGTGGAAACAACAATAGTAGAGGTGGATGTGGTTGCTAATTATAGCAAACACAGTTTACACAAAAGCATTGTAAATGTCTAGTTTACAATAGAAAAAAAAAACACACGATATAATAACTTGATTGTATCGTGTGTGTTTCATTTTATTAAAAGATAAATATTTCGTTTAAATTCTACTTATATTATTTCATTATATTATTTTTAGTACATTCCACCCATTTCACTTGGCATTGCTGTATCGTGGTGGCAAGAACATTCTTTTTCTTTCTTTTCTGTCATAATGCTTTCAGTTGTTAATATCATTGAAGCAACACTTTCAGCATTTTGAATTGCTGAACGAGTAACCTTTGTAGGATCTACTATACCAGCTTTCTTCATATCTGTATATTCCTCTTTAGCTGCATCAAATCCAACACCTGGTTTGCTTGCTTTTACTTTTTCAAGTATAACAGCTCCTTCTAGTCCTGCATTTCTTGCGATTTGTTTTACTGGTTCTTCCAAGGCTTTTAATATTATCTTAGCACCAATTTTTTCTCCTTCTGGAAGTGTTTCTAATAATTTTTCAACTTCTGGAATAACATTTATAAATGCTGTTCCACCACCAGGTAAAATACCTTCTTCAACAGCTGCTTTTGTTGCTGATAAAGCATCTTCAATTCTTAATTTCTTTTCTTTCATTTCAATTTCAGTTGCAGCACCAACTTGAATAACAGCTACACCACCAGCAAGTTTTGCTAATCTTTCTTGTAATTTTTCTTTATCATATTCGCTTTTGGTTTCTGCAATTTGATTTCTAATTAAGCTAACTCTTTCAGCTATTTCTTTCTTATCTCCTGAACCATCAACTATAATTGTATTTTCTTTAGTTACTTTAACTTGTTTTGCTCTACCTAATTGCTCTATCTTAGTATCTTTTAATTCAAGACCAATATCAGATGTAATTACTTCACCACCAGTTAAAATAGCAATATCTTGTAACATATCTTTTCTCTTATCACCAAATCCTGGGGCTTTAACTGCAACAACATTTAAAATTCCTCTTAATTTGTTTAAAATCAATGTTGATAAAGCTTCTCCTTCAAAATCATCTGCGATAATTACAAGTCTACCACTAGCTTGTGTAATTTGCTCTAATAGTGGTAAAATTTCTTGAATATTACTTATTTTCTTATCTGTAATTAAGATATATGGATTATCCATAACTGTTTCCATTTTTTCTGTATCTGTTACTAAATATGGAGATACATATCCTTTATCAAATTCCATTCCTTCAACTACTGAAACTTCTGTTGATGATGTCTTTGATTCTTCAATTGTAATAACTCCATCTTTAGAAACTTTTTCCATAGCATCAGCTATTAAGTTTCCAATTTCTGAATTATTAGCTGAAATACTTGCAACTCTTGCAATATCTTCTTTTCCTTCAATTGGAGAACTATTCTTTTTCAAGTTTTCAACAACAACTTCTGTTGCTTTATCCATACCTCTTTTAATTGCTAAAACATCTCCACCAGCTGCTACATTTTTAACACCTTCTTTTAACATAATTTGTGCTAAAACTGTTGCTGTTGTTGTTCCATCACCTGCAACATCATTAGTTTTTGTTGAAACCTCTTTTACTAAAGAAGCTCCCATGTTTTCAAATGGATCTTCTAATTCAATCTCTTTTGCAATTGTAACACCATCATTAGTAATAAGTGGTGCTCCATAAGTTTTATCTAAAACTACATTTCTTCCTTTTGGACCTAATGTAACTTTTACTGTATCTGCTAATTTATTAACACCTTCTAATAATTTTTTTCTAGCATCTTCACCATATAAAATTTCTTTTGCCATTCTTAATCCCTCCCTTTATTAATCAACTACGGCAAGTATATCTGATTGTTTTACTATTATATAATCTATTCCTTCATATTTAACTTCAGTACCTGAATATTTTCCTGTTATAACTTTGTCTCCTACTTTAACTTGCATTTTTTCTATTTTTCCATCATATTCTTTTCCAGGACCTACTGCTACAACCTCTGCTATTTGTGGTTTTTCTTGTGCTCCTGATGATAGAATAATTCCGCTTTTTGTTGTTTCCTCTGCTTCTACCATTTTTACTACTACTCTGTCTTCTAGTGGTTTTATCATTTTCTATTACCTCCTTAAAATAATATTAGCAGTCTTTTTCTTTGACTGCTAATAATTTATACCTTTTTACTTTAATTGTCAATACAATTTTTTAATTTTCACAAAATTTTCACAGATATTTTTTTAGTTTATATTGTAAACTACTTTTCTATCATAGCACCACAAAAAGTACAGTATTTATCATCTTCACCAAATTCTTTACCACATCTTTTGCAAAAATTTCCTAATTTTTGTGTTAATATTTCTCCTTTGTCATCTACTTTAATTATCATATTTTTTGCATCTATAAATTCTGCTTTCTTACTAAGCTTATATAATTGTAGAAACAGTTTTTCAAAATTTTCTTTTTTACTTTCCTCTTTTACTTGTTCTACTTCTTCAAAATTTGTAATTTCAAAATAAGTGATTTTTATACCTCTTTGTGCTAATTTTTCATCATAATTGTTTTGACTTACTCTAATTTCTAATTCATTAGTTTTATTCTTTACTAGCTGTACAGACAATTTATATTCTTCCCCAAGCTCGTTTATTCCTAATTGAATTGAATTAACTACAGTTTTTCTAATTTGTTCTATAAGCTCTTGTTTTGTATAATGCTCTCTTATCCCTAAAATAGAATTTAAAAATAAAACAGGATTTTCTATTTTAAAATTAAATTTTCCATTTCCAATAAATTTTGTTTTTAGTGGTTCTTCCTTTTTTGTTTCTTCATTATAAGTACAATTTGTCCAATCAATATATTCAATTGGTTTCTTCATATAAAACTTATTATCAACTATCTCCTGTAAGTTTATAAATATTAAAGAAAGTGGTAAATTCTTTGTTTTTTCGTCAGTATACTCTCTCCACTTTCTAAGTTCCACAGAACAATCTTGTTCATCAAAACTTATATCATAAGTTCCAGGTTCAGTACATGTTGCTAAAACTTTACCCTTTTCTAGTAATATTGCATACTGAAATTCTTTTACTCTTACAAGTGTATGATTATATATTTTATTCTCTAATTTTCTAACTAATACATCATTATTTATTTCATTGCATTCAATTATATTTGATGTATCATTCTTTTGTATTTTTATAAATTTCATTTCTAATTTTCCTTCTATTTATTTTCTATTGTTGCTTTTATAAAAGCTTTAAATAATGGAGCTGGTCTATCTGGTCTTGATTTGAATTCTGGGTGGAATTGTCCTGCTATAAAAAATTTATTATGTATATTTTCTACAATTTCTACTAGACTACCATCTGGAGATGTACCTGAGCAGATTAATCCAGCATTCTCAAGTCTTTCTTTATAATCATTGTTATATTCGAATCTATGTCTATGTCTTTCTGAAATATTTTCACTTCCATAAATTTTATAAGCTAAAGTATCTTTCTTGATTTTACAAGGGTATGCACCAAGCCTCATAGTTCCACCTTTTTTAGTAATGTCTTTTTGCTCTTCCATTATATGTATTACTGGGTTTGCCGTTTTTTTATCAAATTCTGCTGAATTTGCATCTTCTATTTTTAATACATTTCTTGCAAATTCAACAACAGCCATTTGCATTCCAAGGCAAATTCCTAGAAATGGAATATCATTTTCTCTAGCATATTTTATAGCACATATTTTTCCTTCAATTCCTCTAGAACCAAAACCTCCTGGTACTAAAATTCCATCATACTCTTTAAGTATTTCAGCAACATTATTTTGATTAATATTTTCTGAATCTATAAAACCGATTTCAACTTTAGCTGAATTTGCAAATCCACCATGTCTTAAGCTTTCTGCAACAGATAAATATGAATCTTGCAATAACATATATTTTCCAACTAAAGCTATTTTTACTTTATATTTTAAATTTCTTACTTTTTCTAACATTGATTCCCATTCTTCATTATGTGGTTCTATTTTTTCTAATTGCAAATGTTTGCATGCAGCAACAGCTAAACCTTGTTTCTCTAGCATTATTGGAACAGCATATAAATTATCTGCTGTTAAGTTTGGAATAACATTTTCTGGTCTTACATTACAGAATAATGCAAGTTTTTGTCTTATTTCATCTGTTATTTCTATTTCACTTCTACACACAAGAATATCTGGTTTTATACCAAAAGACTGAAGTTCTTTAACTGAATGTTGAGTTGGTTTTGATTTTAATTCATTTGAACCAGAAATATATGGCAATAATGTAACATGTATATATAAAACATCTTCTGGTGCTTTTTCTAAACCTACTTGTCTAATTGCTTCTATAAAAGCTAAACTTTCTATATCTCCAACCGTTCCACCAAGTTCTGTAATTACTACATCAACATCTGAATTCTCAAAACTATATATCTTATCTTTTATTTCATTAGTAACATGAGGAATAACTTGTACTGTTTTTCCTAAATAATCTCCATTTCTTTCTTTATTAATTACATTTTGGTATATTTTTCCAGATGTAATACTACTATCTTTAGTTAAATTGACATCTGTAAATCTCTCATAATGTCCTAAATCCAAATCTGTTTCAGCTCCATCATCTGTTACAAAAACTTCACCATGTTCGTATGGACTCATTGTTCCTGGATCAACATTTATGTATGGATCAAATTTTTGATTCACTACCTTATATCCTCTGTTCTTTAATAATCTACCTAATGATGATGCTGTAATTCCTTTTCCAAGCCCTGATACAACTCCTCCAGTTATAAATACATACTTTGTGTTCATATGTTTCTCCTCTCTGTTACTAAAAAACTCTTTAAAAACAAAAAACAGATTAAAAAAAGAGTTTTTTTTTAATCTGTTTATAATTTCTTTCCTTGGATAAAAATAGTTTATCATTTTACAAATATAATTTCAAGTAAAATTTCATTATTTATATAAAAATTAATTATCTTCATTGGTAGAACTATATAACTCTAATTTTGATTCTGCAAATCTTAATGCATTTGCTAAATTTCTTTTATCTTCCTTCATACTGATTGTTATTTTTTCAGCTTTTTCGTCTTTTATTTTTAATGTTATTATATAATTTCCTATATTAAATCTATCTATATTTCTCCATCTTATAAAACCAAATTTCGAAGTTTTTATTCCTTTATCTGATAAAATCATTTCTCCATCATTTATAAATTCAAAAATGATAATAACTATAACCATTAAAGCACATTGAATTATAGTTTCACTTGATTGAATAATTAATCCAAAAAAGAAAAGAAATATTGTATACATTTTCAAAATTAAATTAACTATATCTAACCATGCATATCGTTTGATTTTTATTACTATCTCTTCCATTTTGTATCCCTCTCTTTCAAAAGTTTTTACTTTCGAAAATTCTTTAGTAAATTTTATCCTCTTTGTTTTACTGCTTCATAAATAATAATTCCAGCAGATACAGAAGCATTTAATGAAGTAATTTGTCCTTTCATAGGAATTTTTATTAAAATATCTGCATTATCTTTAACAAGTTTACTCATTCCAAAGCCTTCACTACCAATAATTACTGCTAAAGGACCTTTTAGATCTTGATTATAGTATAAAGTTTTAGCATATCCATCAGTGCCAATGACCCATAATCCTTCTTCTTTCAATTTTCTAATTGTTTCATTCAAGTTATTAACTCTAGCAATTTTCATATAAGTTGTTGCCCCTGCTGAAACTTTTGTAACTGTACTATTAACAGCAGCATTTCTTCTTTTTGGAATTATTATACCATGAACCCCAGCTGTTTCTGCTGTTCTTATAATAGAACCTAAATTATGTGGATCTTCTATTCCATCTAATATTATTATAAAAGGATCTTCATTTTTACTCTTAGCAACATCTAAAATATCCTCAATCTCACAATAATTAAATGGCGGTACTACTGCAACAACTCCTTGATGATTTTCAGCCATCATATCTAATTTGCTTTTGTCTACTTCTACTAAAACAATTCTAGCATCTTTAGCTTTAGCTATAATTTCGTTTATAGAGCCATGTTTTTCTCCTCTTTCAACAAAAATTTTGTTGATATCTTTATCTGATTTTAATAGTTCTAAAACAGCATTTCTTCCTGCAACAACATCTTCATAAGCTTTTTCTTCTTTTTCATTGTTTGCAAAATTCTTATTTTCTGTTGCAAATTTTCTATCCTTAGTATACGCATTTTTTGTATTTTGTTTTGAATAGTCTTTTTTCTCATTTCTTGAAAATTCAGATTTTCTACTCTTTTTTTCAAAACTCTTTTGTTCTTTTTCTCTTGCTAATCTAGCTCTTCTGTTTTGCTTATCTCTGTAGCTTTCTCTCATTTTTAATTCCTTTCTTGAATTGTAAACTTTATTTTAATTTAATTACAAACTTTTTTATTCTTCATCATTTAATTTTAATATTGATAAAAATGCTTCTTGTGGTACTTCAACATTTCCAATTTGTCTCATTTTCTTTTTACCACGTTTTTGTTTTTCTAATAATTTTTTCTTTCTAGTAATATCTCCACCATAACATTTTGCAAGTACATCTTTTCTCATTGCTGAAATTGTTTCTCTTGCAATTATCTTTCCACCAACAACTGCTTGGATAGGAATTTCAAATAATTGACGAGGAATAACAGTTTTTAATTTTTCAGCCATTTTTCTTCCTCTTGAATATGCACTATCTTTATGAACAATAAATGATAATGCATCAACTTGCTCATTATTGATATATAAATCTAATCTTATCAAATCGCCTTTTCTATATTCTTTAAATTCATAATCAACAGATGCATAACCTTTCGTTTTTGATTTTATTGTATCAAAAAAATCATATATTATTTCATTTAAAGGTAAATCATATTCAACTGTAACTCTATTTTCATCTAGATACTTCATATCTAAATATGTACCTCTTCTATTTTGGCAAACATCCATTACATTACCAACAAACTCTTTTGGTATCATAATTTCTGCTTTCATTATAGGTTCTTCAATCATCTTTATTTCTGTTGAAGGTGGTAAATCAGTTGGATTGTATATATCCAATACTTGTCCATCTGTTCTATGTACTTTATATATTACAGATGGTGCAGTTGTAATTAGTGCTAAATCAAATTCTCTTTCTAATCTCTCTATAATTATTTCTAAGTGTAATAATCCTAAAAATCCACACCTAAAGCCAAAACCAAGTGCAGCAGATGTTTCTGGTTCATATTGAAGAGCAGCATCATTTAACTTCAATTTTTCCAAAGCCTCTTTTAAATTTTCATATTCGCTACCATCAACAGGATACATTCCACAATATACCATTGAATTTGCTTTTTTATATCCTGGTAAAGCTTCTTTTGCTGGATTATTTTTTAAAGTAATGGTATCACCGACATGTAAATCAGATACAGTTTTTACACTAGCAGAGATATATCCAACTTCACCTGCTTCTAATTTATCACTTGGTATATATTCTCCCGCACCAAAATATCCTACTTCTGTTACAGTAAATACTTTGCCAGTAGCCATAAATAATATTTCATCATTTGGTTTTACTACACCATTTTTTATTCTAACATAACTTAAAGCACCTTTGTAATTATCATAATATGAATCAAATATTAAAGCTTGAAGTGGTGCATTTTTATCTCCACTTGGAGCTGGGATATCTGTTACAATTCTTTCTAAAACTTGCTCAACATTCAAACCTGTTTTAGCTGATATACATGGAGCATCCATTGCTGGTATTCCAATAATATCTTCAATTTCATGTTTTACTTCATCTGGTCTTGCATTAGGTAAATCAACTTTATTTATAACTGGCACTATTTCCAGATTATCTTCTATTGCTAAATATACATTAGCTAAAGTTTGAGCTTCAACACCTTGTGTACTATCTACCACAAGGATTGCACCTTCACATGCTGCCAAACTTCTAGAAACTTCATAATTAAAATCTACATGTCCAGGAGTATCTATTAAATTAAATTCATACACATTTCCATCTTTAGCCGTATAATTCATTTTTACCGCTTGTGATTTTATTGTTATTCCTCTTTCACGCTCTATATCCATATTATCAAGAACTTGTGCTTCCATTTCTCTCGAAGATAACGCACCTGTCATTTCAATAATTCTATCTGCTAAAGTAGATTTTCCATGATCAATATGAGCTATTATACTAAAATTTCTAATATACTTTTGCTTATCTTGCATTTTGTCTTTAATTAACTCGCTTTCTTTAAATCTCAAATATACTTTTTTATTATACTTTATTTTTGATAATCTTTCAATGTTTTATTCGAATTCTTTTAAATTTACTCTATTTTTACTATATCGTTATAAGTAAAAAACTCTTTAGTAAATTTAATTACCTAAAGAGTTTTCCATAAATACAATTTATTTTGTTATTAATATTCCTCTGTAACCAGCACTCATTCCAGCTGTACAATTAAACATATTTTGAGTTGTTCCAGATATTTTGCCAAATATAATATAATTATTTGCCCCCATACTATTTACATTTGTTTTAGCTGGTGACGGATTTACAATTTTATCTATTTGTTCATTTGCATCATCTATTGCATCTCCTTTTATATTTGGTATAGAAATATTTAAATAATACATCATAGTTGCAGAATTAGTTGTAGCTGTATTTACAACTTTTCCAGCTAATATTTCACCATAGTTTGAACTTAAATCATATACTCCAGTTAAATTATTAGTTGATGAACAATTAACACTTGAGCCACCAGTTGTTGTTATTGAATTTGATACTAATCTTTTATTCAAGCTATATGTTAAATATAATACAGCACCATGTTCTGAAGTTTTACTTAATCTACCATTAGATAAACTTGCATTTGACATACTACTATTAGTTACTGTTACATTTTTTATGGCAACCCCTGAAACAGATTTTCCATTAGTTGAAATCAAATATTTATTAACCCAAAAACCTGATATTTCATTACTATATTCACCATTAGTATATTTTCCATCTGCTGATTTTTGAAAAGCTGGATGTACACTTTCTTCAGTTGCCAAAGCTTTATTTTCTGTTGTAGTTGAAGACAAATCCTTCAAAAACTTAATACTTACTGTATGTCCACTAGCATTTACAGAATATGCAAATCTTGGTATCCAAACCCACCAATTTCCTGCTCCATCTTTTGCATTGGCCCAAAGATTTTTATCTGTAGAATAATTATACCAATCTCCATCATTTACTGAAGCTTCTACCCAGTTACTTCCATTTAGCTTTTGTGGTGTTAGTCCTGTTGCTAAAGCAGGTGGATTAACCAATAAAATCGAAACTAATTTTTCTTTATATCCAGAACCACTTGTTTCTCCTTTTACTCTAACATCATAGCTTCCAGATTCTGTAACTGTAAAAGCATAATTATTTTCATCTTTTTCTTCAACTTTTTTCCAAATATTCTCTGTACTTTTTTTATATTCATAATCAGAAACTGTAACTTCCAATCCATCTTTCACAGTTCTAGTTCCAGTTAAAACAACTTTAGCAGTTAAACCATAGTTTTTTATATTTGCAGAAATATTATATGTTATTTCATTTGAAGAACTACTTACAACTTTTTGCCCACCTGGTAAATCATATTGAGTATGATATTCTACACCATCAAGTTTTATTCCCTTTTTTTCAATTATATATCTATTACCAAAATCAATTGCAAAAGACATATCTGTATCAGAAAAATCACTTATTCCTAATTTATTTTTCACATCATCAGCTGTGAGATAATAATAGTTCGCTGTTGCAAATCCTTTTTCTTCAATTAATTGTACTAGAGATGTTTCACCATCAACACCTGTTTCTATTCCAAAGCAAGCTTTTAAATAATCTTTTATTGTTTTTCCTTCAGCTTTTCCACTCCAATTGTCATATTCGCTTGTAATAAGGTCAACCTTTTCTTGTATTACTTTTAATTTGGCAACATAATTTTCTTTTTTCATATCTTTATATGCTTCTATACCAGAATATGTAGTAATAGACGCTAATATAAATATTAATATAATTGTAATAACAAGTGAAACTAAAGTAACACCACTTTCATTTTTCATAAATTAAGGTTTCTCCTTCCATCTTTTGTTTATTTATTCCCTATACTATTAGAAAAGCAGACATCAATAATTTTATTTTTAATTATTTTAGTCCGCTTCTTATTTGCACATAAAATTATATTTTAAATCTTTATTCATATAATTTTATTGATTATTTGAATAATATTGACTCATTAATTGATACAAATATTGTGAATAGTTAAATGCTTCATGTGTTTCTGGCATGCCATAATCAACACCATAAGTTTCAACTGTTACATTAGATATAACTGGCATTGTTTCAAAAGCATTAATTGTTGTTGCATTATAATCAGTATTTGCACTTTCTGAATTTGCTTCTTTAGTAGCTGTATTATAAATATTTTCTACTATATCCATACCTTCTACAACTTCACCAAAGGCAGCATACAAACCGTTTAAATCAGCTGTATCTTGAGTTAATATTGTAAATTGTGAATTTGCAGAATTATAACTTTGTGTAGTTAAATTCTTAACTTGTTTTGTATAATCAGCTCTTACCATTGAAACTATACCTTTTTTATGGCTTAAAGTATTTTGATTATATCCATTTGCAATAAATTCACCATTAATTTCATATTCTTTATCATTATCAGAACCTGATTCTATACTAGAATCAATTGTACTATATTTTGGATTCTCAACATTTCCTTCTGTGTTTCTTCCCCAATATTCTGAAAAACTGTCTTTTCCATATACAACTTTACCATTATAATATCCAGATTGAGCAAGTTTTATAAAGTTTCTAACTGTATTTGGTGCATATTCTGGATAAAGTACCATTTTTACATTTCCATATCCTTCTATTTCAAAAGTTACTTCTGGATTTTTTATTTCTTGTGTAGCATAACGAACATATCCATATATTAAAGTTCCTATTAAAGCTACTAAAACAATAGCTACTACTAGCCATATAATACTTTGTGTCTTTTTACTCATTTTTGTTTCCACCTTCCATATCTCTATTTTAATCCTAAATATTTCATAGCATCAATAATATTCTTTGCGCCTATTATATCTAAATTAAACTTTTCTTTCAATAGTTTTTTATTACTTTCTGGAATAATACAAGTTTTATATCCTAATTTTTCTGCTTCCTTTATTCTTTTTTCAATCATATTTACAGAACGAACTTCACCTGTAAGTCCAACTTCACCAATAGCAACTACATCCTCTTTTATGCTAATATTTTTAAAACTAGAAGCAGTTGCTAACATTATTCCTAAGTCTAGTGCTGGTTCATTTACCTTTATTCCACCAACTATATTCAAATATACATCTTGTGAACCTAAATTCATGCCAGCTCTTTTTTCTAAAACAGCCATCAATAAAGTTAATCTATTATAATCAATTCCAATTGCATTTCTTCTTGGCATTCCAAAAACGCTTGGAACTGATAAAGCTTGTAATTCTAATAAGAGCGGTCTTGTTCCTTCTAAACTTACCACTATTACTGAACCTGGTGGATTTCCTTCTCTTTCAGAAATCAGTATTGAAGATGGATTTTTTATTTCCACTAATCCTTCATTTTGCATTTCAAACATGCCAATTTCATTAGTTGAACCAAATCTATTCTTTACACCTCTTAAAATTCTATATGAAAAATATCTTTCACCTTCTAGATACAATACAGTATCTACCATGTGTTCTAAAACTCTTGGACCAGCAATATTACCATCTTTTGTAACATGGCCAATAATTATAGTAGTAATATTAGCTTGTTTACACATTTTCATAACTCGTGCTGTTATCTCTCTAACCTGACTCACACTACCTGGTGCAGATGTTATTTCTTCTGAATACATTGTTTGTACAGAATCTATAATTACAAATTTTGGAGAATATTTTTCCAAAGCATATTCCACATTATCAATATCTGTTTCTGCTAAAAACAATACATTATCATTTTTTATTCCAAGTCTATCAGCTCTTAGTTTTATTTGTTCAGCAGACTCTTCTCCAGAAACATATAAAATTTTCCCATCAACTTTTACTTCATTGCAAATTTGTAAAATAAGTGTAGATTTTCCAATTCCTGGCTCTCCACCAAGCAAAGTTAGTGAACCTTCTACAAATCCTCCACCTAAAACTCTATCTAATTCATCTGTACCAGTTTTAATTCTAATAGTAGCTTTTTTTTCAACACTATTTAAAGCTACTGGTTCACTTCTTTCTTTTTTCTTATCTTTTCCAGAAGATGTGACTATTGCTTTTTCTTCAACAAAAGTATTCCAATTATTACAGGCTGGGCATTTTCCCAGCCATTTACTAGATTCATATCCACATTCATTACAAACAAAAACTGTACTATTTTTTTTTGCCATTCAAAATTCCTTATGTAATATATTTAGGTTTTTAACTAGATGCCTATAAACTAAAGCAAATCTTCATCTACAAGTTTTTTTAGAGTAACAATATACATTGCATGACTCCATGTAAGTCCAATTACCCATGATGGTTTCATTGCATCATTATTTACTTGTTCACCTAATAAATTTAATTTTGAAGAAGAATTTGTTACAAAGTTAAAACACTCTAAAGCTTTATTTTTATCTTTAGCTATTACATAATAACACGCCATCCACAAAGTTGCAATAGGCCAAGGATTATATCCTCCCATATATGCATCACCTTCATAACGAACATATCCACCAGTATAAGTTCTAATTGTCATATTTATTCTCTCTATTGTATTTTGAACATTTTTCTCATCAAAATTAAACATTCCAAATGGATAAATTGTACCAATTAAGCTAATGTCTATCTTTTCATCATCTTCATTTCTAACAAAGCTTTTTTTATTTTCTTTATAAAAATGATTTATAGCAAATTCTTTTAACTTCTTCTCTGTTTCTTCATATCTGTCTATTTTTTCTAATACATTTTTCCATTTATTCTTTTCAAATGTATCTTTTAAGATTTCATAAATCTTTACTAATGAATGATAGGCAGAATATATTGAAGAAATTGAATACAAACTATATCCTTCATATTCTTCCCATAAATCATAACTATTTTTAAGTGCATTTCCATGTTTTAGCATATTATCTACATATATATCTAAATACCCTACTGCATTTTCACACATCTTTAAAGTATTTTTTAAGAAATTTTTATCTTTAGTAACTTTAAAATGATGATATACTCCATACACAACACTTGCAGTTTCATCTATTTGATATCCCCAACAAGGTGCTAAACTTCCATCTGTATAAAATCTCTGTTCCCACATTCCATTTTTGCTTTGTGTTTTTTTACAAAATATTTTATAAAATTTTTCTGTTTCTTCTTGCATTCCAACTATATCAAAAGCTTTTGTTATAAAAACTGCATCTCTAGTCCAACAATATGAATATCTACCACACTTTGTTTTTTGTTCATCAACTTCAATACCAGCTGAAACTCCACCTGTTGTTTTATTTGTTAACAAAGAGAATAATAATATGCTTCTATTATAATTTTGTTTTATTTTATCATCAATTTGCTTTTTATTTATTCCCATTTTGTCGTGTTCTTTTACAAATTTTTGCCAGTATAATTTTGTATTTTTAAGTTCGAGTTCCAAATCTGATTTTCTAAACTTCTCTATCTCTGTATCTAATTCATTTAATAAGCTTTTTTCGCTATTATCATTTATATAAATATATAGATAAAAACTTTTTTCTTGCTTTGGTGGTATTTTTCCTATATTAAAACTAATTCCTGAAACAGATGACATTCCTATATAGTCTTTTCCTCTAATTACACCATCTGCAAAATTCTTATCTATATCATTTATTTGACTTGATAAAATTTTATCTTTTGAAAAAGTACAAATTGAATAATTATGATTATACTGAATTAAACAATCATTTTTCACATATCCACAAGTATCATCATTAAAGTCTGTTAATACCTTTGAATATTCTAGCAAATTTATATCTAAATCTATTTTTCCAAAATTTTTAAAAGTGTATTTTTTTACTAATACATTTTCATTTATTGGAACAAAATCAATTTGTGTTACTTCTAAGTTAAAATAACTATTTATAATTTTAGTTTTTAAAATATTAGTATTTTCAATATAATTTTGTTCATAAGTATTATTTATATCATTATGTAAATAAATGATATTAGAATCATTTACTTTAAGTCCTATATAAAATTCTTCAAAAAACTGCTTATAATCTATAGTTGGATAAAAAAATCTAAGGAGTTCGCCAGTTTTTGAAAAACTGGCTGTTACTCTTCCATTTCCAACAAAGGCATCATTAAAATATTTTGTTTTCAATAAAATTCCTCCTTAAATTATTTCATCATCTTCTTAATTTGATTTTGAATTTCTTGAATTTTATCATTTAACTTCTTAATATCATCATCTTGTGCAACAAAATTTTCTTCTTTAACAGTATTTGCTAATTCAGAAATTTCATCTTTCATTTGTTCAATCTTATCTAATACATTTAATCTCAATAATTCTTTATCAAATGCAACAACTTCTTTATTTCTTTCAAGTTCAACTGGCATTTCTGCGCCTAGTTCAAAAGTTTGACCAAATTCTGGAATTGTAACCTTTGTTCCTGGATTCTCTTCAATTTTACTTTTTAATACTTCTTGTCCTTCTGGCTCTCCATGAACTAAGAAAATATGCTTTGGTTGATTTGTGAATGAATATACAAAATTTAATAACCATTCTTGGTCAGCATGTCCTGAATATCCTTCTATATATTCAATTCTTGCATTAACAGCTATTTCTTCACCAAATATTTTTACTTTTTTAGCACCTTCAACAATACTTCTTCCTAAAGTTCCTGGTGCTTGATATCCTACAAATAAAATTGTACTATTTGGATTCCATAAATTATGTTTTAAATGATGCTTAATTCTACCAACATCACACATACCACTAGCAGATATTATAATACAAGGTTCATTTGATTCATTCAAAGCTCTTGATTCTTCAACAGTTTGAGTAAATTTCAAACCTGGAAATTCTAATGGATTATCTCCTGATTTTATTTTTTCTTGAATTTCATCTTCAAATAATTCTGTATTTTTCTTAAATATTTCAGTTGCTGATATAGCAAGTGGACTATCAACATAAACTGGAACTTGCATTATTGTTTTATATTTTTTAGCAAATTCTGGGTCTTGTCCTCTTTCTTCTTTTAATTTATCAATTTCGTATAAAATTTCTTGAGTTCTACCAACTGCAAAAGATGGTATTACAACAGTTCCTCCATGGTTTAAAGTTTCTGAAACAACATTTAAAAACATTTCTGCCTTATCGTCATTTCTAACATGTAATCTGTTGCCATAAGTTGATTCCATTACTAAATAATCTGCATTACTAATCATTGTTGGAGAATCTAAAAGTGGTAAATCATTATTTCCTATATCTCCAGTAAATACCACTTTTGTTGTTTTTCCATTTTCAGTTGCCCAAACTTCAATAATTGCAGAGCCAAGCATGTGTCCAGCATCATTAAATCTTACACTAATATTATCTGTAATATCAACAATATCATCATAATCAACTGGTCTAAATAGTTCCAAACATTTTGTAGCTTCTTCTGCTGTATATAAAGGTGGTAAATCTGGCTTACCTTCTCTTTTCCTTTTTCTGTTTTTCCATTCAATTTCAGTTTCTTGAATATGACCACTATCTGGTAACATAATTTCGCATAAATCGCAAGTTGCCTTTGTAGCATAAATTGGAGCTCTATATCCTTCATTATACAATTTTGGTATTCTTCCAGAATGGTCTATATGTGCATGTGTTAATAGTGTAAAATCTATATCGTGTACATTATATAAAAAAGGATCGGAATTTTCTAATTCTAAAGTAGCCTTTCCTTGATACATTCCACAATCTACTAAAAATTTCTTTCCTGCTGCTTCAACTAAAAAATTTGAACCTGTAACAGTTTTAGCTGCTCCTAAAAAACTTATCTTCATTTGTACCTCCTTAATATATAGCAATCAGTATCCTATGCTATTTAATAAATAACTTAATCATTTTATTTTGTTTTACCTCTAAGTCTTTTTTTCCATTTGGTAAGTCTATCATCATTTCTTTTTCATAAACATCTTTATCATATACTTTAACATTTAATTTTCCATCAATTATTTTAAATAAAAAATTCACTTCAGTAAGTTCTATTATGTTAGTTGATAATGCAAAGTTTATGATTTCAAAATTCAAAGAAATATCCATACTTATAATTTTCATCATTCCTATTTTGCAAGCTTTTATAACAGCTTTTTTTAAAATAGAATTGATTGCATCATTTAATTTTGGAATATCTTCAATCTTTTTATCCATGCTAATATTTATTTTTTTATAATATCGTACTTCATATATAAAATCAATAATATCTACATTTGTAGAAAATTGATTTAATTTTTTTTCAAATAATTTTACAAATTCTAGCTGTGATTTTGTAACTAATGTTTCTATTCTTTCATTACACAAGTATATTTCATGTATATCTTCTAAATATTCTTTTTTCTTTAAATATAGAATTGGGTTTTGTAAATCATTAAGTTCTCTTACTTTTGCAATGCATTCTCTTCTTTCACGAATAATCATATTTCTATAAGTTTTAATATTAGCAATTCTTTTATCTTCATCTAGTTTTTCATTAAATTCTTGAAAATTTTTTATCATCAAATCATCAATATTTAACTCGTAGTCAATCATTTCAATTCTATGAACATTATTTCTTTTTCTCTCTTTGATTTCAGATAAAAAAGCTTCTCTATTGCTCATTTCTTCTAGTTCTTTTTCTTTTAGTATTAAATCATTTTGTAATTTCGAAATTTCCTTTTTGCTTGCTGATTTGTAAAGAAGTTTTTGCATTTCAAGAAAATATCTATTTCCTTTATCTAAATCTTCTATTTTATACTGAAGTTCTTCTAAATAATTTACTTTAGCTGATGAACCATTTCTCCATTCATATAAAAATTTTTCTCCAAATATACACAATAAGTTTTGATAAATTAAATTAGAAATAAATGGCATATTATTTTTCGGAGAATTATCCCATGACCAACCATTAAAATCTAATAAAATAGAAACATTATTGTAATTAAACCCCTCAACTAACATATTTTGAATTAAATTTTTAAAGATATAATTTTTATCTATAAAGAAATATTTTGGAGAAATGTCTGAAATTGCATATAAAAATGCAATTTCAGTTGGATATGCTAAAAAGCTTCTTTCTCTGTCATTTGATAAAGCATAAACATTATTTTTTCTTAAAATTTCTGATTCTTTTGTATCTGGTTCTACTATCTGAATGTGCTCACAATAGTTTCTAATTATATCTATAATTTCTTCCAAAAAGTCATCTTTATTTCTAACATTCCTTTTGATTTCAACATAGTCTGGATAAGCAATTTCTAATTTATATATCATACTTAATAATATGTTTTTAATATTAGATGAAAAATATTTTTTATCTAATACTGCTTCTAATATTTCATTATAATCTTTTAATTTAGAAAATAATTTCACTTCCCAGCTCCCCTTTATTTAGTATTAAATTTCATCTCCATGTTCAGCTTCAAATTGTTGAATTTGCATTTTTTGTTCTTGCCATTGTTCTTTTGTAATTAAAACTTTTCTTGGTTTACTTCCTTCATATTCTGATATAATTCCTCTTGCTTCCATCTGGTCAATAATTCTTCCTGCTCTTGCATATCCTACTTTAAATCTTCTTTGAATAAAAGATGCAGAAGCTTGTCCAATTTCAACAACCATATCAATTGCTTCCATTAAATATTCATCACAATCATCATCTTCTTTATCTTCTTCAATTTCTCTATCTGATTTATTAGCATTTTCAATTTGCTCAATGATATCATCATTATATTTTGTTTCACCTGTTGAAGATTTAATAAAATCAACTATTTTTTCAACTTCACTATCTGATACAAATGCACCTTGAACTCTTACTGGCTTTGAAGCACCTATTGGATAGAATAGCATATCACCTTTTCCTAAAAGTTTTTCAGCGCCAGCCATATCCAAAATAGTTCTAGAATCTATTTGAGAAGATACAGCAAATGCAATTCTTGATGGGATATTTGCTTTAATGATACCAGTGATTACATCAACAGATGGTCTTTGTGTTGCAATAACTAAGTGCATTCCAGCAGCTCTTGCTTTTTGTGCTAATCTACAAATAGAATCTTCAACTTCCTTGGCAGCAACCATCATTAAATCTGCCAACTCATCTATAATAATAACAATTTGAGGTAATTTTCCTTCTTCTCCATCCTTTTGAAGAGCTTCATTATATCCTTTTAAATCTCTTACTCCTTTTTCAGCAAAACTTGCATATCTGTTTTCCATTTCTTGTACAGCCCAAGCAAGTGCACCAGCAGCTTTCTTAGGATCTGTAACAACTGGAATTAAAAGATGTGGTATTCCATTATATACTGAAAGCTCTACTACTTTTGGGTCAACCATTAAAAGTCTTACTTCACTTGGTTTTGCTTTATATAAAATACTTGCAATTAAAGTATTTATACATACAGATTTTCCTGAACCTGTTGAACCGGCTATTAAAACGTGAGGCATTTTACCAATATTGGCAATTACTATCTCACCAGCAATATTCTTTCCAAGTCCCATAGAAAGCTTTGATTCAGCTTCATTGAATTCTTTTGATTCAACAACATCTCTAAAATGTACAATTTCCTTTTCCGCATTAGGAATCTCTATACCTACTGCTTGTTTTCCTGGAATTGGTGCTTCAATTCTTATACTTTCAGCTGCTAAATTTAAAGCAATATCATCTGATAATTTTGCTATTTTACTTACTCTAACACCTTCAGCTGGCTTCAATTCATATCTTGTAATTGCTGGTCCTACTGAAACATTTTCAACTTTAGCTGATACACCAAAGCTATATAAAGTTCTTTGTAATTTTGTAGCAGTATCTGTTAAAGCTTTTTTTCCACCCTTTACTGTTTTTGGCGTACCTTGTTTTAATAGTTCAACTGGTGGAAATTCATAATCTTCATCATCTACTATTGTTGCATTATGTTGTAAATTTAATACCTGTTTTGTTTTATCTTCTTTGGTTTCTTCTTCTTGAACAAAATAATCATTTATCTCGTTTGGATTCATATCCTCTGCAGATTCTCTAACACCATCACCTTTTTGAATATTCTTCTCTTTATTACCAAATATACTAAACTTAGATTTCTTTTCATTTTCTTCTTCATTGATTCTCATATTGTTCATATTGAAAGTTATTTGAGCTTCATCAACTGGTTCTGGAATATGAGGATCTTGTTTCTTTTGAACATCTTTTTCAATATGTTCTTTTTGCTCTTTCTTAATTGGTTCTGCTTTTTGTTTTCTTCTATTATTTCTTCTTTCAATCATTTCTTCATATTGTTCTTCTCTTTGAGCTTTTCTTTCATCAATAGCATCTATAATATTTAAAATAATCTCTGATGGTTGAATTCCAAATGTAAATACTAGTAATATACAAGCAACACCTATTGCAACTATTGCTGCTCCAAACATTCCTAATAATTGAATCAATGGATACGCAATAACAGCACCTATGACTCCTCCACCAATATTTTTTTCTCCAAGTGAATAAGCAACACTTAAAACTTCATTAAATTGTGAATCAATATTTATAGCGCCTTTTGAAATTTGATATATTGTTAACATTCCAGCAATACATGCCAAGAAAATTGCATATTGAATCAATTTAGAAATTAAGTAATTTCTATCTTCTTTTGCAATACAAACAGCTATTGCAATTGTTCCTATTGGTATAATATATTTAATAAATCCAATAATTCCACCAAGCATTGGACTTAACATTTGTCCTATTGCTCCTGTCTCTCCATATATTAACACAAATAATAGTATACTAATAACTAGTAATACTATTACAGCTAAATCTATATTTCCTACACTTTTATTTGCTGACTTTTTTTTCTTTTTTCTTCCCAAAATGATTCCTCCAATTTCTATTATCGACTACTCTTTAAAAAAAGCCACAATCCGAATCAATATAATTATTGATTTTGATTCTGGCTTTTGAATTTATTTAAGTTCTTTTCTGTTATTTTGTATTGTTTCTAGATTATTTTGTATAGAAACTTCAACATTGTTTAAAGATTCTGCTAATTTTGAAAGTGAACCTTCTATATTTGCTAAAATACCATCTACATATTTGTTTGTATCTTTCATTACTTCTCTATACATATCATTAGCTTCTGCAATAATTTCTGTTTTCTTATCATAAGCTTTTTTAGTAATTTCATGTTCATCTATCATAGAAATAATTCTATTTTCTGCTTCTTTTACAATATCATTTGCATCTTTTTGTGCTTCTGCTAGTATTCTTTCTCTTTCTTCCTTTATCCATTTAGCTTGTTTCAATTCATCTGGAAGCTTTAGACGAATTTCTTTTATAATATCTAATATCACTTCGCGTTCAACTAAACATTTGTCAGTAAACGGAACTGATTTGCTTTTTTCTAAAATATCTTCTAAAGTTTCTAACAATGCAAAGATTTCCATCTTTTACCCCTTTCGACATAGTAATAATAGATGAACTCGACCATATTTTCTCTCATCATATATATTATCTACATAATTTTCTAAATTTTTATATACCTTTTCTTTATTATCCGTTTCTAAAATAATTATTCCATCTTTTGTTAATAGTTCATTTTCAAAAATATATTTTACTGATTTTTCAGCAAAATCTGATTCGTACGGTGGATCCAAAAAAATTATATCAAACTTTGTTTTATTTATAGAAAAATCACTTAAAGCCCTATCATAACTTTTGTTTACAACCTCTGTACAATCTTGTATCTTCATCTTTTCAATATTTTTTTTAATAATATTTATTGCAGCTTTTGAGTTATCACATAAATAAGCATAATTAGCGCCTCTACTAATAGATTCTAGTGCAAGTGCTCCGCTTCCTGAAAATAAATCTAATACAACTGCATCTTGTAATTTTATTTGAAGTATATTAAACAAAGCCTCCTTTACCCTATCTAAAGTTGGTCTTGTATTCATTCCTTCCAAAGTAAATAGCTTTGTCCCTCTATGTGTTCCACTAATAATTCTCATAAGTCTTCCTCTACTATTTTATATTTATATTTTATTCTAAATAAGTAATAAGTCAATAATATTAACGCAAATGTAATACATACTTAATTTTTTTGTAATATTGTTTTTCTGGCAAAAAAGGAGTTTACACAATGTAAACTCCCTATTAAAAACTAATTTTCTTCATTTTTTCTGTCATCTTGTATCATTTCTAACTGTGCTATTAGTAATGCTTCCATTTTTGCCTTTGTAACTTCAAAACTTTTTTTCATTTCTTCTATTTTCTTAGTTACTTCATATTCTTGTTTATTTAATTCATCTACTGATCTTCTAGCCTCTGTTTGTGCATCACGAATTATTTGCTCTGCTTGCTTTTGTGCAGTACCTTTTATATCGTTTGCTGCAGTTTGTGCTACAACTAAAGTATTTTGTAGAGTATATTCCATTTTTTTATATTGTTCTAGTTCTTTTGTCATATTTTCAGTTTTGTCTCTTAATTCTGCATTTTCTTTATATAGTTTTTCATAGTCTGCTGTTAATTGATCTAAGAAATCATCAACCTCATCTACATTATAGCCTTTAAGAGTTTTTGAAAATCTAACATTGTCTATTTCTGAAGGTGCTAGCATCTATTAAATTCCTCCCTGTACTTCTTATTTTATCCATGAAGCAGAAAATTTGCTTTCTATTTTTTCTTTAGTAGCTTCATTGATTATATCGTAGTTAAATGGAGCAACAACAAATATTGAATTTGATACTTTTTCAATATGACCATCTAAAGCTTTAATTGCACCACCAACAACATCTACAATACGTCTTGCAACATCTTTGCTAACATATTCTAGATTTATCACAACTGCATTTTTTTCTTTTAATTGATTTATAATCTCATCAACTTGATCAAAATTAGTTGGTTTTGAAATCTTCATTTTTATTTGTTGTGGTTGTGGCATACTAACAATTTTACTTTTATTTCTTTTAAAAGGATTTATTCCTTCTATACCACCAATTGTTTCTGGTTCTTCATCATAACCATATACATCATTTGTGATTGTTTCTACATTATCACTCTCTGGTTCTTGATCTGATTCTCCCCAGAAATAATTAACGATTTTTTTTATTGCTGTTGATCCTGCCATTTTCTTTTTTAGACCCTCCTAAATTTTACTTTTCATTCGTAGCTTATTATGTTTATAGTATCTAACTATTTTTGGTCAAAGTCAAGCATTTTCTTGAATGTTATATAAAAATAATATTTTTGTAATATTTAAGTTACATTTATTATATATGAGTATTTAGCTAAAATATTCCATTTTAATGTAAAATAATTTCATCATACAATTTAAGTTTTAAATTTTTCATATCAGATACCTCTTCTTCTGTATATCCAAGTTCAATTAATTCATCATTTGTATAATTCTTTACAATAGAATATGTTTCATTTTGTCTTTCAACTTTTACTAAAATCTTATCTGTATACCCTGCTTTACTTCTCTCTATATATGTCTTATCTCCATCTTTTAATATAGCATCATTACTTACTTTAAAGCCTGTATATTTCCACCAAATTATATCCAATGATATTTTTCTATATTCAATAAGTTTTTCTACATCATCTTTTATTTTAAAAACTAAAATTCTTCCATTATCATCAGCTTCTGAAGCATATACTATTTCAGCACTTACTTCATCTGTATTAGAAAGTCTAATTGAAACCTTCTCTCCTTCTTTAGCACTAAGTGCTCTTTCTGTATTCATGCACACAACTATGTAACATTCATAATTATTAACTATTTTTCCTTTTTCTGCACTTTGAGGAATTACAGCTCCTACTTTCAAATCAAAACTATCTAATAACTCTTTATTCAAATAGCTAAAATCATCTACTTTTAATATTTCTTCAAGCCCGTCTACTTTATATGAAACTAAACCAGCTCTATCTGTTGTAATTAGTTCTGAACTCGAATACACAGTTTTTTCCAAAGCACTTCTTTGTTCAATAAGATTCTTCACTTCTGAACCTTCCGGACTTGCTTCACCAGATATTTGAGCCTTTTTTGACATAAAATTTTCTATTTTTTTCTTGTATTCCTGTATTTTTTGTATTTCATTTATTCTATACATATTTTCAAGATTACTCTCAATTTGACTTTCCAAATTGACTATATCACTTGCACTAGATAAACTTTTTAGTCCACTATTTGCAATTGCTTCATTGATTTTTGTATCTAGTTCAGATATTTGTTCAATTAAATCTTCTTCTCCATCTGAATAATATCTAAAAACCTTTTCACCTTTTGCCACTCTTTCATTTTCTGAAGCAATCTGTACCATACCATTTTTATAATTTTCACCTTGTAGAACAGTTTCATCTCTTAATATATAAGCATCTGTCCCTTCTTCATAAGAAATTGAACCTTTCTCAACTATAAAAATATCATTAGGTTGTTTTAGTATTTGGGTACTGCATGTTACAAAAAATATACATGCTACCATAAAGAAAAGCGTTCCTATTACTTTTATTTTATTCAGTTTGCCATTTTCTTTTTTGCTCAATTAAAAAGTTCCTCCAATATTAAATTGTTTTTAATATTATATTTATATTTTCTTCTATTCCATCTTCCGAATTAAGCCATACAAAACTTTTATCTTTTCTAAACCAAGTTATTTGTCTTTTAGCATAATGTCTACTCTCTTGCTTAATTTTTTCTATCATTTCTTCCTTTGAAATTTCATGTTGTAAATATTCTACAACTTCTTTATACCCTAAACCTTGCATTGCTGTAGGGAATTCATTGTATTTATTGTATATTCTTTTAACCTCTTCTATAAGACCATTTTCTATCATCAAATCAACTCTTTTATTGATTCTATTATAAAGTTTTTCTCTATCCATGTTTACAACAAAAACTTTATAATCATATTCGACTTCTTTTTGTCTAGATAATTTTTCTTGCTCTGTTTTATTTTTTCCTGTTGCTTTATATATTTCTAAAACTCTTACAATACGTTTTTTATCATTTTTACTTATAATTTTCATGGCTTCTGGATCAATTTCTTGTGCTTTTTTATATAAGCTATTTAAGCCTTCTTCTGTACTAGCTATATCCATTAATTCATTCCTATAAGCTAAATCAAATTCCATTTCTTGATATTCGATTCCATAA
Source organism: uncultured Clostridia bacterium (assembly GCA_934140005.1). Taxonomy (GTDB): domain Bacteria; phylum Bacillota; class Clostridia; order TANB77; family CAG-508; genus Scatovivens. Next base: position 118,816 of record CAKPBB010000002.1, read on the forward strand.
ATTAAAGAATTAACATATAAACCTGTTCCGCCAACTACTATTGGCATTTTTCCTTTTGAAAGAATTTCTTTTATAGCTTCTTCACTATCTTTCTTAAAGTCTGAAACAGTATATCTTTCATTTGGTGAAACACAATCTATTAAATAATGTTTTACTCCTTGTGCTTCTTCTTTTGTAACTTTTGCAGTACCAATGTCCATTTCTCTATAAACTTGCATTGAATCACAAGAAATGATTTCTCCGTTAATTTTTTTTGCAAGTTCTATAGAAAGTGCTGTTTTTCCGTGATGCTGTTGGTCCTGCAATAACAATAATTTTAGGTTTCATATATTTTTCCTTACTATCTTCTACTAAATTTTCTTTCCAAATCATATCTTGTCATTTTTATTGCTGATGGTCTTCCATAAGGATATGTAAATGGATTTTCAAGTGATAATAATCTTTGTAGTAATTTATCTATTTCACTTTCTTCAATTTTTAAATTTGTTTTTTCTGTAACTTTATATGCAATAGTTGCTATAAATTTCTTTTCCTTTTCTTCATTTTCAGTTACAGCAACTGTATTTAATTCATCTAATATTTCTATAAATAATTTTTTAGTATTTAATTTTTCGCAAACACTAGGTACTGCAGTTAATTTTATAGTATTTTCGCCGAATTCCTCATATTGAAAACCAGCTTTTTCAAACATTGATAAATTCTGTTTTGCTATAAACATTTCTTTATTAGTTAATGTTATTATGTCTGGTAAAAGAAGTATTTGAGAATCTTTTTTCTCATCATTATAATAATTGTTTTTAAAATCCTCATACATCAATCTTTCATACATTGCACCATAATCAATCATATACATTTCATTAGATATTTCAATTGTTATATATTTTTCAAATACAATTCCTATAAATTTATAATTTATTTTTTGCTTAAATTCTTCTTTTTCAAACATACTCTCATTTTCTTGATTTGCGTATTTAAAATCTTCAGAAGCACTTATTTCTTTTTCTTCTTGTTCTTTTTCTTTTCTAACAGCAACAGTTTCAATTCCAAAAGTTTTTTTGTACATTTCTTCAAATTCTTTTGGTGTTTCTTGTTCTTTTAGTGCTGCCCTAACTTTGCTTGTATCTATCATTTGCGTATCTTGCATATCTTCTTTGAATTTTTGTTCTAATAATTTTTCTGTAATACTATTTGATACATCAAAGTTAGTAATATTATTTTCTGTTGTATTTGCAGCATTTTCTTTATTACTTCCTTCATTGCTTTCTTTTTCAAAGTTCATGATTTGAGTATGTTGTAATTCATTAGGAATTTCTCTGTTTTCTATTTCTTGTATATCTGTTGATGCTTTAACATTTTCAATTTCTTGTGTACATTGAATATCTTCTGGTATTTTTATACCTTCAATTTCTTGTGTATATTGAATTTCTACAGGCACTTTTACTGCTTCAATTTTTTGTGTTTCTTGATTCTCTGCCTGTACTTTTATACTTTCTACTTTTTGTGTCTCTTGATTCTCTGACTGTACTTTTACACTTTCTACTTTTTGTGTTTCTTGATTCTCTGACTGTACTTTTACACTTTCTACTTGCTGAGTCTCTTGATTCTCTACCTGTACTTTTGCACTTTCTATTTTCTGGGTTTCTTGATTCTCTTCTATTTTTTCAAATTCTTGTGTATACTGATTTTCCTCTGGAATCTTTATAACTTCAATCTTCTTAGTATATTGTTCTTCTGCTATTTTAATTTCTGGAATTTCATTAGGTATTTTTATTGTTTTAGAAATCACTTCTTTTAGTTTGTCATTAACATTAAAATCAAGTTCTTTTGTATTATCTGAAACTGTATGCTCATTTTTTCTTGAATCATATATATCTTTTAACAAATTATTTTCTTCTTTTTCTGGTTCTTCTTCTTTTTTATCTTTCCAAATTTTCTTAAATAAATTTCCAAAAGTAGATGTTTTTTCCATCTTTTTTTCTTCTACTATTTCATTATTCGATAAATTGCTTATATTTTCATTTAACTTATTTGCTAAATTTTCACTCATCGTATTCTTAACAATTTCACTTGTTATATTCGTTACATCATTATTTACATTTTTATCTATTGTAGTATATGAACTACTATTTTCTGTTTTTGGTGTTTCTATGCTATGTTCTTTAATTTCATTTAAATCACTACTATTGATTGCTTTTGCATTTACAGTTTGATTTTCTTTTTTCTCAATTGTTGCTTTTATTGCATGATATACAGCTTTAAATACAGAACTTTCATCTTGAAATCTCACTTCTAATTTAGCTGGATGAACATTAACATCAACCTTAGCAGAATCCATTTCAATATTTAAAATAGCAAAAGCAAATTTGCCAATTGGCAAAACATTTCTAAAAGCTTGATCTACTGCCGCTGTCAAAGTTTTGTCTTTCACGAATCTATTATTTATAAAGAATAGCTGACTGCCTCTATTGGATTTTGCAATAGAGGGTTTTCCTATAACTCCTGTAACTTTCATATCTTCATAAGTATAATCAACATCTACCACTCCATTTGCAATATCTTTTCCAAAAACACTATATATTACAGATTTAGTTTCTCCATCACCAGATGTATGTAATATTGTTTTACCATTACTAATAAGAGTTATTGACACATTTTTATTTACTAAAGCAATTCTTGTAACAACATCTTCTATGTATCCTGTTTCTGTATAATCTTTTTTCAAAAATTTATATCTAACAGGTGTATTGTAAAATAAATTTTCTACAGTAATTCTAGTTCCAACAGGAGCACCAACTTCTGTTTTTTCTAGGACATCTCCACCTTCTAATACTATTTTATTTCCAGTTTCTGATTCTGCTCTCTTTGAAATCATTTCAACCTTTGAAATAGCTGCAATACTTGCTAAAGCTTCACCTCTAAATCCCATAGATTTTACATTTATTAAATCTTTGGCACTTCTTATTTTACTTGTAGCATGGCGTTCAAAAGCAATTTCCATATCATCTGCTGCAATTCCTGAACCATCATCAGTAATTCTTATTAAAGATATTCCTCCATTTTTCACTTCAATAGTTACATTTTTTGCACCAGCATCAATAGAATTTTCAAGCATTTCTTTTATAGCTGATGCAGGTCTTTCAATTACTTCTCCTGCAGCAATTTGGTTAATTGTTAAATCATCTAAAAGTACAATATTACCCATTTAAAATTCCTCCATTTTTTTGCTCTTTTCATAAGGTCAAAATATTTTGTATCATTATATCATTAAAAACTTTTTTTGTGTATATAAAAACAGATAAAAAAATAGAAAATTTAAAATATCGAGATTTTAAATTTCCTATCTTATATTTTCATATATCTTTTATTCTTCTGGTTCCCATTTTACAGTTATGCCATCTACATTTGACCAAGGTGCTCCCACCAAGCTATTTTCTGGTTTTTTTACTATTATTTCTTTTAAGAAACTGCAATTAGTAAATGTACCATCTGAATCTGAACTTTGATTTGTGCCACCTTCATATGCAATATACTGCACATTAGATGGTATTGTTATTGTTTGAATTCTACATTTTCTAAATATATCGGAGTCTAAAAATTCTACCTTTGGTCCTATTATTATATTATCTATATTATAAGCTTGAGATGCATCTGAATTTGATGATTGAAAAGGATATCCACAAGTACCTTTACTATCAAATATATATTCAGTTGAGCAATGGATTGAATTATAATATAAAGTTTTTATATTATCACAACCATAAAAAGCCCACTCGCCAATACTTTTTAAACTTTCTGGTAAAGTTAGTTCTTCAATATTTTTCAAATATGCAAACGCAAGTTTTCCTATAGTTTTTACTGATTTTCCAATTTTCAAATCTCTTACAGTTGAATTTTTTGCAAACATCGATGAATCTATATATTCAACATCATCACCTATGACAATTTTATTAACATTTGAACCTTTAAACATTGAACAATCCAAATCCCATAATATCCAATTTGAAATTGAACAATAATAATAGCATTTTTTAGCATTAAATATTACACTTCTTAATTTTTCTAAACCTTCAAAAGTTCCATCACTTATTACTTGCACATTCTCTGGTATTACTAAGTCAGTTATAGAGCTGCAATTTTTAAATGCAGAATTTCTTATTTTAGTCACACTTTGTCCTAAATATAAATCTTTTATACTACTACAATTATAAAAAGCTTTGGCCTCTATTACACTAATATTATTATCTATTACAACATTCTGTAAACTTGTACATTCTTCAAATGCACTTTCTCCAATTGTTGTAATATTTTTTCCAAAAGTTACATTCTGTAATGAATTAAAGCTTTTAAATGCATTTTCTCCAACATTTGTTATTCCATTATCTATTACTAACTCTTTTGTTTTTTCTTTTAAATCTGATAATGTTGATTTTTCTGCTATTGCCCCATCTGCCATTTCTCCACTGCCTTTTATAATTATCTTATATGTTCCATCTTCATTGCGTAATATATTTGCTTTTACATCATCTCCGTTTTTGCCAATATTAAATTCTGCAATTTTATTTTCTGTATCCGAATCTATTTCTGTATCATCTTTACCCAAAACTTCTTCATCTTCTATTATTATTGTTCCAACTACTTCTCCATCTTTATATCCTTTGGCTATTGTTGTTCCGTTTTCGCTTTTCTCTATTACATTATTTTCTATTGTTTGTTCTGTTCCATTTGATATTATTTTCCATACTATTTCTTTATCATCATTATTTATTGCGACTTTGTCACCTTTTTTCATATTTATTTTGGCTATTTCATTTTCTTTTACATATATTCCTGAAAAAGTTGTTGCCATTCCTTGATTATCTATTCTTACTGTATATGTTCCTTTTGAATTTGTATAATATACTGTTGTTGTTCCATTTTTATTATAATTAAATCCATTTACTTTGCCACTTACATACTTACTTAAGCCTTCTATACTATATAAGCTATTTATTGTTATTCCCGCATCTGATGTTGCTTTTTCATAATATTCTATGTCTAATGATGCTATTCCTGATTGAATCTCTGTTGCTACTTCTGCTCCTTCTTGCTTCAATTTTGCATTTCTTGCATTATTAATTATCCCATTCTGACCTATTGTTGCATTCAAACTTATTGCTGATAATATTAGCATTATTATAATTGATGTTATCAAAGCTATAAGTGTTATACCTTTTTCATTGTTCATATCAACTTTTTTCTTCTCAATATAGTTTTTTTCTTTTGTTACATCAAATTTCATATTCAACCCTTTCTTAAAGAATCAAATTTAAATAAATTATTCCATAATATTTAATTTTATCCCTAAAAGCAACTTCCTTTTATTTTTATCGATTACTAAAATTATATCTATAAATTTTATAAAAGTCTATCTAAAATAAAATTTTTTATAAAAAAATAATGCTAATTACATATTAGTAATTAACACTATTAATATATTCTAATTTAATTTTGTTAAGTCAAAGTTCAAATAATCTGAACTTGCTAATCTATAAGATATTCCATTTATCTCACCTTCTATAGCTTCCTTATGGGAATCTCCATGAAGATGTGCATATACACATTTTGAAACATTATATTTTTCCAAAGTTGCTCTAAAGTTAATTTCTTCTGGAACCATTTCTTTAAAAAATGGTGGATAATGTATAAAAGCAAAAATTTCTTTGTCATTTCCGAATTGCTTTATTCCACTATTTAAAGATATTTTTAATCTGTCATTTTCTCTTTTTAAAATTTTGTAATTTTCCTCTGATTTAGGATTAGTTATCCAGCCTCTTGTTCCAACAATTATTTTATCTTCAATAAGATAACTATTATTATACAAAAAATCTATATTTTCAAATTTTTTTTCTTTTAAAAATTTGTACATTTTTGTAACAGTTGTCCACCAATAATCATGGTTTCCTTTTGATAAAATCTTTCTTCCTGGCAAGCTATTTAAAAATTGAAAATCTTTTTCACTTTCTTCTAAATACATTGCCCATGAAAAATCACCTGGAAGTATAACTGTATCTTCTTCTTTTACTTTTTTTATCCAATTATTCTTGATTTTTTCAGCATGATTTTCCCAATTATCACCAAAAATATTCATTGGCTTATCAACACCAAAAGACAAATGTAAATCTCCTATAACATATATTGCCATTTTTTTCTCCTACTCTTATTACTTTGTTGCCATTATTAATTTGAACCAATTTTTAAGTTTGGAATTGCATTTAAACTTAAGTCAGCTCTTTTTCCTATAACATAATTATTATATCCACTAGCTGCAATCATAGCTGCATTATCTGTACATAATATTGGTTCTGGATAATATACTTTTATTCCAATTTCTTCTTGCAAATTATCAAAAGCATTTCTTATATATGAGTTTCTTGAAACACCACCTGCTATTACTAATTTATCTGAATTTAATTCATTTATTGCCTTTCTGCAATTAGTAATAATCATTTCTGTAACAGCTTTTTGAAAACTACTACATAAATCAGCTTTATTAACTTCTGGATCTTTATGATGTAGATTTATTACAGCTGTTTTTATTCCACTAAAACTAAAATCTAAATTATCAAAATGTGTAACTGGTAATTTAATTGTAGGTTTTCCCTTTTTTGCTAAATTATCAACTTTTGGTCCACCCGGATATCCAAGTCCAACAACTCTAGCAACTTTATCAAAAGCTTCACCAATTGCATCATCTCTTGTTTTTCCTAATATTTCAAATTCAGTATAGTCTTTTACATTTACTAAATGAGTATGTCCACCAGAAATTATTAAACATAAAAAAGGTGGTTTTAAATCTTTATGAGTTAAATAATTTGCTGCTATATGTCCTTCTATATGATTTACTGGTATCAAAGGCTTATTTGTAGCAAAACTTAATCCTTTTGCATAAGATACACCAACAAGTAATGCACCAACTAAACCTGGACCATAAGTTACTGCTATTCCATCTATATCTTCTAAAGACATATTCGCTTCTTTCAAAGATTCTTTCATTATCTCATTTATAACTTCTGTATGACATCTTGATGCTATTTCTGGAACAACACCACCATATAATTCATGTATCTTTATTTGAGAATTTATCACATTTGATAAAACTTCTCTGCCATTTTTTACAATTGCAACAGATGTTTCATCACAACTTGATTCAATTCCCATAATATATATATCTTTCAACTTAAAACTTCCTTTCAACTAAAACAACTTAAATATAAATCCTATTACATTAAACATTGCATTATATATAACATTTATTATTGGACTTACAACATAACCTAACAAGCCAAAGAACCATAATCCTAAAAATACCATATTTAAAATATAAGCATTTCTATCTAACCATTCTTGTGCTTTATATGGTAATATATGTCTAAATATTTTTTCTCCATCTAATGGAGGTAATGGAATTAAATTAAATACTCCAATACCAATATTAATAATTGCAGTTAAATAAGCTAGCATTATTAAAATACCTGTTGTAGCATTTATCGGTGCAAATTTGTATAAAACATAGTAAATTATTATACTTATAATTGCAATTATAAAATTCATAACCGGTCCTGCTAATGCAACTAGAGCTTCACAAGCTGATCTAGATTTATTACTTGTAAAATTATTTGGATTTATTTCAACTGGTTTGCCCCAACCAACATGTGCAAACATTAATAAAACAAATCCAACCGGGTCTAAATGTTTTAATGGATTTAAAGTTAACCTTCCTTGAGCTCTTGGAGTTGTATCTCCTAATTTATCTGCAACAAAAGCATGTGCAAATTCGTGAAAAGTAATAGCTATTATAACAGCTGGTAATGTTAATAAAATATTTAGCCATTCACCTGCTGACATATTAGCAATGGACAATACCACTAATATTGCTAAAATTATATATAAAATTCTTTTATCTGTATAACCAAACATAATAAATACCTCTTTTCTTTTTACAGTTTGACAGAATATTTAGTATTTTTAAGTTATTATATCTTATCACATAATATTTTAAATTTCAATTTTTTTATATGCTATTTTTCGTCATTTTTGACTTTTTCATCAAAATGTGTTATAATATATAAGCTTTAAATTTTACACTTACTCAAAAAAGGAGACTACTAACATGAAAGATTCTGCAAACACATTTGACTTAGGCATCACGATGGCAGGTTTTTCTGCTGATACTTCTGATTTTTCCTGTAAAACAAAAGCATCTGCTGATGTAGAAAAAGAGCTTGACAGAAAAAGTCTTGCTATCCAAAACTGCATCGAAAAGATCTGTTTTGATTTTGGTGCTGAAGGAGGCTACCATTATGTAATTAACGACTTTAAAACAGTTGTCAATTATATCTTAATTTTGGACCACATCGAATCTAATGAAAAACATTCAAAAGAGCAAGAAAAGTTTTTACACGAAAACGGCTTTTGGCATTATCGTAGAATGCCCGGGTATACGCATTTAAGTTTAAAACAAATCAAACAACTGCAAAATGGTTTATTTTACACTTATAGAGAACGGCATCCTTACTTTTGCACAATTGCTCCATATTTAATGGAAAAATATGCTATTGAAATAGCTGAAATTAAAAGCAAACTTACTGACCCGTGGCTTATTTTCTTTGCTTTTCACTTTTGCGAACGTTTTACATCCAAAGATGTTGCGTTGCTCCAGAGCAATAACGAAAGCTCAATAGCGGTAGCTTTTCAAAATGTTTATTGCTCTCCACTTATGGCAAGAGCCCTTGTTTCAGCAAGACTACCAATGGCAAAATTAAGTGAGCACATGCTATCTGATAAATACCTTAAAAGTTCTTCAAGTATTTCACGTAAACCTAGAAGGCATATCACTCAGGTAATTGCTTATGCACCTTATCGCGTCTACTCAGCTCAGGAATTCTTCCAGAAATAATATCACACATAGCAGTCTAATGTAAGCATCTTTGCTTACTCAATACCTTACTGGCACATTGTTTCATTTGCAGTGTGCCAGTTTTTTTATGTGCTAAAGATAGAACATCAAATGCTTGAAACAGTAAGTTTTGTAGCTTGATTTATTATGTTAAGTATGTTATAATGTATTTGTCCGTATATTTGTACATTGAAAAAAAGAAAAGAGGTCTAATTATGGTTGTTAGTTGTGCTCTCCGTCAGAAAACTAAAAAGGCTCTTAAAGACGTGCCTTCTTATGTAAAAACAGAAGTGCAAAACACAGTTTCACAATGGGTTGGCCTGCCACGTGAAGAACTTGAAAATCGACTTTTTAAATTGGTTCTTACACCTGCCTCTGCTAATCCGTTAAAAGATGTGTTAAGTCAGAATGCAATCGAAAGCATTTCAAAAGTTTGCCCTGACTTTCACATCAAGTTTGCAAATGAAGTGCGGTCTCAGCGCCAAAGCTTTGGCTTCGAGGAGAATTTTATGGAAGTAAAAATACCATATTCTCCTGCTCCTGAATACGAAGCTTTTTCCAAAGAATTCGACAGCAGTCTCATTTTGAAGTATAGCATCGCAAATGCTATCTTCACCTATGCCCGTAACTTACCTGAGGAAAAATTTGAGCGTTTCCTTTATCTCACCTCTCAAACTGAAGAAAAGTATATTTTTGGTGGTCTTCGAGAGGCTGGTTTTCCTGATGAACTTTCCAAGTTGCTTTTGCCTTATGCTGGCAAATTCAACCGTTTTCTGGTTGAATTCCGTAAGTTCACTCTTAGTAATGAAGAAAAACTTGCAAGTAAAACTGTCGCGTCTGTTTCCACAGCAAAACCTATTAAAGAGCTTAAACCGATAGAGGAAAACTCCACTGCTGAGGCTGGCAACTCTTGTTTTGAATCTAATGTTCTCAAAGAAAATGCCTTGGATATTGTTCAAGAACTTCCCGTACAACAAGAAGACAAGATGCACTTTTCTCCTAAAATCACTCCTGAGGTGATTTTGAAAAATGAAGCCATCTTCTGCGAGTTCTATGAGTGTCTACTTAAGCTAAATGAGCTTAGTAACAAAAAAGACCTTATGGACAAGGAGTTCACTCACTCTGACTTTCAGGCACTTTCTACCGCTTATGCGGATTTAAACCGTGCTCTCATGGAAATTGCAGCCTTTGGTTTTAATTCTGAGAATGTCTGGAATAAACGTCAGGCAATCATGGCCCTTTTCAACAGCTTAAAAGAGTTTCAATAACTCAACTAAGCTGGAACCTATACATGTTTCACTTTTAAAAAGTGTTTACCTTGAGGTAACAAAAAAGCCCTCGTGGATTATGGGATATTCCCAAACCACAAGGGCTTTTTTTATTTTATTTAAAAGTAGTTTAATTTCAATTTTTATAATTAAATTATTTTATCATAACTTTTTTACTAATCATTGTTAGAAAGTGGTTTCATTGTAGGGAATAATAACACATCTCTAATTGATGCTGCATCTGTTAATAGCATTACTAATCTATCTATGCCAATTCCTAAACCACCTGTTGGTGCCATACCATATTCAAGAGCATTTATATAATCTTCGTCCATCATTCCAGCTTCATCATCACCATTTTCTCTTGCTGCAATTTCTTCTTTAAATCTTTCATATTGATCAATTGGATCATTCAATTCAGAAAAAGCATTTCCATATTCTCTACCATCAATAAATACTTCAAATCTCTCTGTAAGTCTTGGATCAATTGATGATTTCTTAGCAAGTGGAGATATTTCTACTGGATAATCATATATAAATGTTGGTTGAACTATTGTTTTTTCAACATATTCATCAAAGAATAAACTAATAATATGACCTCTTGTTTCTTTTCCTGATGGGATTTCAATTTTTCTTTCTTTTGCTAAAGCAACTGCTTCTTCATCAGAATTTACTGTATTGAAATCAACTCCGCAAGCTTCTTTTATAGAATCAATCATTGTAATTCTTTTCCATTTTCCACCCAAATCAATTTCTGTACCTTGATATGTTAATTTTGTAGTTCCACAAACTTTCATAGCACATTTTTGGAATAATTCTTCTGTTATATCCATCATATCATGATAATTTTGGTAAGCTGCATATAATTCTATAGATGTAAATTCTGGATTATGTCTAATATCCATTCCTTCATTTCTAAATATTCTTCCAATCTCGTATACTTTATCGTATCCACCAACTATTAATCTCTTTAAATTTAATTCTGTTGCAATTCTTAAATACATATCGATATCTAAAGTATTATGGTGAGTAATGAATGGTCTAGCTGTGGCTCCACCAGAAATTGTATTTAATATTGGTGTTTCAACTTCTAAGTATCCTTTTTCATTTAAAATATTTCTTATCTCACTAATAATTTGACTTCTTTTTCTAAATGTTTCTTTTACTTCTGGATTCATTATTAAATCAACATATCTTTGTCTATATCTTAAGTCTACATCTTTTAAGCCATGGAACTTTTCTGGCAAATCTCTTAATGATTTTGAAAGCAATACCACTTCTTTAGCATGAATAGATATTTCTTCTGTTCTTGTTTTGAAAACAAAACCTTTTATACCAATAATATCTCCTATATCAAAAGTCTTAAATGCTTTGTATGATTCTTCTCCTAAATCGTTTATACTAACATAGCTTTGAATTTTTTCATCTGAATCTTGAATTGTACAGAAAGAAGCTTTTCCCATAATTCTTTTTGCAATTATTCTACCAGCTACAGATACATCTTTTTGTTCAAAATTTTCATAATTTGATTTAATTTCTCCAGCTGTATTTGTTCTATCATATTTTGTTATTTGAAATGGATCTTTACCTGCATTTTGTAATTCTTTTAATTTGTCCCTTCTAACTTGCATTAGTCTATTTAACTCAACTTCTTCATTTTCAACTGTATTTTCACTCATTGCTATTTCTCCTTTTCAATTTGATTTTATAATTATATCGCATTTTTTCGTTATTGTAAACTCCAAAAGCAAAACAAACTAAAAAAAGTAGGAAATATGTTATAGAACAATTTTCTACTTTTTTTAGAACTATATCTAATATTCACTATGGTAATAAAGAACATTCAATATTCTTTTTACCTGTTAATTCACCATTTTTATATTTTAATAAACTAATAGCAGGTTCTCCTTCGTATTTAGGAATTTCTACTAAAATTTCCATAATACCATCATTATCAATATCAATTACCTCAACATTATTAATTGATAAATGATATTCTTCTGTTGATACTGATTCCCATTTACTTTTTTCAATATAAGCTAAATCTGCAACTTTTGTACCCTTTGAATCAATTAATGTTATTTTTGAATACCCAGTAGAAGAATTTCCAAGTACAAGTATATATTCATCTGTACCATTTCCATCTAAATCAACTATAATTGCTTTTTTCAAATCATAATTTGTTAACTTAGGATTATTATCAGCAACAATTGTTGGAATTGAATTTACAACTTTTACAGTTCTTGGAATAGCATTATATTCCTCTGATATTGCTACTTTTCCAACATTTTCTATCTTCAATAATCCATCATATATTTGTGATGATAAAGTTCCTAAATCAGAATCTTTAAACTTAAAATTTGAATAATTATAATATGTTATAACATATTTTTCTTTATCTAAACTTGAATTATCTATATATTTTAATTCAGTTAATCCCATCTTACTTGTGTCTAATAATAAACCATCATATAAAACTATTAGATTTTCATTTTGCGTTTTTCTTGCAGTTGCATCACTAGTTGCAACTGTATTAGTTGCTGAACTAGTTGTTGTGTTATTAGTTACTCCAGACACAGCCGAATCAATTATGTTACCAAGTGAAACTGTATTTTCAGAATTAGTTTCATTTTTTACCGTATTTTGAAGTTCACCTGCTAAAATTTCTAATCCATTTTTATCAGGGTTTGATGTATATATTAAATAATAAGCAAGTGCTCCAGTTCCAACAATTAAAGTAACTATTACTGTTAGTAAGAAATTTCCAAGTCTTCTAACATTTTTATGTAATTTTTCTTTTTGATCTTCATTATTTTTTTTATTTTCTTTTTTTACATTTGATTCTTTTTTAGAATTTTTTTCATCAACTTTTTTAGTTATTTCATCATTTTTCTGAATATCTGCCATATCTTCTCCTTTGTTTATTATAATTTAATTTTATTCTAACATATTTTTTCTTGTTTTAAAATATTTTTTACATATCTGTAAACAAATTAATATATATTATTTTCTCATCTCTCACGACTTGAATATCCAGGTATTAAATCTTCTTCATACACTTGTGTTTCTCTAACCACTTCTTTTTGCTTTTCAGCATAAACATATATACTTTCAACTTCTTGTGGTAATTTATCTGTGAGTTCTGTAATTTTATTTCTTGCTAATTTTACAGCATCTTTATCATATCCTTGAGCAGCTAATTCTTCCATTATTTCTTCGTAATCTTGTAATACATACTTTGGTTTACCATTTACAAATTTTACTGAACTTGAATCTAAATAATTTCCTTCTGAAGTTCTTCTAAACATTTTTCCATTTGGTTTATCTTCAGTACTAGTTTGAATAACTGTCCATATAGCTCTTGGAGTTTCTTCATTATCTACAAATTGAACAGCATCAAAAATTTTTTCTATTCCTTCTCTTGTTTTTGCAGTATGAGCATATCCAAAAGTTCTAAGTACATCTCCTTTTTGTTTTCTCATATCTATTTGTTCTGCTGATAATTTAGAAAATACAATTTGACTATCTTCCTGTGGTTTTATTCCCAATCTTTGTAGTTCCAATACATAAGTTGCTTTTTCTTCATTAGTCATTTGTCCCATTTCCATTTCCATACCTTTTCTTGGTTGAACAAAGAAATTAGCAAAGACTTCAAAATCTCTAATTGCCTTATTGGTCATACTATCTGGCATATCTATTATTAATATTCTTGAAACTCCATTTGATGTGTGTATGTTTATTTTTCTATCACCATTTTTTTCTCTTCTAGTTTCAGAATAATCATAGTTAGCATCATTTTTTTTATATGTTTCTATGACTTTATTATCTGCAACAATAAAATTTCCCTCACCATTAATTCTAGAAAAGCACTTAAACGGTGCACCACTATTTGAAAAGCCTTCTGCTCCATTTATTTCTTTAAAGTTGTTTAAATTAATTTTTAAATAATTACTTAATACATTGTTTAAAGTTTCAGACATAGTTCTATCTAAGTGCTGATATCTTGTTCTTGGCAAATTTAATGCTGAAATATTATTTACTTTTAAACTTTTTTCAAACTCATTTAAAGTTCTTTCATAAGTTGAAACACTATTCAAACTTCCTTCAGTTGTAGGAATATTTACTTTTTCTAATTTGTTATTTAGCATATTCATAATCTCCTTCTCCAATAAATTTATTATAACAAATAATTTTATAAAAGTATAGAAAATAAATAAAAAAAATAAACATTTGTAAATTTTACAAATGCTTATTTACTTATAAATTTATTTCAAAACTATCAATTGATTCTTCTAAAATCGTAGTTGATTACTCACCATCTGCTTCTCCATCAAAGCAAATTGCATAACTTCCATCTTCTTTTAAAGCAGCTACTGTATGGAAAGAAGAATTATATCCACCTTCTGTTGATGCAATACTTATAACATTCTTTAAAATCAAATTTGCCTGTATAGTTTTTGGCACTTCGTATAAGTATCTAACATTGCAAGCATATACTTCTTTTGCATCTGTCAATAAAAAAATTGAACATACATAGCCGTCATCTTCTCTATATTCAAAAGCAACATCTACAACTCTGCCATTACAGCCTTCAATTGTTGCACTACCATTTCCCCAACCTAAATTATTATCCAATACAGTACACTCTATTTTATCTCCTTGAACTTTAACTTTCATATAATTTTTCTCTTCTTCAATATAATATTCAAAGTTTTCTTCTGAAGATGCTTGTTCACGTTTAGTCTTAAATGATTGAGGCAAATATATTTTGTTCATATCAATACTAGAATTAGTATTTTCTGTTTCAGAAATATCTTTTATCTCTTCTTGTAAGTCTTTTATTGTATCTTGTAAATTTGTCACTTTTGCATTTAAGCTTATAGCTTCATTGCTTGTATTTTCTTTGTCTTGATAAATTTTAAATATAATTATTGCCATCACAACAATAACTATTACTGATAATATTAAAAGCACTGATGCCAAACTTACTTTTGTTTTTTTCTCATCCATAATATCTTTCTCCTTTTTTTATATATTCTACATAAAGTTTATCATAAAGACTTTATTTTTTTCAATATAAATAAAAGAAAAATCATTTCATAGGTAGAGTGGCAAAAGAGTGGCAAACAAAAAAATAAGCATTTACTAAAAACTAGCAAATGCTTATTCAGTGGTGGCTCGAAGTGGAATCGAACCACTGACACGGGGATTTTCAGTCCCCTGCTCTACCAACTGAGCTATCGAGCCTTTATATAAAAAATATCTAGTAAAATGCTAGATATCTTTTATGGCGACCTGGAACGGGCTCGAACCGTCGACCTCCGCCGTGACAGGGCGGCATTCTAACCAACTGAACTACCAGGCCAAAAATGGTGGTCGCTATAGGGCTCGAACCTATGACCTCCTGCTTGTAAGGCAGATGCTCTCCCAGCTGAGCTAAGCGACCATTTTGTTTGCCTGTAACTGACAAGTAATATTCTACTAAACTTTTTATTATTTGTCAATACATTTTTTAAATTTTTTATTTATTTTTTACTTCTACTTTTTAAGTTATATTTAATAAAAAATTTAAACTTTTGTGTTCCCTTGAACGAGTTTTATTTTAGCAAAAGTTTAATACAATGTCAATACTTTTTTTAAACTTTTTTACATTTTTTTATTATTAATTCCAAAAGTAAATGAGACTTACCTTGCTTCTCTTTTCATAATTGATTTTAACATCTTTTTATGTTTTTCATTTTCTGGTTTTATACCAATAATATCTTTTAATTGTTTTATAATTTCAGTTTCATCTTTTTCTGATCTTGCTATTGATATTAATTGTTCTCTAATATCAATACTATCTGGAAACTTATCAAGTGCTTCATAAGCCCATAATTTAGCTTCTGTAAAATTTTTATCTTCTTTTTCAATGTATATTAACTGTCTATATGCCATATAATTACTTGTTTCTTCCACTAATGCCATTAGTTCTGTCCTTGCTTCATCTATTCTTCCAGCCCTAAAATAAGCAAATGCCAATAAGTTTCTTTTTCCCTGTGAACTTTGTGGATTAGTCGCTATTTCATCTTTATATCTTTTTATTGTTTCTTCATAATTCGGCTTAGTATCTTCTTCTAATGCTTGTGATTCATTTAAATTCTGCTTTGCTTTTCTTTTTACACTATTATTTTTTCTCTTAGGTATTTGTACATTTAATTCTTCTAGTATTTCATCTATACCACTTTGTAAACCTAATCTTTTTCTTTCTTCTTCCAAACGCTGTATCTCATCTTCACTAACACTTGTTTTTTCAGTATATGCTTTTAACTTTAATAGCATTGCTTTTTCTATAACATTAATATCTGTGCTTTCAATAAAAGCACCTAATCTTTTCATTGCATCTGCAATCTTGTTATTTTTTATTGATTCCTTTGCAAACTTTCGAAGTTCTAGTCTTTTTTTATATTCTTGTAATTGTTCCATTGGAATATCTAGTTCAAAAGATAATAATTCTAAATCAAACCCTTTATTAATCAACCTTATTATTTCTTCTATTTCATTTTGTCTTATCATAATATTCTATTCTCCATTCTAATTTGATTATATTCTTATCATCTTATGTATTAACTATTGGTTTAAGAATTGTTTTTTTATTATAGCACCATCCCAAGTATACTTCAATAATTTTCTAACATATTTTAGGCACTTTTAAATTTCTTATTTTTACATTTTTTTACACCATTATAAAAAAAATATCTTATATCTACATTTTTCTATTTCCATTTTATGTATTATGTTAATTATATCTGTTTAATTCATAAAAAGTTATCCACATTATCAACCTGTGGATAATGTGGATAACTCTGTGAATAACTTATTCTACTATGTTATTTTCCCAATTTTATGCACAAAACTTTTGCTCGCTTTTCTAGTTTGCATAATTTTATTTGTTATATATATAATTTATGTAAATCATTTTTAATACTTTTTATAATGTAATTTTGGTATACTGCCATAATTTGACAATATTTTTATTTTCTATTTTTGTGTACAATACATTTATCATATTTAAAAGAGGTGATAAAAATGGCAGAAGATAAATTTGTTATTCAAAAAACTAAAAATACTAATCGTAGAATTATTATAAGAACAACTGACGAAATGGCTGATGAAATTTTCAATATAGCAAAAGAAAATGATGTTAGTGTTAATACTCTACTTGTAAATTGCATTAGATATGCTTTAGATCACAGATAAAATAAATATCTACAATACAAAAAGCCGTGGTAAGCTTTTACACCTACCACGGCTTTTTCTTTCACTCTGACCAATAAGCCAGATAGTCATTCCAATTCGGATGCTCCTTGTCAAGGAACGCTCTTGCTTCCTTAATTGCTTTTTTGAATTCGGGACTATTGTACTTGCTATTGCCAACGCTCCACGTTCTTAAAACAACATTCCTTTCGTTATCTCCGACAATGACCTCGTAAAAACGATCATCATTATCAAACTTGTAGTCAACATAGAACCTCTTAAGCAAGGTTACAGATGCCTTGGGACCTTTTCCTCTCAAAGTGGATGCTTTCTGAGCAAATATAATTGCTCTTGTCACACCATTTGGCGCTTTCAGATCTTTATAGAACTGACCGCTAGGTTCTTTTTTCCAACCTGGTGGCAAAAGAACCGTTTCATAAAGTTTGTCGTCCAACTGATCACATTCGCAAAATTCAAAACCTAAGGTTTCAAAAAGCTGCCGTGACCCATCATTAATTAACCTTGGAAACCGAATCACAACTCTTTTTTCGCTCATGTTTAATACCTCCATAAGCTCAAAGCATATTTACGTACAAGTACATTATACTCCTTTTTTTGTATAAATCAATACATTATAGTAATTTCAAGGTTTTTCAAAGAAATTTTTATAATAAAAAAGCACTAAAACCTCAATATTTGAAACCTTAGTACTTTTAATTGGCTGGACTGGGTAGATTCGAACTACCGGAATGCCAGAGTCAAAGTCTGGTGCCTTACCGCTTGGCTACAGTCCAATATATTAAATTAAATGGGGTGGAATATGGGACTCGAACCCATGGTCTCCAGTGCCACAAACTGGCGCGTTAACCAACTACGCTAAATCCACCATGATTGATAGCACTTCCCTCACAGTGCTTCTTTATTTTAATTCATATTTTCTCATTTGTCAATACTTTTTTAGATTTTTTTGAATAAATATTTTAGTCTTACATTGCATTTACTTTTTTAATTAACCATAAATATTTTCAGTATATAAAACAAAACTCTAATCATTGTTTCTAATAATTAGAGTTTTATATTTTTATTTTAACTTTTCTATTTTAAAATTTCTTTTGCCTTTTCTAATTGTGTATCTGTTGTATCATTTGAACCTGCTGAAGGCAACTCTACTGTATAATCCGGTTCAATACCAACTTGATTTATCTTATTTTCATTTGGTGTGAAATATTCTGCAAATGTAAGTTTTAATACACTACCATCTGTTAATTGGAATACATTTTGAATAACACCTTTTCCATAAGTCTTTTCTCCAACAACTTTTGCTCTTCCATGGTCTTTTAAAGCTCCAGTTAAAATTTCTGAAGCACTTGCTGAATAGTAGTTTACTAAAACAACCATATCTGATGTAGTATCTACTGCATCATTTTGTGCTTTTGTTTCTGTTTTCTTGTCATCTGAATCAACTGTATATAATAAAGTTTCATCTTTATCTATGAATAAATTTGCAATTTTCAAAGCTTCATCTACAAGTCCACCTGTATTATATCTAAGGTCTAAAATTATCTTATTTGCCCCTTGTGACTTCAAATCAAGCAATGCTGTTTTTAGTTCATCTGAACATCCTTCATCAAATGTTAATAATGAAATATATCCAATATTATTTTCTAACATTTCACTTTCAACATGATAAATTTTTACTTCTCTTCTTTCAACTTCAAACTCTTTATATTCACTTCCTCTAGCAACTTTTAGCTTAACTGTTCCGCCTTCTTTTCCCTTTATTAATTTTGAAGCATCTTCTGGTTTTTTACCTAAAAAGTCTTGATCATCTATAGAAACTATTATATCTTCTGATTTAAGTCCAACTTCTTCTGCAGGACTACCTTTTATTGTTGAAGCAATTACTATATTGCCATCTTCATTTTGGCTCATATAAATTCCTATTCCATAATAGTTACCTAAAGCTGATTCTTGGAATTCTTCCCATTCTTCTTTAGTATAATATTCAGAATATTTATCTCCTAGTCCATTTACATATCCTTTTATTGTTTCATTAAGAATCTTTTCATCATCAATTTCACCAATATAATATTTATCAATAACTGATTTAAATGTTTCAAGTGATGTAGTTATTGCTTTTATTGTATCACTTGAATCACCTGTTAAACTACTTTTGTCTACTTTTAGTCCTGCAGCTGAATACTTTTTAGTTACATAATAAAAAGTAAAACTTGCTGAAATAACAACTGTAATACATATAGTTGCTATTATTGCAAATATAAACTTATACCTTAATTGTTTTTTTTCATAAGAATCCATTATAACTTAATTGTTAGTATTATACTAACGCTCCTCTTTTTGTATTTAGGTTTTAAAGGTTACCTATTAACCATTCTATACAGTTTATTCATTTTTTATTGTATTATTATTCTATTACTTAATTTTATATGTAATACAAAATTATAATTATGGCAAATATGGCGTTGGATTTACTCTCTTACCATTAACCCATATTTCAAAATGTAAATGATATCCTGTTGAATTACCAGTTGTTCCTACACTCATAATTTGTTGTCCTTGTGATACTCTATCACCTTTTGAAACAAGTCTTGAACCAGGCATACCATGTGCATAAAGTGTTATTGTGCCATCATCATGTTGAATAATAATATGTTCACCATAGCTTACATATTTACCATTAACTTTCTTAGCTACTGATTTATATACAGTACCCGCCTTAGCAGCTAGTACAGGTGTACCACCAGCAATTGCAAAATCCACACCAGTATGTCCCTTATAACCTAAATATCCTGTTGTTATATTTCTCTTTGTTTTTCCAGCAAGTGGACAAATGAAACCTGCTTCACTTGGATTTATAGTAACATTACTAGAACTACTACTTTGGCTTTTCTTTACAAGTTCAGCAATTTCTTTTTCTATTTCCTTTTTATATTTTTCTTGTTCTTCCAATTGAGCTTCTAGTGCTTTTTCTTCTGAACTTAAGTTATTTACAATCTTTTGCTTATCTTTTTTTGTTACAGCTAAAGCATCTTTTTTAGTCTGAATTTTTTCTTTTGCACTATCAATTTCTTTTTTTGAGCTTTCTAATTGTGATTTTTCTGATTCTATTGCAACTTTTTCATTATTTATTTGATTCAATAAATCCGTATCATGTTCAGTTAATTTTTCAATCAAATAATATTTTGAAATAAAATCAGACAAATCCTTTGAACTAAATAAAACATCTAAATATGTAGTTTTACCTGTTTTGTACATAGCAACAAGTCTTTTTTTCAAAGTTTCTTGATTTTCTTGATATTTCTTTTCTTTTTCTTCAATTTCTTTTTGCTTCTCAGAAATTTGGCTATTTAGCACATCAAGTTGTGCCTCTAGTGTATCTATTTCGTCTTCATAATCACTTATTTGTGAATTTAATCTTGTTATCTGATTTAACTGATCAGTCATCTTTGACTTTACACCAGCAATTTCAGAATTCGTTGCATCAATTTTATCTTGAACATCACTTGCTTTATTTTCTAAATCACTTCTTTCAGATGCATACGAATACATGCAAGAAAAAATAATCATTACTAAAATTACCAATGCAACAAGACTTTTCAAATGTTTTTTATCCATCTTTTCCTCCGTTTTCAAAAATATCCAATATAGTATAAATTAATTATTATTTGTTAAATCTACTGTTTCACTATTAGTTTGTGTTTCTGATTGACTGTTGTAAGAAGTTATATAATCTAGTGGTTCTACTGGACTACCATTTACTCTAACTTCAAAATGAGCATGTGGTCCTGTTGAATATCCTGTTGAGCCAACTTTTAACACAGCTGTTCCTTGAAATACAGTTTGTCCAACTTCTACCAAAATTTCACTTCCATGTGCATATAAAGTAGAAATTCCACCACCATGATCAATCATTACCATATTTCCATAGGCTGTATTATACTCTGCTTTCACAACAATACCATCATTAGCAGCAACAAAAGTAGCACCTATTGGAGCTGAAATATCAACTCCTGTATGTAATTTGTAAACACCTGTAATAGGATGTGTTCTCATTCCATATTGTGATGTAATTCTAGTATAGCCTGGTACCGGCCATGCCATTGTACCTCCAACATACCTTTCTCCCACATTTGCAAGTGCTAATTTCTTTATTTCAAACTCTACATCTTGAATTTGCTGTCTATAATTTTCAATTTCTTGATGTAAAAGTAAATCTTGTTCACTAAGTTCTGAAACCCTTTTGTCTTTTATAATCTTCATATTTGACAATGCAATTTGTGTTTTTTCTCTAGTTTCTCTTGAAACCATTAATATATTTTTCTTAGTTTCCAAATTAGTTGCTAATTCTTGAATACTATTTCTTTTTTCTTCAACAGCCTTTAATAAACTTGTATCTGTTTTAGTTATTATTGTAAGATAATAATAATTCGATAAGAATTGAGATAAAGATCTAGAATTCAAAAGAACATCTAAATAACTTACTTTTCCAAATTTGTACATTGTAACAAGTCTTGTTTGCAATGCATTTTTCTGTAAATTATATTTTTCTTTTAATTCTTCAAGCTGTTGTTCTGTTGTATTTATGTATTTATTTAATTCTATTTCTTGAAGTTCTATTTCATGTATTTCCGTCTGCTTATCTGATATTTCTTGAGATAATCTTTCTAATTCCAGTAATGTTTCAGACATATCTTCTTGAATATACTGAATTTGAGCTTCTTTTTCTTGTACTTGATTTGTCAAATCATTTTTTTGAAGATTTAAACTATCCAAAGTATTTTCTGTATTTCCATTATTTTCAGAATCTTTTACTTCATTTTGAACATTATTTGTTATATTCTGTGCAGGCTCATCTGCAAATACTCTTATTGGAATTACTATACAAATTACTAAAATTATAAGATTAATTTTAATAACATTTTTCAAGGTTTAAACCTCCAAATATTTCTTCATTGAAATTGAACTTCCTAGAGCTCCTATGCCAATTCCCAAAGCTCCATAAACTATTAAAATATATTTTGATAAGTCTTGGAACTGAAGTAATGAAACTTGCATTTGTTGTAAAATCATTGAAGCTTCTATTTTTTCAATAATTGCATTATATAAAAGTCCTACTATACACAATGTAATTAATGCAGCAATTATTCCAATTATTATACCCTCAACTATAAATGGTCCTCGAATAAAACTGTTCGTAGCACCTACATATTTCATAATAGAAATTTCTTTTCTTCTAGCATGAACTGTTAATTTTATAGTGTTAGAAATTATTGTTACTGAAATTACTATTAATAAAGCAAATATAACAATAATTGCAATTCTAACACCTTTAGCAATTTTTATTAAAAGTGTTATTGTTTGGTCACTACTCATTATGTCATCAACATTTTCCATTTGTAAAATTTCTGATTTTACTTGTTCACTATAACTTAAATCTGTTAAAGTTACTATATATGAAGCTGGAAAAACGCCTTCATAACCATCTAATAAAGATTGATATTCTTTAAATTCATCTTTTACAGAATCTAAAGCTTCTTGTTTTGTTTTAAATTTAGTTGAATTAACACCTTCTAAATTCTTTATTTTATTTCCAAGTTCGTTTATTTGTTCATCAGTAGCATCAATATCTATATAGACTTCCATTCCTTGTGCTTGCTGAACTTGTTCCATTATTGTATTTACATTTTCTCCAATAGCAAAAAAAGCTCCAAATAAAAACATTGCACAAATCATTGTTATTAGAGAAGACATTGTTGCTTTTTTATTTTTAAATAAATTTCTAAAACCTTCACTAATTAAATATGTAAAACTATTGTATCTCACTACTATAACCACCCTTTTTATCATCTCTTACAATTATGCCTTTGTCTATCTGTATTACTCTTTTTTTCATTTTATCTACTATATCTTGTGCGTGTGTTGCCATAACAACAGTTGTTCCTCTTGCATTTATATCATTTAACAAATTCATTATGTCCCAGGCTGTTACTGGATCTAGGTTTCCTGTAGGCTCATCTGCAATTATCATTGTTGGATTATTTACAAGTGCACGAGCTAAAGCAACTCTTTGTTGTTCTCCTCCAGAAAGCTCATTTGGATAACATTTAGCTTTATTGCTAAGTCCTACCAATGAAAGAACCATTGGTACTTGTCTTCTAATATGTCTAGGTGTTGCCTTTACAATATACATTGCAAAAGCTACATTTTCATATACTGTTTTATCTGGAAGTAAACGGAAATCTTGAAAAACGACTCCCATACTTCTACGCAAAAATGGTACTCTTTTTGGCTTTAAAAAAGTTATATCCTTTCCATTTATAATGATATTTCCTTTATTAGCTTCTTCTTCTTTTAAAATTAATTTTATTAAAGTAGATTTTCCTGAACCAGAACTTCCTACTAAAAATGCAAATTCACCTTTTTCAATTGTAAAACTTGCATCATGAACTGCTTCAGTACCTGTATTATATATTTTTGTTACATTTTTAAATTCTATCATTTAAATTTTAGCACCTTCCTATAAAAAATTGTATAATTTATGCTATTATAATTCTATAATATATTATCAGTAAACTAAAAAAATTGCAATACCATAAAATGGAGTTTGAATATTATTTAAAGTATACACTTAAATTCTATGTATATTGTTTTTTATACCTTGGTGTCGCAATCTTCAATTTTTTATTTTATATGAAGATTGCTCCATTCGCACTCACTTTGTTCGTTTGGTCGCTTACGCGGTATTTCAAAACAATATATATATAATTTTAATACTTATTATTTTATAAATTCATGTACGATTGCTTCTGCTGTCAAATCAAAATATTTCATTAATTCACTTGCTTTTCCTGATTTTCCAAAGCAATCTTTCATTCCTAATCTTGTTAATTTTATTGGATATTTTTCAACTAAAACTTCTGCTATTGCTGTTCCAATTCCACCTATTATACTATGGTCTTCGATTGATACTAATTTATCAGTTTCTCTTGCACATTTTACAATTATATCCTCATCAATTGGTTTTACTGAAATCATATCAATTACACGAATATTTATATTTTCTTCTTTTAATATTTTTTGTGCTTTTAATGCTTCTACTACCATTACTCCTGTTGAAAAAACAGTGCCATCTACTCCATTTCCAAATTGAATTGCCTTTCCTAAACTAAACACTTGATTTTCATCATATATAATAGGTGTTGCAAGTCTTGCAAGCCTTATATAAACTGGTCCATTTATTTTGCTAGCTTCTTCAACAGCCCATTTGGTTGAAATATCATCTGAAGGACACAATACAGTCATATTAGGAAGTCCTCTCATCAAATTTATATCTTCTAGCATTTGATGTGTTGCTCCATCTTCTCCAACTGTTATTCCTGCATGAGTTCCACAAATTTTAACATTTAATTTTGGATAGCAAACACTAGCTCTAATTTGATCATAAGCTCTACCTGTTGCAAAAACTGCAAAGCTTGCTGCAAAAGGAATCTTTCCACAAGTAGCAAAACCTGCTGCTGTACCAATCATATCTTGTTCTGCAATTCCCATATCAAAAAATCTTTTTGGGAATTTTTTAGCAAATTCACTTGTTTTTGTAGCACCAGATAAATCAGCATCTAAAACAACAATATTCTCATTTTTCTCACCTAGTTCTGCTAAAGCATCTCCAAAACTTTGTCTTGTAGCGATTTTTATATCTTCATTCATATCATTTTTAATCATATTATCTATGATTTTCCCCCTTCTTTTGTGTTTACTTCATTATAAGCTCTTGCATTGCTTGAGCATACTCTTGTTCATTTGGAGCTTTACCATGCCATCCAGCAACATTTTCCATATAAGAAACTCCTTTTCCTTTGATTGTTTTAGCTATAATTGCCGTTGGCTTTCCTTTTATTCTCTTCGCTTCTTCAAAGCCATTTATAATTGACTTAAAATCATTGCCATTTATTTTTATAACTTCGAATCCAAAATCTTTAAACTTTTTATCTATTGGATATGAATTCATTACTTCTGAAATAACACCATCAATTTGTAAATTATTATTATCTACAATTACACATAAATTGTCTAATTTATAATGACTTGAAGACATTGCAGCTTCCCAAATTTGTCCTTCTTCAATTTCGCCATCACCTAATAAACAATATACTCTATAATCTTTTTTATCTAACTTTCCA
Source organism: uncultured Clostridia bacterium (assembly GCA_934140005.1). Taxonomy (GTDB): domain Bacteria; phylum Bacillota; class Clostridia; order TANB77; family CAG-508; genus Scatovivens. The sequence goes on from CAKPBB010000002.1 coordinate 144,456, forward strand.
GCCAAAGCCATACCATTAGCAGCAGACAAGCCCTGCCCTAATGAACCTGTACTCATATCAACCCCAGGAATAGATTTCATATCTGGATGTCCCTGCAATATACTATCTATATTTCTAAAGCCTCTTAATTCTTCTTTTGAAAAAAATCCTCTTTCAGCAAGAGTAGCATATAAAGCTGGTGAAGCATGACCTTTAGATAAAATAAATCTATCTCTATTTTCATCTTTTGGCGTTAGTGGACTAATATTCATTTCTAAAAAATACAAAACTGTTAATATATCAGCAATGGATAAAGCACCGCCAGGATGACCTGATGATGCCATATATACCATTTCTATAATATCTCTTCTTATATTTAAAGCTTTTTCCTTAAGTTCACTATAAAGTTTTTCTTTATTTTCCATAGTATTTCTACCTTTCTTTTGTTTTCTTTATCTAGCTTATTTTTATATTATATATCAAATTCTTAATATAATGTTAAATAAAAACCTCATTTTTAGCAAAATTATTTAGTGCCGAAAATTCTATCTCCTGCATCTCCTAAACCTGGTAATATATATCCTTTTTCATTAAGTTTTTCGTCTAAAGCTGCTGCAAAGATTTGAACATCTGGATGTTCCTTTTGTAGTTTTGCAATTCCTTCTGGTGCAGCAATCATACATAAAAATTTTATCTTTTTTACACCATCTGCTTTTATCATTTTAATGGCGTCACAAGCAGATCCACCTGTAGCAAGCATAGGATCAACAATTATGACTTCTCTGCTTGCAATATCTTTTGGAACTTTATAATAATATTTATGTGGTTCTAGAGTTTCTTCATCTCTGTATAATCCAATATGCCCAATTTTAGCATTTGGTATTACATTTAATACACCATCAATCATTCCAATTCCAGCTCTTAAAATAGGTACAAATGCATATTTATTTTCATTTAATTTTTTTGTTTTCATTTTTACTAATGGTGTTTCAATCTCGCAATCTTCTAATTCAGCATCTTTTAAAGCTTCATAGCAAAGAAATTCTGCAAGTTCTCCAACAATTTCTCTAAATTCTTTTGTTCCTGTTGTTTTACTTCTTAAAATTGATAATTTGTGTGTTACTAAAGGATGATTTAAAATTACTGCTTCCATAAAAAACCTCTTCTTTCTAAAAATAGATATATAAAAAAGTGCTTTTATATATCTATTTTTGTTAAATCTATTCTATTAAAATGGGAATATTCCAAATAAGAAACCTTTTGGTGTATGCCAAATAACAATTCCTGCTGCAATTAACCATGCCCATGTTGGTAATGAATTTGCTACTTTTATTGCAAATTGCCATGCTGTTGATGCTCCTGATTTAATAGAATCTATTGTAAAGTATTTCTTTAATCCTGTTAAATCCATTCCAAATACATTGCTTAAATCAAATTCCCAGCCTAATATGTTTATAATGTTTGATTTATCTGGTGCACTCTCTAATAAAGTAATTTCATATCTAGCAATTTCTTTAGCTTTAAATTTAATTTCAAAGTTTCTAGTTTCACCTGCTTCAAAATTATTTAATTCTATATATTTTGTTGCTGCTAATAAGTTTTGTCTACTATATAAATCTACTCTAGCACAACACTTTTCTATAAAATGTCCTGATGTGTTAGTTATTTTTATCTTTAAATTACCATTTACATTACTTGCTTTTGCTTCTTCAACCGCAATTGTTATATTTGACGTACCGCCATCAGTAATTAAATTGCTATCTACTTTTCCATCAACTTTTGCATACATATTGTTTATAAGACCATTTTCTAAAAAAATTGATAATAGAAAAAATCCAATAAGCAATACTAAGTATGTAAAGAAAGTTTTCATTCTAGCCATATTTTTTCCCTTCTTTTCTCCTATAAATCATAATTATTATACAATATTCACGATTTTTTGTAAAGCAAAAGTAGAAGAATATTTTCATTTATTCAACTTGATTTTATATTGTTTTTATACCTTGGTGTCGCAATCTTCAATTTTTTATTTTATATGATGATTGCTCCATTCGCACTCACTTTGTTCGTTTAGTCGCTTACGCGGTATTTCAAACAATATAAAAACAAGTTATTGAAATTTTATACAAAAAGTTCAATTTCTTTATTAAGATAAATTGAATAAATATAAGTATGTGAAACTTTTTCTCCCAATTCATCTTCTAAGGCTTTTTTGTAAATTTCTAACTGCTTTTTGTACTTTTCTACTAATTCACTCTCGTTTGTAGCATAATCTGTTTTATAATCTACCAATATCCATTCACCATTTTCATCTTGAAAATATAAATCTATAATACCTTGTACTAAAATGCTTGTCTCATTTTCACTTTCTGGGAAATCTACATTTTTAAAAACATCTTTTGCTTTTAATTTAGTGCAAAAAGTCTTTTCTTTATAAATTCTCTTTGCATTTTTTAATTTAATAGCAAAACCTGAATTTAAAAAATCTAAAATTTTCTTTTTATTTATATTATCTGCTTGCAATTGTGAAATACTATTATTAAGTACAAAGCTATTTATAAATTTTTCTAATTCTTCCATTGTATAGCTTTTCTTAAAGTCAATTTTTTGTAATATAAAATGTACTAAAGTACCTTTTTCACTATTTGTCACTTTTTCTGTTTCTATTAAAAACTTAGGCTTTTGATTTTCTAAATTCAATTTATTTTTAATAAGAAATTCGTTAGTCACCTCTTCTTGTTTTACACTACTTGGTAGTTCAAACATATATTGTTCATTTACTAAATCTGTTTCTAATTCAAAAGTTTCTGTATCTTCTTGCATTCCTTTTATTTTACTTACAGTACTTTTTAAAGGCAATTGTGTAGAAATTTCATAAGGATATTTGTATTTTAAGCTTTTCTCTATTTCATTATTATCTATTTTTGTATTAAAAGGAAACTCTTTTATTTCCTGCTCTTCAGTCACTTCATCATTCATCAAATCTTTTTTAGGAATAATAGTTAAATTCATTTGCTCTTTTAGTTTACCATTCAAATGTATTAGCTCTATCCAATCCTGATATGTAATATATCTTTTAAGTAATATTGGATTTATCTTTTCTCTTGAGTGATATATTTCTAGCAATTCATCTTTCTTTTCTAGTTCTTTTTGAATTTCCTTACCAATTCCTGTAATTATAAGTTTTTCTTTTGCACGAGTTAATGCAACATACAAAATTCTCATTTCTTCTGAAATTGATTCTCTTCTAGATAAAATTTTGATGGCTTGTTTTGCAGCTGTAGAATAATGTATATTTCTCGCATAATTTATATATTCTGGACCAAGTCCAATTTTTTGATGTAATAAAATATTATCATTTAAATCTTGAAGGTTTATTCTTTTTCCTGTACTAGATAAAAATACAATTGGAAATTCTAGACCTTTGCTTTTATGAATACTCATTATTCTAACTACATTCTCATTTTCACCAATCATTTTAGCTGGTGACAAATCTCCACTACCAATTTTTATTTTTTCTATAAATCTTATGAAATTAAAAAGACCTTTAAAGCTTGAATTTTCATAAGATTTCGCACTTTCAAACAATTTTTTTAAATTTGCTTTTCTCAAACTTCCATTATTCATTAAAGAAACATAATTATAAAATCCTGTTTCTGTATAAATTTGCCAAATAAGTTCTGATAAACTTGAATATTTACTCTTATTTTTCCATTTTTCTATATTATTCAAAAATCTTTTTACTTTTTCTTGAATACCATCACTTAATTTTATACTAGCATCTACCAAACTTTGATAAAAGCTTCCTTCTCTATTTTCTAGCCTTATTTCTATTAGCTCATTATCTGTAAATCCACCTATTTCTGAACGCATTACAGATACTAAAGCAATATCGTCCATAGGGTTATCAAGTATTTTTAGAGTATTGATAATAGTCTGAATTTCATAAGTATCTAAATATTCAGAATTTGCATCACTATATACTGGTATATTATTGTTAATTAGCTCTTTTTCATAAATTGGAGCTAATCTAGAAGTAGAACGCAATAAAATAACAATATCCTTATATGTAACTTTTCTTGGACCTTTCTTTTTATCTATTACACAAATTCCACTTTCTAAAATTTCTTTTATTTTTTTAGCAACTAATTTAGCCTCTAGTTCTTCTTTTTCTAATACTTTATAACTATTTTCTTCATCTTCTTGCTTATCATCTTCTTTTTTGCTATCAACTTCATTTTTTTCTTTATTTAAATTTGTACTTTCTTCACTATTTTCATCTTTCCAAATATCCTTTTCCTCTTCTGGATCTTGCATATCAATTAAAAGCATTTCTGTTTTTGCAAGTTCAGAATTTGCATAAGAATTTTCAGCTTCTGCAAAACTAGCTCCTAAATTCAAGTATTCCTCTTCTGTGTAATCTAAATCTCCTAGGTCTTTACTCATAATATTTTCAAATATTATATTTGTAAAATCTAGAATATTACATCTACTTCTAAAGTTTTTAAACAATTGGATTTTTAGTCCATTTCCAGTTTTCGTTTTAGTATATCTTCCATATTTATCTAAAAATAAATCTGGGCAAGCTTGTCTAAATTTGTAGATACTCTGTTTTACATCACCTACCATAAAAATGTTGTTTCCTTTGGATATTGTAGAAAGGATATATTCTTGAACTTGGTTACTATCTTGATATTCGTCAATTGCAATCTCTTCAAACTTTTCTTGATACATTTTCGCAATATCTGTTGGCACTGTATTTCCGGTTTCATCTTTTTTTACTAATATTTTTAAAGCATAATGTTCGATATCCCCAAAGTCAATCATATTTTTATCTTTTTTTCTTTTTTTAAATTCTTTGTCGAATTTTAAAATAATATTTTCTAAGTATGTAAGAATATCATACATTGCATAAATATCTTCAAATGCTTCTGCTGAATTATAAATCATGATTGATTTTAAAATATCTTGAACTTTCTTTTTAACAATATCTCTTGCTGATTTTGCTTTATCTTTTAAATCCATTACTACTTTATCTCTTGGCCATAAATCAAATTTAAAGGTACTGGCAAATTCATAAGTTAAATCCCATGATTTTTCTGTGTACTCATATAAAGTTTTTAGCTTTTCTATATCTTTTTGAATTACTAATGTGTGCTTTTCAAGTTCAGAATGATAAAAAATATTTTTTTCAATTATCTGTAAATTACAAATTGCATCATATATCTCTTCTCTTAATTCTTGAAGTAAAATTTTTCCCCATTCAGTTTCGGAAAAATCTTTTTCTTCAGTTTGCTTTGAAAATAATGATATTTTTTGATGCAACCATTCCTCTGGAAATGGTGAACTTTGTATATATTTGTATATCTTAAGTACAAGTTCTTTAAGTTGCTCATCTCCTCTATAATTTGCATAAGCTTCAACTAATTTAGCAAAATTTTCATCATTTTCTTCATAAGCATTTTCAAAAATATCATCTAAGGTTTCTTGCCTTAAAAGTTCTATTTCCTCTTCTGAGCCAATTCTAAAATTAGCAGGCAAATCTATTTCATAAAAATAGTTTCTAATAACATCTAGACAAAATGAGTGTATTGTACAAATATTTGACTTACCTAATAATACAATTTGTCTTTGCAAATTTTCATCAAATGGATCTTCATCTAATTTTTTATAAATTGCTTCTAATACTCTTTCTCTCATTTCTGATGCAGCAGCATTTGTAAATGTAACTACTAGAAGTTTATCTATATCAACTTTATCTTTTATAATTTTTTGTATTATTCGTTCAACTAAAACTGCTGTTTTACCACTACCTGCAGCTGCCGCAACTAATATATTTTCACCTTTTTCATAAATTGCAGATTTTTGTTCTTCTGTCCACTTTACTTCATTTCCCATTTGTACTAAAAACTCCCTCTATATTTCTTTTAAAAATCTTATCACATTTTTAGAAAGATTTACAACATGTTTTATCACATTTTTAGAAGCATTTTATCATATAAAAATCACATTTTCAGGAAATGCATATATTTCTAATAATTGTGCATATTAAATATAATTAAAAATCAAATCTTATATTATCAAATGAACTATATGTTCATTTTGCAAGGGGGAATTATGGACGATTTAACAATCTTAAATGAACTTCATAAAGGAATTACTATGGGAATGTCTGCCATTGAAGAAGTGTCAGACAAGGTTTCTGAGCAAAATTTTCAAGATGAACTTAGCTTTCAATACAATAGATATCGTGACTCTTTAGACAAAATTGATGCAAAATTTGAACAAGCTGGTGAAATACCTGATGATGTAGAAGTTGGCACAAAAATGATGGGTTGGATGGGAATTCAAATGAATACTTTAAAAGATAAAAGTAATTCTCAAATTTCAGAACTACTAATTCAAGGAAATGATATGGGAATAATTAAAGGTGTGAAACTTTTAAATCAAAATCCTCAGGCACCACAAGAAGTTAAAGATATTTTAGATGGCTTTATTCGTTTGCAAGAAAATAATATTGAAAGATTAAAAAAATTTTTGTAAAAGACTTCTTGGTATTAAATATATTAAGCACTCAAGCTAATATTATAAATTATTAGATTGAGTGCTTTTTAATTTTATTTTGTAATTTCTATACTTGATTCATTCAATTCATTATAACTTGTAAATTACTTATTCTATCCCTTCTGTATCCATGTCACTTGTTCCAAATGGATTTGGATTATAATCTGGATTATCTATATATATTTGTAAACTTGCTTCATCTTCTCCACTTGCTATTATCTCATTTGTTATTTCATTTTTTATGTAATATTCTCCAGTTTCCTCATTGTACTTTATATCACTTATAGCATTATTTGTTTGAACATTATTTTTCTTAGTCTTGTTAATTGTAACTACTGCAATAATTAACAATATAGCAAATACAATTAAAAATATAATTTTTTTGTCTTTCATTTTTATATCTCCCTTCTTTAGTAATATGTAAATACAATATTATTATAACCTTTTGATATAGATATTTGCAATAGTTTATTGATTAAGATTAACTCAAAAATTAATTACCTTTCTTTTTCACTTATATTAATTTTAAAATCCTTTTTTACTTTCCCACGATAAATTTGCAACAGAATTCCATTCTGTTATTTTATTATTTCCATATAATTCCAAATTCTTTAAATTTCCATTCTTTTTATAATTTAAATTTGCTAATATTTCTAATGTTTTCATTGTTTTTTTATTATTTTGATTTAAATATGTGTCATATAAGTCACAATTATTTAAAACTATACTTGTTAAATTAGTTAAATTTTCTATACCTGTTAAGTTGGTTATCTTTGAACCATACAAGTCCAAAATAGTTAAATTTGTCAAATCCTCTATACCTCGTGTAGATGTTAAATTTTTTTGATTCTTTACATGTAATTCTTTCAAACTTGTAATTTTCCCAATTTCTACTAAAGAATCAAATGCTTGTTGTCCTCTTCCATCATTCCAATCTTGTAATGTCAAAGTTTTTATAGATGTTTCTTTTAATTTTTTTATATTATTTAATGAATAAGTTATTCCATCTATCATCGCATGCAATTCTAATGAATTCAAATTTTTACTTTTAGATAAATCTTCAAATAATTTATTTAAATCTTCTTGTGAATATTGAATTGCAACATCTGTAAAATTCGTTATATTAGTTGCACTTGATAAGTCTGGACATGCGTTATTACTAGCAATATATGTTGTAAGACTTTGTGGACATTTTACCTGTATATATGTATTCTGTCCTTTTACTTTTTTTAGTCCTGTACATGAAGATAAGTCTAAAATTTTTTCTCCTTTTGTTGCTGGCCATTCAAAAATATCTATATTTTCAATTTCTGTACAATTATTTAAATTCTTAGCACTCTCTATCGTTGGATAAAAATTAACATAGTTTGACCAATAAGCTCTTTTTCTCTCTTTTTTACTTATTTCATTTATAACATTTTGCACATCTGTAAAATCAGTATTTTTATTATCTACAGCTAAATTTATTAAATTTTTACAATTATTCAAATTAGTTAATTTCGTACAAGAAGTACCTCTTAAATCAATTTCTATCAAATTTGAATTTTCTTTTATAAAATCCAAATTTGTAAAATTAGTTACATTTTTTAAACTTACATATTTTAAATTTGTCATCGTCGATAAAACATTATTAATTTCTTCATCTGTCAATTCACTGTTTCCTTCTAATGACAGCTTTTCACATACATTATTATTATATAAACTTTTTATTTCATCTGATTCATCATTCAAATTTTTCGTTGCTAAACTAATAACATCATCACTATTAAAAGCAATCAGTTTATCACTATTTATTGATTTCATTTCTGCTTTATACCAAATGTTTCTAATTTCTGTGAGATCTTTTAAAACTAAATCATCACAATTATTTAATTTTAATGATAAAAAAGTAGAAGAGCAGTCTTTAATATAACTAATCCATTTCAAATTTACATTATATGATAAATCCAAGCTTGTTAGATTAAACTTATCTTTCAATGCTACTAAAGAATCATTTTCTTCATCTTTTCCAAGATTTGATAAACTATTATCATAAATTTCATTTAACCCTAATTGATTATTATATGCATTAAAAGTTTTTAGTTTACTCATTTTTTCTACACCTTTTAATGTTTTTATTTTATTAGTCGATATTGATAAATTTTCAACATTCACAAAATTGCTCAATGCATCTAGATTTTCTATATTGTTTGAACTTAGGTTTAGTATATTAATTGCTTGCTTAGTTTGTTCATTTAACAAACTCAAACTTGAAATATCATTTACTCTGCCAATTTTACTACTATCACTTTTTGAGTCACTGCTATATATTTCAAACTTTTTCAAATTTTCATATCCTGTATTAGAAGTGTTTCTGCAAAACTTTGTAATTTCTTCATTTGTTGAATTTATAAAGCTTATTTGAATTATCTGAGAATTTAGTTTATTCATTTTACTATAGTCATTTATAGTTGTATCTATTAATGTAATTGTATTTAAATAACCTAGATTCTCTATTCCTGCTAGATTTTCCAATGTAATTCCATCTAATGTTAAATCTGTTAATGATATAAATTTATACAATTCACTCAAATTTGTTATATTAGACTCTTTATTTATAGTTAAAGTTTTTTTGCCTTTTATATCATCCAAAGTAACCGGCTTATCATTTGTACCAGTTAATAATTTAGCAAAATCTGAACCATTTTCAAAAATCACTCGTTCTTGATTATCTTTATCAAATTCTACATTGCCCAATATTTTTTCATTGTTAACACAATAATATACTTTTAAATCACTTGTCACACCATATACATCTTTCATACTAGCATATGCTCTATATGATTTATCTCCTGCATCTCCACCTTTTATTTGAGTTTTTAATTCTTCTGGCAATCCTTCTTTGTTAATGAAATAATGCATATTTCCGTTGCTATCTACAATGTATCCTATCGGAGAACCATTGTAAAACCAATCAGATTTCATATTTTTTATTACATCTATTTTATTTTCCTCATTTGCCAATTTTTCGTAGTTTTCTACATAATAGTTATTCAAATATTCTTCTAATGTAGCAATACTTTGCATATAAGTTGCATTTTTAGCTTGTGTCATTATACCATTTTCTCCAATTGTTGCATTTAAGCTTATACCTGCAAGAATCAGCATTACAATTATTGAAATTACTAGTGCTATTAATGTAATTGCTTTTTGATTATGCAAATACTCTATTTGACTGTTATCAGTCTTTTTCATTTCAACTCGACTCTTCTTACATTTTCTTTTGTTCATCTATGATTTTCCTCCCTTAGATTTTATAAATAGAGAAAAAGCTTTTTGTTATGTCATTGCTAATTCAATTGTATGATTAGCAATATTTTAAAGCTCTTTCTCTTTCAATCCATAAAACAAAATATATCCTAATGATATCTTTGTTTCTTAAAAGAAAACCATTTTAAGTATGTTAAATCAAAGTTCCAATTCATACTTCAAAGTTAATATTTTAGCAACACAAATAGCACTATACAAATATAGTGCTATCTTAAAAATTAAATAATTTGCTAAAACATACTATTTTCATTAGACTTCCTCTTTATTTGATTTTTATGGATTTCTTTAAGTACTAAACTTAAAGTTATGTAATAAATTCTCGAAACAGAGTATTCATACATATTTTTGAGAATTTTATTTTTTATTTTTCAAAATTTTTATATATAATTTTACTTTTCACAGTTGACTTTAATTGTTACAAATGATAGAATTTTTACAAATAAAAAAAGCCTTTAAGTTTAGTACTTAAAGGTTTTTATTTTAAAATCCTGACTTTCCTTTCCATTTGCATTTTTGTACAAATGAAAAATCTGTTATATTATTATTTCCTGCTAAATACAATTCTTCTAGTGCTCCTCCATTATTTTTATTCATCGAAGCTAAAATTTCACAAGTATTGTATGGTACTTTGTTGTATTCACTTAAATCATATAATGAATTGTACTGTAAATTTAAGTAGCTTAAATTTTTCAAATTTGATAAAGCTTTTATTCCTTTATTTAATTGACATTCTGATATACTTAAAGTATTCAAGTTTTCTAAAGTATCAATCCAAGATATATCTGTAATATTACACAAAGTTATATTTAAAGTATTTAAAGATTTAATTTCTTTTATAGCTGAATAATCTTCATCACTTACTTTAATTTTATATAATCGTAGTTCAGTTAAATTTTCTAAACTTGCTATTTTGGTTAAATTACTTAAAGAACTTATATTAACTTTTTCTGGATTCCACTCTACTCCACCTATTCTTAAATATTTTAGATTTGTACATTTTGCAATTTTATCCATATTATTAAGTGCCCATTGAGTATCTTGCCCTCCCATAATATTTATTTTTTCTATTGAATCATAACTTTTTGCTGTTTCTAAAATTCCCAATGTATTATCTGAACAATGAGTATATATCTCTTTTATGCTCTCACAGTTTCGTGCATCTAAATAAACATTGCTACCTACACCAGTGTCTACCGTTACAATGCTTGATGGCAATATGATTGAAAAACCATATACATACATATCTTTATATATCGTTGCTTTGGTTAATTTTGACAAGTCTAATGTATTTGAACCATAGCTACAACTTCCAAAACCTCTTACTCGCAAATCTATATAAGTTAATTCTGTGCAATTAGATAATGTACTTAATGATGTCCAGCTTGTGCACATTAATCCTGCCGATTGTCCATTAGTAAATGTTGTGGCTATACCTGCTCCTAGTCGATTTAAGGTTGGTTGCAATTTTGATAAATCTATATTTGCACCACTTATTGCAAGCATTCTCATTGTAGAAATATCATTTAATAATTGCAAACCTGTATTTTTATCTAGTGTTGATGCATTGGTACTTCTAGCATCTAAAACGGAAAGTTTTTTTAATTTACTCAAAAAAGAAAAATCATTCAAATCAGTAAAACCGTTCAAGCTCAAGTAAGTTAGTTGTGGCATTCCACTTAATAAAGTATTTATTGTATTATTTAATTCCGCTCCACTTATTTTATTTGCACCATTATATATTGATGTTCCTTGTAAATTAAGTTCTATAACATTTGAATAAGCATTTATTCCTAATAATATTGATTTTTCTACACTCTGATTTGATAAATTTAATACTGTTGAATTTTCATCTAACATAAGCAAATCATATTTATTACTAATACTGTAATCTTCCATATTTCTCATCATTTCTTTTGTATTTATAATACTATTAGTATTTAAATTATTACAGCCCTTTAAGTACAAATGTTTTAAATTAGTATATGATTTTACATAATCTATCCACACAATATTTCCATTATATGATATATTAAGAGAATACAAATTTGAAAAAATTGGTTCATATACATAATCATTGTATGAATTTCCAGAAACATTTGCTAATAAACTTAAAGCATCTTGATCAATATTTATACCGCTCTCACTATCCAAATCTTTTCCTAGCTGATTATTTTCTATGCTCAAATATTTCAAATTCGTTGAATCTTGAATTCCATCTAATGAAGTTATATTATTATATCTTGCATTCAAAAAAGACAATGAAGTGAATCCTCTAAGAGCACTTAAACTACTTATTTTATTACCACTAATACATAAATGCGTTATAGAAGCTTTAGTTGTATCAGTTAACATGCTCAGTGGTTCTATTGTAGTTATGTTTCCACTCCCTACACTTTCGTGATATTCATTAAAATAGTATCTCGAATCTTCATTTGATATGCATAATTTTCTCAAACTAATCATATCATCATTCTTGCATGAGTTACAGAATTTTGAAAGTTCATTATCATTTGAATTTATAAAATATAAATTTTCTAATTTTTTCATTTTTCCAATAGCACTATAATCACTTACTTCTGCAGAGCTATTTATGTATACAGTAGTTAAATTAGGAGCATCTTCAATACCGTTCAAATTATCAAGTTTAGTATTAATTTTTATAGTTGTTAAAGAGGTAAAAAGTTCTAATTTTGAAATATCAACATCACTGTTTGAAACGTCAATAGTTTGCATTGAACGAATATCTGAAAAAGTTATATCATTTTCTTTTCCTAAATTTTTAGTCCACGTATCATTAGCAGAAAATATAACTCTACTCATGTCTGTAAGTTTTGCATTATCTTCTGCTCCTAGCCAACTATCATAGCCATTAGAGCAATAAAACACTTTCAAATCACTATTTATTCCATATATATCATTAAAATCAGCATATATAGTTTTACCTGTTAAAGTATTATCCCCTCCTGTCAAAGCATTTCTCACTTCCTCTGGTAAAGCTGACTTTTCTATAAAATAATATTCTTTATATGTGTTAGTACTTAAAAAATAATAATCATTATTAGTTGCCTTTTGAAAAAATTTCTTTGTACTAGCTGTATTTATCAAAGCATCTAATTTATTATCATATTCTTTAAAATCATCATAATTTTCTATATACTTTTCTTGAAAAAATTCTTCTAATACTGCTCTACTCTGTGCAAAATTTGCTTCTTTTGCTTTTGAAATTATACCATTTTCTCCAATTGTTGCATTTAAACTTACACCTGCCAATATTAGCATAACAATTATTGAGATCACTAGTGCTATTAGGGTTATGCCGTTTTGCTTTTTCAGTGCATCTTTGTTTTGAAATTGTTTTCCTTTTTTCATTTTGTATTTCCTCCTATGTATAATTTTTTTAGAGAAAAGACTCTATTTTTTATTTTTAAAAATTAAAGTCTTTTCTCTTATCCATAAAAACAAATTATCTAATGATATCTCTGTTTCTTTTGAAAGAAAACCATTTCAAACAACTCAAATAGCACTAATATAAATACTAGTGCTCAAAATAGTTATTCTTTTACTAAATATAACTTTGTCATTGACTTCCTCTTCATTTTTTATGGATTTCACTTTAAGTATATGACTTAAAGCAAAGAAAAAAAGACACAAAACAGTATATTTTATTATACTTTCGTGTCTTTTCTGTTTTTAGTTATTTCATATTATTCATAAAAATTGTTTCAGAATAGTTGACTTCAAAACTTACTAATGATAGAATTTTTATAAATGTTAATCGTGCTTTAAGTCATATACTTAAAGCACTTTTTATTTATAAACAATTATTCTAAGTTGTCTATATTTTCTAAATTTTCTAATTCTTCTTCAGTCAAACCTGTATATTTTTTTATTTCTTCAACATCTTTATTGTCTTTTAACATCAATTTAGCCATTTCTATTTTACTTTTTCTTTCTCCTTTTTCTTTTGCATAACTTAATGCTGCTTTTCTGTCATATTCATTCAACTCTCTTATTGTTAATGCATCATACACATCTTTATCGTTCATTACTTCATCTACTATTGCATTTATTTCTTCTATACTCTTTTTCATTCTTATCAATTCCCCCTTTTCTTCTTTATCGAGCTGATTTGAAATATATGCTATCCACATTTCTTC
>CAKPBB010000003.1 GCA_934140005.1 uncultured Clostridia bacterium
CAACACTTACTACTATTTCATCTTCTACTTTTTTATATATTGGTATATGTTTTTCCGTTGCTGCATCTGTAGTATTAGCTTTCATTTCTTCCATTTTTCTACCACAACAAGTTATATGTTGTACATCTCCATCAATTACTTCTATTATATTGTCACATATTGGACATTTAAAAAATTTTACCTTTTCTTTCATTTAAAATTCCTCCTTTTATTAATATTATACTATTATATAAAAAATTGTAAACAAGAAAATAAGTTAGATAATCTTTTTGTTGTTTATAAATTAAATACTATCCTTTTTTAATTATTCTTTTTGTAAAAATGAAAATCACAGCAATCTTTACCATATCCTAAAGTCTTTGTTCTTGAAAATCCTATTTTTTTAAGAATTGTAAATTATTTTGGTTTTAAATTCTTATATCTATCTTATAAATTATTACTAATATGTTGATGTTTCATATCCTAAATTATCCAAATTATTTATATCATAATCTCGTTTGCAACAACTATCATTTCATAACTACAATTTTGTTTTGGTTTTACAAAACTGGTACTCTTACTTATCGGTTAGAAAAATTTTATTTTTTAAAGCTTCCAGATTTTTGTTGCCATCCAAGTTCAGTTAAAGGTGTCCAATCAATAATTGATGAATTTCCTCCAAAATATAATGTATTCAAAGCACCATTTTTATGCAAATCCACTAATATTTCTAAATTTTGTACATTATTATAACTATCATATATACCATTACAGTTATTCAAATTTAATTCTTCTAATAAATTCATATTTTTAAGAGGTTCTAAATTTGAAAATCCATTTGTTGTACCACTTAAATTTAATTTTTTTAAATTCACGCAATTTTCAATTCCAGAAATATCTAATATATGGCAATCAATCAAACTTAATTCTATTAAATTCGTATTTTCTTTTAAAAACTCTAAATTTTCTAAGTTTACACCAGTCATTTTAATAGATGTTGTATTTAATAGTTTATCTTTCCAACTTGAAGCAACAAATTTAAAATTATCTTGATTAGATAATCCACTAAAATTTATACTTCCTATATCAATTTTGTTTAAATACAACAATATATCATCATCTATATAACTTCCTGCCCTTATATCTAAATCTAATGTATTCACTCTTATTTTATAATTTGCTAATTGTTCTAATTCAGATTTATAAAATCCCCAATTTTGAAACAAATGTCCAAGTGGTACATGATCTATAGTTTTATTTTGCAAATTTTTAAAATCTAGTTTAACTCCTTGATACCATGACTCTATTGTTGTAATACTTGATGGCAATATAAATGTACCCCCACCATCTTGAAAGTATCCACTTGTTAATTTGGTACAATTTGTTAAATCAACTACTCCAGTATTGTTCATACTATTTGTTGCAATATATGTAATTTCAGTACATTTAGATAATTGTTGTTTTAAATCATAGTTTTCTATTCCTGCTCCACAATAATTTGTATAACCTGCTTTACTATAATATATACGACTTCTAGAAATTGTTTCTTGTAAATGCAAAAAATCAAATTTTACAGAAGAATTAAGGTATCTTTAATATTTTTTTGGCTGTAATATATCTAATTTTAATAATTCTTCTGTATCTGTTGTAGCAAGTAATTTATCTTCTTCATTACTCTCTTCTCTCTTTCTTTTTACTTCTATTTATATTTTTATATCACAAAAGCAGATAATTATCAACCAACTATCTGCTTTAAAAATTGTAATTCAGTTTAAAACTTTTCCTTAATTATTTATAGTTACATTTCCGCAACTGCAATGTACTTTTAATGTAATTTCTGCATTTCTATTATTTTTCTTTATATTTGAATTTCCAAGGTCAACACTAGCATCTCTCTCTATATATGTCATTTGTGTCGTTAATAGTAATATTTCCTAAATCTGCTTTTATACTAGAATCTTCTTTTATAGATATTGTTATATTTAATTTTTCTGCTACATCATCTTGCGTTAGATTTTTTGATTTTCTTAGACTTAATAATTTTTCTCCTAAATTCATTTATTTTCCTCCATTTCTGCTTAAAATTATACCTCTTTTTTCAGTTGCTTTCTATCAATTCGAGTTGGAACTTTAGCGACTCAAGTTAACATTTCAGTATTTTCAAGCAGTTGAGAGGTTTTATTTAGTTTATTATTTTAGAATATTTTTTTATTTCTATTTTATTCATTATTCAAAAAATTCATTACCAAATCAATAATTATATCTTTTTCTTTTGGATTTGATTCTGCAATCAATAATGTAAGGGCTGTCAATGTATTATTATCAATTATTTGCTTTTCATTTTTATATAATATTCCATAAAAGCTCAGAAAATATATAAATAAAGTTGCTGCAATTCTTTTATTTCCATCAGCAAATACATGATTTTTTACTATTAAATATAAGAAATTTGCTCCTTTTTCTTCGATACTTTTATAAACATCTTGTCCGTGCAAAGCTTTGATAAATATTTCCTATAATTGATTCTAAGCCTTTATCTCTTTCAACAGCAAAAAGTGAACTTTCTTCATTGAATCTCAATTTATTAATTATATCAACACAATCATGATACTCAATTTTTCTATCATCTATATTTCCTTTAATTTTCTTTAATGTTCTATGGTCATAGTCATCTAGTAAATCTAATGCTTTTGAATATTCACCAATTACTTTTAATATTTCTTTTGCATCATTTCCTTCCAGTCTTTCATCAATACGATTTGCAATATCAATAAGTTTTATAGTCTTTTCTAAGTACTCTAGTCTTTTTTGATTTACTGCATAGCCTTTTAGCATATAATCTTTTAATATTTGGTTTGCCCATTTTCTAAAAGCTACACCTTGTGTTGATTTAACACGATATCCAATAGAAATAATCATATCTAGATTGTAATAATCTACATTATGAGTCTGCGTTTTACCTTTTATTGCACCATGTTTAGTGGTTGTTGCAAAATTTGCAACAACCTGTTCACCATTTAGTTCTTCAGATAATGCATTTTTTATATGTCTAGAAATAACAGACTTATCCCTAGAAAATAATTCTGACATTTGTTCTAAATTAAGCCATACAGTTTCATCTTTTAGGTTCACTTCTAATTTTACCCCTTGGTTTTCAAATAAAATGATTTCATTCTTTTTTTCGTTCATAAAAAACACATCCTTTTATATAAAATTTAATTCTTAGTATGTTTATTGGTAATTATATAGTAGAACTTTTGGTATTTTCGAACTATTGTACACATTTTATAACAAGAACAAATATTTGTCCATAGTTTAAAACAAAATTATTAAAAAAAATAGAACCATACATTTATAGTTCTACTTATTGTCCCATTTTGAACATTTTTTACGTATATGAAAATCACAGCAATATTATTTAGAAAAAATCAATTGAATGCCTCCATCTGCTAACGTTTCAAACTGTTTTTAATCTAAAAACTTAAACAAATTTAAACCAATTTTTTCATCAAAATATCTATCAATATTTCCATCTATAATATTTATTACCATTTCGCATGTTGCACTTACAATTGCTTTATTTAAATGACCGCCAAATACTTCTCCTTTGTCATTTCCAGCGCTCATATGAATATGAGTATAAAATTCGCCATTCATTGTATTTATTGTTCCTGTTAATGAAACAATCTCAAAGTTTCCTTTAAATTCATTTGAATAATATTTCTTTTCATCAACTTTATAAACTCCTACTACAAAATTATTTGTTGCTCCTAATGCATTAATACTTGCTAATTTTATATTTTCTTTTAATGCTACTTCTTTTATTTTCTCAATAATTTCTTCTCCTTTATCTATTCTTACAACTATTTGATTATTAAATTTTCTATATTCCATCTTATAAACCTCCTTGTTTATTATATATTATTTATTTTTAGTTTACTTTTTGTAAAAATGAAAATCGCAACAATCGCAACCATATCCCAATGTTTTGGTACGTGAAAATCCTAACTTTTTTAGCTCTCCATATGTAATATTATCAACATCACAAAAAAGATGACACAAATCCTCACAATTATTTTCTACACAAGCAGTATGCCAAAGACATTTTTTCATTGTTACAGTAAAAGAATTTTTATCATGTTGCTGTGAACTTTCCCATAAATCTGTTGTACGAACCACTTTAAGAAACACACTACTATAAATTGAATAGAAAAATGGTATTTTTTCCATTTTTACCATAGATGAGTGCTTTTGTTTAGCAACTACATCAAGCATATATTTTTGCATATGTTTATATAAAACTTCATTTGATAAACCATTTACTATCATTGCTTTATATAAAGCTATTCTAGGAAGAATTGTTTGTATAAGTGTATCTTTTTGATTTTCTGATTTTTCTTTTATATTTTTTATCAATTCATCAAGTATCTTTTCTTGTTCATTAAATATGTTTTTTCCTTTATCTGTTCCAAATTCTTCAATTAGAAATTTTTTTATTTGTTTTTGTTGTTTTATTTTCATATTCATAGCTCCTTTAAAATTACTATTTACCTTTTCAATCGAATTTAGTATATCACTTTAATAGCAACATATACAATAGATAATTTAATCTTAAAGTAAAAGGCAAGTATTTTTTACTTGCCACTAACTATAAACTATTTATTTCTTTTCATATTCTGGTTGCCAAGAAGCAAAGTGTTCAAACCTTCTAACGCTTCTCCTCCTGATAAAGAACCATCACCAATTAAGGCAATTATATTTTCTTTTTTTCCTAATAAGTCTCTAGCTTTTGCAAGTCCAGTTGCTAATGAAATTAATGTTGATGTATGTCCTACATTAAACAAATTATGTTCACTTTCCTCTGGATTATTGATTTTGCTTAAAATTTCATACATATCTTTTTTCTCCTTTTTATATATATTCATTTTACGATTTATATATATATCACTTGGAGTTAGCTCATAGTCAATAGTTTTTTTAATTTTATTTTAAATTTCTTGTACATTGTTTAACAAAACTTTTATATAAATAACTCCATACTATGTACAAAAACAAGAGGAGCCGTTCTCACGACTCCCCCCTTGTTTTACTGAGTAATACAGTTTTCACTCAAAAAAGCGCTAACTTCAATATCAGACAAATACTCTTTGTCCATAAGAAGCGCTGCCAATTTGGAAATAACCTCCTGATTCTTTTTGACAATTCTACTGGTTTCTTTGTAAGCACTATTGCAGATTTCTTCTATCTTTTCAATAGCCTCACTTTCAATGCAGTCATTAAAGTCCGGTCTATTAGGCAATTTAACCATTTTGCTCTCTGACATAGCATAATTCAAGACCATTTGATAAGCCAAATCTGTTGCTTTTTCAAGGTCACTTGCAGCTCCATCAGAAATATCACCAAGTAAAATTTCTTCGGCACAACGACCGCCATACATCACTCGAATCTGTTTTTCGATATCCTTTTTCTGTCTATAATTCCGATAAGACTCATCAAAGAAATTATATCCTCCAGCTTCGCCTCTCGGAACAATTGATATACAGAAATTTTTGATTTCTGGGCGAATAGCAGCAGAAACAATAGCATGTCCTGCTTCGTGTATAGCAGTAAGATATTTTTCCTCACTACTAAGCAAAGTGCTATCTTTCTTAATACCAACTATCACTCTGGCAATAGCTTCATCAAGAATTGGGTTTGTAATGTACACGCTCCCCGTTTTTACTGTTAGCAAAGCAGCTTCGTTTAGAACATTCTCCAAACTTGCTCCAGAAAATCCTACTGTCTTTTTAGCTAGTTCATTCAAGTCCACAGTGGAACTAAACTTTTTGTTTTTTGCATGAACTAGTAAAATTTCTTTTCTTGCTTTGACATCAGGCATGGGAATATGTACATGCCTATCGAATCTACCAGGTCGAAGAATAGCTGGATCAAGAATTTCTTTATGGTTAGTGGCAGCAACTACTATTACATGATTATTACTGTCAAAGCCATCCATTTCAGCCAACAACTGGTTTAATGTCTGCTCACTATTTGATTTGCTATTATAGTGGTATCTGTTTTGAGCAACAGAGTCGATTTCATCAATAAAAATAATTGATGGAGCAACTTCTTTAGCTTTTTCAAAGATTTCTCTTACCCTTGATGCACCAACACCCACAAATTCTTCATCAAAGTTTGAACCAGTTACCTGAAAGAATGGTACTCCTGCTTCTCCAGCAATAGCCTTTGCAAGCAAAGTTTTGCCTGTACCAGGAGCTCCGAATAACAAAATACCTTTAGGAATTCTTGCACCCATAGAAGTATAATTTTCAGGATGTTTCAAAAAATTCACTACTTCTGCAAGTTGTTCCCTTTCTTCATCAATTCCTGCAACATCCGAAAACCTAACATTTGTAGTCACAGCTTTAACTTCAAAATTCTTCCCTCCATTTTTAATTTTTTTAAGAGCATATCGAGGAAATATAAATAAAAACATGATTGTTATAATTGAAGTAAAAAGACTAAATTCTGTATTAGAAATTCCTTTTTTAGCTGAAATTTCTATTGTATTACCAAGTTCAATTTGCCTATCTACATATTTCCAAAATTCATCAGAGTTTGGAACATAAACAAACTTTTGTGTGTCATCTTGAAATACGATATCAACTCGGCTAGATTCTAAATTTGCAATTAGTTCTTTAACTTCCCTATTCTCAATACAAGTTACAGCTTCTGAATACTTCATCTCCTTATTGACAGAATTTTGAATTTGACTAATAAATAGCCTTGGAAATAATAACAAGCTAAATATTGCTGCTGTTATAAGTGCCTGCCTTGCCATTTTGTTCTTTTTGAAAAAGTCAATGATGCCTTTCATGGTCAAGTACCTCCAAACTGACATATAAAGTTTTAAACGTGCTTTTTAGTATATCACAAATTAACATAATTATCAACTATTTCAAATTGACTTTTATTTTTCTTCATTATATAATTATTTAAAAACTTAACAGTAAGGAGAAAATAAATGATTATTAAAGATTATATAAAAAATAATATACCAATATCTGATTTAAAAAATGTATATGTTGTTGCAGATTTTGATAGAACAATTACTCAAGGCAACAGTAAAACATCATGGTCTATATTAGCTAGTAGTTCACTTGTTCCTAAATCTTATGTTGAAGACAGACAAAAACTTTATGACTATTATAGACCTATTGAAGTAGATTCATCTATTGATTACGAAGTAAAATCAAACCTTATGAAAGAGTGGTTTCAGAGACATATTGAGTTATTTATTAAATATCAAATAAATGAGAGTATTTTTGAAGATGCTGCCAAAAATTTAAGGATTATGAGTTTTAGACCTGGAGCAAAAGAATTTATAGACTTTTTACATGAAAATAACATTCCTCTTATTATTATAAGTGCTGGAATCGGAAATTTCGTAGAATCTTTCTTTAAATTTAATAATTGTTATTATGATAATATTTTCATCAGTAGTAATAAAATTATATTCAAAAATAGTATTGCTGTTGGTGTTGAAGAAAATATTATTCATAGTTTAAACAAAAATGAAGTATCACTTCCGGAAAATATAAAAGAACAAGTTAAAAATAGAGAAAATGTTATTCTATTTGGTGACCAAATTAGTGATTTAAGAATGGTCGATAAAACAAAACATAAAAATGTATTTACTGTTGGCTTTATTGCAAATGATGATGTTGAGTATATTGAAGATATGAACGAAAATTTTGATATAGTTTGTAATTCTAATGATTCTTATTCTGATATTAGAAGAATTATTTTTGGATAAATTTAAAAGATACTTAAAATTGATACAACCACTATTTAGGAAATATTAATTTTAAGTATCTTTTATTAAATTAAAATTTTATTTTTCTTCTCAATTTTAGGTAGTTCAACAATAAACATTGTCCCCTCATTTTCTTTACTTTCAACTGTAAGATTTCCATTTGATAAATCTATAATTCTTTTTACTATTGAGAGTCCAAGTCCACTACCTTCTCCGGAATGTGATTTATCTATTTGATAAAATCTACTATATATTTTTTGAATTTCTGACTCTGCCATACCAATTCCATTATCTTTTATACTTACAGTAACATTTTTAGCATTTTCTTTAATTTTAACTACAATTTCTCCATTATTTTTTGAAAACTTAATTGCATTATCCAATAAATTTGTCCAAGCTTGAAAAAGTAAGTCTTCATCTCCATATACATATATTAAATCAGATATAACAGTAAATTTGATGTTTTTATCTTTCCATTTTGGTTCTAGCAAAGCAATTACTTTCTTCATTTGTTCAGATAAATTTATTTGAGTTAGATTTGTTATTTTTTCTTGATGTTGTAATTTTGCAAGTTTTAAAATATTATTTGATAAATTTAATAATCTGTCAGTTTCTTCTAAAATTATAGATATATATTCTTTTCTTTCTTCTTCGCTCAAAGTTTCGTCATCTAGTAATTTCGTAAATCCTTGTATAGAGTTAATTGGCGTTCTAATTTCATGTGATACATTGTCTATAAAATCTTTTTGTAACAACTCATTTTCACCTAATTGTTTCGCCATTGTATTAAAATTATCAACCAGTTCTTTAATCTCATCATTTCTATTTGTCTCTAGTCTTATGTTAAAATCTCCATTTGCTACATTTTTAGTTGCATCAATCGTCTTTTTCAAAGGTTCTGCTAATGTTTTATTAGAAATACGAATAATAATTGTACTAATTATTACTGTGTTTGCAATAATTATTATAATTCCTTCTTGCAAAATATGAAATAATTGTTTTGAAGACATTTCACTAATTGAATTTAGCATTGAAAATTGTGAAAATTCTTTATTTACTAATATATAAAATCCTATTGTAGAAAAAAATATTACTAATATAATTGCAAAGATAAATTCTATAACTAGTCTTTTTTCCATTGACTTGATTTTTCTGTAAAAATTAATTTTCATTTTCATTTATTCCTTTCTAAATAGTTTTATTTATAATACATTTATATCCAATGCCTCTTACTGTAACTATTTCAAATTCTGTTATATCACTTATTTTTTCTCTTATCCTTTTTATATGTACATCAACAGTTCTATAATCAGATTCACTTTCCAAGCCCCAAATTTCTTCTATCAAATCTTGTCTTGAAAAAACGGTGTTTGGTGTGCTTAAAAGCTTATATAGCAAGTAAAATTCTTTTTGTGCTAAATTGTATATTTTTCCATTCTTTATTATACTAAGCTGATTATAATCCATTATTAAATCTCCGATTTTAATCTTTTGCTGATTTGTGCTTTTAACTCTTTTCAATAAAGCTTCAACTCGAAGTATCATTTCTTCCATTTCAATTGGTTTTACCATATAATCATCTGCTCCAAGAATAAAACCTTTTTTCTTATCTGAAATATCACTTTTAGCTGTTATTAACATAATTGGAAGGTCATATTTAGCACTTCTAAGTTCACTTAATAATTCATATCCGTCCATTTTTGGCATCATAATGTCACTTATAACTAAATCTATATATTGTTTATCAATTAAGTCTAATGCCTCATTTCCGTCTGATGCTTCAAAAGTATTATAATTGTTTTTACGCAAGTATGTTACAATCAATTTCTTTAAATTTTTATCATCTTCTACTACTAATATATTAAACATAAAAATACCTCTATATTTTGATTTAAGCATTATATATCATATTTATGAATTATTTGTGAACAAAAAAATAGATACTCGCCTAGATTTTTCCAAGCAAGTATCTAAATCAAAATATATTTATTAAATTGTATCAAGAAATGCTATAAAAATTAAATTACATCATATTCTTTAAGAATTTTTTCAATATCACTTCCTTCAATTTTCTTTAATACTTCTTTCATAGCAACTTTTTGTGCTAAATTCATATCCATATCAGTGATTTTTCTTCCATCTCTTAGTTTTACAGTAGCATTTAATAAATCACGAATATCATAAGTACTGCCCCATACTTCTGGTACTCCCCTGTCTATATCTAACAATGTATAAACAGCTTCCATTGCAGTACGAATTGAATATTCTGTTGTAAATATAGTATCTCTTTGAGTTTCAGCAAATTGTCCTAAAAATGCAAAGTTTACAGAATGTTCTGGAACAACTAAAGGTCTATCTCCTGCTTCTCTTGGCATAAAGAATGCTGTAATATAAGGCATCATGCAAGGTACTGTATTAGCACTATTGCTTGCTAATTCTTCAATTTGTTCTTCTGGCACTCCTAAATGATACAACCATTCCATACAAATTTCTTTTCCTGTACAATCTCTCATTGGTTTCTTTACATAGTTACCAGGTCTATCTGAAAATAGTCCATATATCCAACCAACTAATTGACCTTTAGGCTGACTTCTAAATTGTGGTTGTCTATTGAAAGTCCAACTTAATAACCAATTAGAATCTTTAACGGTTACAATTCCACCAGTTACAACTCTACCACTGAATGGGTCTCTCTTGCAAATTTTTTGAACATAAGGTGGAATTTTGTCGTCTAAAGTTGTTACTGTTGCACTCATCCAATTTGTTTGTTCTGGATCATAACAGAATTTATCTGGATGTCCAAAAGATGGGTCTTGTGCAGCAATTTTTCTCCACATATCCCAGCCACCACCTGGTTTAATTTCTGAATTAAATGTAGCTGGTTCATTTTGACTACCTAAAGTTGAATTCTCAACACAACCACCATTAGTAATAAATACTAAATCATTTTCAGTTAGTTCGATATTCTCTTCATTTCCATCTTTTATTGTAACAATTCTTTTGGCTTGTTTTTTATTTTGAGTAGCATCAAATATAACATTTTCGACTTTAGTATTATAATGAAATTGTACATTGAATTTCTTTAAATATTCTACCATTGGTAATATCATTGATTCATATTGATTGTATTTTGTAAATCTTAAAGCTGTAAAATCTGGAAGCCCACCAATATGATGAATAAATCTCTTTATATATAATTTCATTTCTAAAGCACTATGCCAGTTTTCAAATGCAAACATAGTTCTCCAATATAACCAGAAATTTGAATTTAAAACTTCATCATCAAATACATCTGTTATTCTTCTATTATATAATTTTTCATCAGGTGTAAAAAACAATTTCATTATTTCCATTGCACCTTTGTCAGAAATTGCGAATTTTTTATCTGTATGAGCATCTTCTCCTCTATTTTCAGTTGCTCTCATAAGTGAATAGTTTGGATCTTCTTTATTAAGCCAGTAATACTCATCTAATACAGATACACCTTCTGTTTCAATAGATGGAATTGAACGGAATAAGTCCCACATACATTCAAAATGGTTGTCCATCTCTCTTCCACCACGCATTACATAACCTATGTCATTATATAAATATCCATCACAAGCACCACCAGGAATAGGATCTTTTTCTAAAATATGAACATTTTCACCTTTCATTTGTCCATCACGAACAAGAAAGCATGCTGCTGCTAATGCTGCTAATCCAGAACCTATTATATAAGCACTTTTATTATCTACGTTATTTGGCTTTCTAGGTCTTGCAAAAGCTTCATAATTTCCACTACTATAATACATATTATTACCTCCCTAAATTTGATATTCACAATTTATCATATAATAATGAATAAAATGTGAACTATGTTGTTCATATTTTGTTCATAAAAGTTCCAATTATGCAGTACAACTGAAAAATATAGATTTTAAATTTATAAAAGATAATAATAATTTATTAGAAAATAAAAGTTTTTTCCTATTGTATAAAAATGTGCAAGAGCACCTACCAGTGTAATACTACACAGTAAGTGCCCTCGCACATTAGGTTAAGTACCTACAAAAACATTATTTTAGTTACTCAAGAAATTTTGTACCATGATTGCAGATAAAGGTATACCGATATCCACAGGCAAACGCGCTAATCCAGCCATTTTCAGGGTTAAGTGCCTTTTGCATATATTCGTATGGCTTTTTATCCCTTTCGATTGCTTGTTTGGATACATCTTTGGTTCCATACTTTATATCTCGTTCTTTTTCTCTTCGTATAATCGTTTCCCAATCTTCATGAAAAACAAATCCTACCGTACTTTTGCAGTATTTACCGAGCTTATCAGCAACAACTGCTCTAGTAATAATATCCAAATACATACCTACTACAACAACAGTTTTGCCTGTTTTAGCTGCTTTCTTTACATCTTGCTCAAATACACTATGAATATAATTGTCCGTTTCCATTTCAAAGATTTTTGTGAAATTTTCTTTCATATAAGCTCTCATTGACACGGGGAATCTGCTAAACTTATATTTGATTACTCTCTGTGCATATTCTGCTGACAAATAGTCTATATCCATAACCTCGACATCATACCGATTTTTCAGCATTTCTGCAAAGCTCGTTTTCCCTGTACAGGATAGACCATCTACCAATACAAAGTATCCACCTTTTCCGATGTCCCGCATTACTTTTCCATCAATTTTTTGCCCGCGCACATCATATACAACACCGTGAAAAACCTCTTCCTGCATATACTTGATAGCAACATCATCAGTGTAATGCATGCCATCTACAAAGTAGCTTGTTGCCTGCCAATAGTTCATCTCTCGTACTTCTTTTAATGTTTTTGCTTCATTTGCCATAGTAAAACCTCCTAGGCATTTGTATGTTGCGTAAAATGAATTGCAACAGAATTAAATGGTTGACATAACTATTATACCACTTGTGTGCCTAAATTTCAAGGTTTGAACTAGCATATTTTAGCTATTCTTTATTATTATAATCATCCATAAAGTGATGAACTTCTCCATCTTGAATATAAGATATTATTGTATTTAAGTTTACGTTTTTTGTGCTATTATATATATTTACATCAATTTTGTCATAAACCTTTCTAAGGTTATTTATTAAGACTTTCATTTCTTGCCTTTTTGAGTTACTTGAACCATCTTCACGTATAACACGATTTTCAGTGAGTTTACATGCACATTGTATAAAATTTAATTCGTTTTTATCTCTCCATTTTATAATATCAGCTTCTTTTACATAATACAAAGGCCTTATCAGTTGCATTCCTTTGTGATTTGTGCTATGTAATTTAGGCATCATTGTTTGCATTTGAGCACCGTACAACATACCCATCATAATAGTTTCAATAACATCATCAAAGTGGTGGCCTAAAGCTATTTTATTACAACCTAATTCTTGTGCTTTTTTGTACAAATATCCCCTTCTCATTCTTGCGCACATATAGCATGGATTTTCCTCTATATGTTCAACAGCTTGAAATATGTCTGTATTAAAGATAGTTATTGGTATATTTAGAGTTTTTGCATTATCAATTATTTTTTGCCTATTAAGTTCATTATATCCTGGATCCATTACAATAAATTCTAAATCAAAATTCATTTGTCTGTGCCTTTTTAATTCTTGCATACATTTAGCCAAAAGCATTGAATCTTTTCCACCTGATATACAAACAGCAATTTTGTCTCCTTCTTGAACCATTTCAAATTCTTTTATACCTTGAATAAATTTTCTCCAAATACTTTTTCTATATGTTGTTATTATACTTTTTTCTATTTCTTTATATCTTTCCATTTTATTCCTCTATTATTTTATATATTTATCTTAATCGTCTAAATAATTCCATAACTTCTTTAATAATATCTAAATTGCCACTTTGAATTTCATAAGCTACACAATTTTCGACATGGCTTTCTAGAATTGCATTTTCAACACTTTCGATTGATTTATTTATAGCTGATAGTTGCATAAGTATATCGGCACAATATCTATCATCTTCAAGCATTTGCTTTACTCCTCTGATTTGTCCCTCAATAATATTTAATCTTTTAGACAAACTTGTCTTTTCTTCATCTGTTCTATGCGTTGTTTTTTGACACATTTGACATTTTCCACATTTATCACAACCCATTAAAAATTCCTCCATATAGTTATTTTATCTTTTTATATTTCATTCATTTTAACATATCAAATTATATACTCCCATAGGGTATCTTGTCAATCTATACATACAAGAAAACTCCCCAGACTACAATTTTAGTCTGAGGAGCTTCCCTTGTAGAATAAGTAAAGCATACTTATTCGGTGTTTAGCTTCAGTTACCACTTACATTTCTTGGCCTTCTCTTTGAAGTCCTCAAAACGCTTGTTGGCTTCCTGAGTGCTTTCTCCATATTTCCATTCCAAAAGGGAATCCCATATAAAATTCCCACCAAAGAACAGAATGAGGAGAATAGCACTAACCTTGAGTAAACTTCCATAAAAAGCCATATATGTCGCCTCCTTTGTAGTGAAAAATCGAACTTGCTATGGAAATTTATCGCCACCTTTCTATTTTATTCTAAATGATGACAATATAATTATATCATAATTTTATGTAAATCGCAATACACTTTGTTTTTTATCATTTTTCTTTCTCTTTTATTGCATCTGTTTTACTTTTGTTGCATAGTTTTAATACTTCTAAACTATACATTTTATACTATTTATTACTACTTAAATATTTTTCCATTACATCTAAAAATTCATTATTATTTTTAGTATTAACCATTTGTTTTATTAACTGTTCTGCCATTTCTGTTGTTCCAATATTTGACATTGCTCTACGAACACCATAAATAATTGAAAGTTCACGAGGTGAAAGTAATAAATCTTCTCTTCTAGTACCAGATTGGTTAATATCAATTGCTGGGAAGATTCTCTTTTCAGCTAAACTTCTATCTAATCTAACTTCCATGTTACCAGTACCTTTAAACTCTTCAAATATAACTTCATCCATTCTACTTCCTGTTTCAACTAATGCACTGGCTAAAATTGTTAAACTTCCAGCATCTTCAGTATTTCTAGCAGCACCAAAGAATCTCTTTGGTTTATATAAAGCGCTTGGGTCAAAACCACCAGATAAAGTTCTTCCAGAAGATGGTATAACTAAGTTATATGCTCTTGCAAGTCTTGTTATACTATCTAGTAATATAACAACGTCTTTTTTTTGCTCCGTTAATCTTTTTGCTCTTTCAAGTACCATTTCAGCAACTTTTACATGATGTTCAGGTTGCTCATCAAAAGTTGAATATATTACATCTCCTTTTACAGAACGTTTCATATCTGTAACTTCTTCTGGTCTTTCATCTATAAGTAATACAATAAGTTCTACCTCTGGATTATTTGTTGTAATGCTATTAGCAATTTTCTTTAAAATAGTTGTTTTACCAGCTTTAGGAGGAGCAACAATCATTCCTCTTTGTCCTTTTCCTATTGGGCATAATAAGTCCATTAGCCTCATTGTATAATCTTTTGAACTAGTTTCAAGTTTTAATTTTTTATTTGGATATATTGGTGTTAAATCATCAAAGCTTTTTCTTCTCATTGCTTTTTCTGGATGCTCTCCATTAACTTCACCAACAAATATAAGTGCTGGAAATTTTTCACCTTCTCTAGCTTGTCTTTTTATTCCCTTAATTTTATCTCCAGTATCTAGTCTAAAACGCTTTATTTGTATTGGTGAAACATATACATCTTTTGGTGTAGACAAATAATTAGAACCTCTTAAAAATCCATAACCATCTGGTAATAATTCTAATATACCTTCTACAAATTCATCAGTATCACTATTAATAGTATATTCTCCATCATTTGATGATTTACTTTTATCTTTAATATCATTGTTTTCTTTAGTTACTACGTCAACTGTTTCTTCAGCATTCTCAGCAACTTCGTTTTCTTTTTCGAAATTTTCAATAGCTTCTATCAAATCAGCCTTCTTTTTTAATTTACTAATGTTTTCAATTCCTTTCTCTTCTGCAATTTGTTTTAGTTCAACAAGTGAATGTTTCTCTAATTCCATAAATAGCCCCCTTATATAATTTTAATTTTTGTTCTAATTGGAAATTTAATAGATTTAAAAAATGAATATGTAATGATTAAATTTGTTACGATTATTTTTAAAATAAAAGAATATTTTTTGCTTCAATAAAGTTTAATATTAGTAAATAAAAGTACACACTTTTATTTACTAACATCTATATAAACTCTTTCATTTGGCATATACATATCTAAATTTTCTCTGGCAATTTTTTCAATATATTCTGGAGTATTCATATTTGCTTTTGTTTTTTCTAAAGTCTCTTTTTCGTCATTTAGAGATGCAATCTGATCTTCATAGTATTTTTTTTCTGTTTCATATGACATTAATTTCAATTGCTGACGTCCAAATGTATATATTGCATAAACAATAAATAAAAGCATTATAATTTTATAGATTCCATTTGATTTAAAAATCTTCATCTTATGTATCACTCCAATATATCTTATACAATTTTTGTAAAATCTATTTTTTTAGTGTTTTTACCTTTTTCCATATAAATCCGAATAAAAATTTAAATGGCTTGATAGTCAAAAACAAAATTTTTTTACAAATCTTTACAATTACATTTAATATTATAACATATGGCTTACTAAATGTCAAAAAATATAGCAAATTTCCTAAAAAAATTGCAATAAATATGAAAAATCTTACTTCTCCATTATTTAATTTGATAATACTATACAAAATTATACAGCCACAAATAATTAAAAAAACAACATCCTCAAACTGTGTTATTAGATTATTAGTAAAGAAATTCTTTCTTATTACTCTAAAAATGTCATATATAGTCCCTATGCATACCCCAACTATGAAAAAAATTATAAAAACCTGACCTTGTGTATATGATACCATATTTACACCACCTATCAAATTTATTTAAATATTTTTCCTAGAAAGCTAGTATGCTCTTTAAAATTTTCAGAATTAGAATAAGTTAAACTTGATATTTTGCCATCAACACTGAAATCAGATGTATCAATATTTAACTTATTTACTCGTAAATTTTCTCCTTTTATCGTAAGCAATCCCAATGTAGTTTGCACTATTATCATTTGATCATCAAAGCTTAAAACATCTTTAACACCAGATACATTCAATTTTTCTCTATTTTCCAAAACAATATTTTGAATCTCATTTGTTAAAACACTATTACTATCCATATACATATCCTCCATATCACTTTAAAATATATATATTCAAGTCAACCAATAATAGAACAAAAGTGAACATTGTGATAATTGCAAGAGAAAATTTTATATAACTATATTCTAAAAAATCCCTTCATTATATAAATGAAAGGATTTTTCTTAACATTATTCTTTAAAAAATTTGTCGTGTATTGCACTAACTGCCAAATCAGCTTCTTTTGCGTTTACTAAAACAGATATTTTTATTTCAGAAGTAGTTACCATATGCATATTAATATTATTTTCATATAAAGCTTCAAACATGCTTGCTGCAATTCCTGGTTTATTTGCAATTCCAACACCTATTATTGAAACTTTTGATAGATTTTCAGAGTGTAATATTGCTTCTGAATGTAAAGCCTCTTTATTTGCTTCAAGAACTTCTAAAGTTTTCTCTAAATCATTCATTTTAACTGTAAAAGCAATATCCTTTGTAATATGTTCTCCAAAAGATTGAACAATTATATCTACATTTATATGATTTTCTGATAAAATTTTGAACAATTTATAAGTTCTACCAATTTTATTTTCTAACCCAACTATTGTTATTCTTGAAATATAATCATCTTTAGTAACTCCATTTATTAATAAATCTTCCAAAGCCTCTTTGTTATTTGTTACTAATGTACCTCTACTGTTTTTTTCAAAAGTCGATTTCACATATATAGGTACTGAATATTTTTTTCCAATTTCAACACATCTATTATGAAGTACTTTTGCTCCCATACTTGATAATTCTAGCATTTCCTCATAAGAAATAGACTCTATCTTTCTTACATTTTTAACTATTCTTGGATCAGCAGAATATACTCCATCAACATCAGTAAAGATATCACATCTCTCTGCTTTTAAACTTGCCGCTAAAGCGACTGCCGTTGTATCTGAGCCACCTCTGCCAAGTGTCGTAATATTTCCACTCTCATCTACTCCTTGAAATCCTGCTACTATTACAATATTTCCAGCTCGTAAGTAATCTATAATTGTTTCATTTTCTATATATCTTATTCTACTGTTTGTATGTTCACTATTAGTTAAAATTGGTATTTGCCAGCCACATAAAGAGACAGCTTTGTGATTTTTGCTATTTAATAACATCGCAAGTTTTGAAATTGTTATTTGTTCCCCAACTGATACTAAAGCATCGTGTTCTCTCGGATAAATTTTCTTTGTAATTTCTTTTTCTTCTGCAATTAGTCTATCTGTTGTTTTTCCTTGTGCTGAAACAACCACTACTACTTGATTATTATTTTCTACTTCTTTTATAATATGTTCTGACACTAATTTTAATTTTTCTATATCAGCAACAGAACTACCACCAAATTTTTGTACAATGATTCCCATAGTTGTACCTCGTTTATATTCTTCACATCTCTTAAATGTTTAGATATTAGTTAAAGTAAGATTTAAATTTAAATCTTACTTTATTATTAGTTTATTCCTATTCTTTTTTTGTGTGAATGAAAGTTAGTCTACACCTTCTTCGCAACCGCCACCTCTTACGTCTCTTACATCTGTTTTGTAATAGTCACTATTTGGGTTTCTGCAATCTCCACCTTCATTGTATTTACACCATTTGCATTTTGCCATATATTTCACCTCCTTTAATTATTAGAATTTTTATGTATCATTTTTAAGTATTCTATCATAAATTCATTTAAATCTCCATCCATAACAGCTTGAACATTTCCAACTTCATAATTAGTACGATGATCTTTTACCATAGTATATGGACAAAATACATATGAACGAATTTGACTACCCCAAGCTATATCTTTTTGAACACCTTTTAATTCATCAATTGTTTGCTTGTTTTCTTGTTCTTTTAAATTTATTAATTTTGATTTAAGCATTGTCATTGCTGTTTCTTTATTCATTTGTTGTGAACGTTCTGATTGACATGAAACAACTATATTTGTTGGAATATGAGTTATTCTAACTGCAGAGTCTGTTTTGTTTATATGTTGACCTCCTGCACCAGATGCTCTATATGTATCAATTCTTAAATCATCAGGATTAATATTAATTTCTACATCATCCTTAATTTCTGGTAATACTTCTAATGAAGCAAATGAAGTATGCCTTCTTCCTCCACTATCAAAAGGAGATATTCTTACTAATCTATGAACTCCCATTTCTCCTTTTAGGTAGCCATAAGCATTTTCTCCAGCAATTAGAAAGGTAACACTCTTTAAACCTGCTTCTTCTCCTTCTAAATAGTCTAACTCTTTTACATTAAAGCCATTTGAATTTGCCCATCTAGTATACATTCTGTATAACATTTCAGCCCAATCTTGTGATTCAGTGCCACCAGCTCCCGGATGAAGTGTAAGAATTGCATTATTTCCATCATATTTTCCAGAAAATAATGTATCAACTTGAAGTTTATCAATTGACTTACTTAATTCTATTGTATTTTTTTCTAACTCTTTTTCTAGAGTTTCATCTTGTTCTTCAGCAAGTAATTCATTTAATTCTTTTAATTCTACTATATTTTTTTCTATATTTTCAAAATTTTTTATTTTCTTTTCTATAACTTTTATTTTAGAATATACAACACTAGACTTTTTTGAATCTTGCCAAAAACTTTCATTCATACTTTCTTCTTTTAGATTTTCAAGTTCTTCTTGTAGTTCTTTTAAATTAACTGTTTCCTTCAATTTGATTAACTTTTCACCTAAATTATTCAATTCTCTTAGATTTTCTTCTAAATCTAGCATATATTTATTCCTTTCAAATGTATTCTCTAAAACTACTTTAATTATAGCTTATTAGTCTATAATAGTCAAATAATTTTGATTTCTACTTTTTAATATTTCGATTGGCAAACTTTCACTTTATGCTTTTTTAAAGTTTACATAATTTTACAGATTACTTGACTTTTTTTGGCAAATACTTTATAATATAGTTATGTGAGTTTTCACAAATTTTTTATTGAGGTGTTTTATTATGGCAACTTTCGTAAAGGCTTCTTTTGCAAACAATCCTAGCGTTGAGGTTAAACGGAAAAGTGACTTTCTGATTGATCCTGCAAGGGTTGGCAATCCTAGTGCTTACACAAATTATTTATGGTGGACTTGGTTGCAAAAGGAGCGAGAGTTCCTGCATGATGTGGCCGAAGCAAAACGTCAGCAGATGCTGTGAGCTTTGAGCACATTCATCAAGCTGAGGTTTCCCCCTAAAAGCCTTAGTTAATCCTCACGCACCGTTAGTGAGCTGTCCAGCCTGGACAACACTGACGGTGTTTTTATTTTATCTTTATTTTAATATAATAAAAATCAGTAAAATCAAATTTTTGACAATTATGTAAAGTTGTGTTATAATATTGTTTGTTCGAAATCATTTTTGATTTTTATGAAAGGGTGGTATTTTTTGACTACTTAGAATCACTTCATGTCCGAATATTCACCACTGCAAGAGTACAATAACTCTTGTTGCAAATGGAGCATTTGCTCTAAGGAGAAAACAATGGAAAAAGACATTAAGGAAATGTTGAAAACTTTCGAAGCAACCAATAGCTCTATCTCTTCTTTTCACCTTAAGTTCGGCTCTGTGCAAAACTCTGATGAGTTTTTTAAGTTGCTCATCAAATGTGCAGACTTTCTGGATGACGATTTCAAAAAAGACATAGATGAAAGCATTTTCCCTGTAAGCAGCTGTTTGGCCTGGGGACTTAGTGAAACCATCGGAGACCTTATCAATACAGATGAAAATTCTTATTCTCTTGATATTGCTAGTGAGGCTATCGTCAACATGATGTTTGCTTTGCGTCGTTCCCATCAAAAAGAGCTTGAGGCTTTTAGAAAAGACAACAAAGCTTAAAAAAACTCACATCAATATTTCTTTGTTTAAAGCCTAGCAAAAAGTTGCCAGTTCGTGCAAGATTTAGCTAAAAATGCTAATCATTGCATGGCTGGCAACTTTGTTATTTATAAATCTTAAAACTAACAAATTCATCTTCAAATCATTGTAAAATTAACATTGTAATAATATTATCATATTTTAATTACTATAATACATTGTAGCTCCACCAATAATTTCACCAGTAGTAGCATCAACAAAATAGTTCCATATTCCTTCTGTATATCTTTTTACAACATCTTTATAATTATCTTCATATTTTATTGTTACTACCCAAGCATTTCTTATTCTCTCGTCTATTAGATAGTATTTTCTTGCTTCATCTGGATAATCTACGGTTTGCATTGGCTTATAAAATTCTTCTTTATTTAAGCTTCTTTCATAAGCTTTAGTATTCATTTTTACAACTTTAAGTGTTGCATCAACAGAAGCTATTTTATTACTTTCTACATTTTCATCTTCTATTAAAGCTATTTTTATAGCCTCTTCTTTAGTAATTTTTATTTCATTATTATCAAAAGCTTCATTTTCTGTTCTAATATATTCAAATTTATTATCTTTTGCATTTATTTCGATACATATATATTCATAAGGATTATATGTTTCATCATATTTTTTCAGATATTTAATACTAACATAGTTGCCCTCTTCTTCATCCTTTTCACTATTTTTCTTAGCATCATATGATTTTATTTCTGTAATCTCATAACCTGTTGTATCAATATCAAATTGTTTTAAATATTTATTTGCAACTTTTTTAGCCTCTTCTTTTGATATTTTTTCATCTTTATTTGGTGATTGTGCTTGATTATTCCAAATTTCAAAAAATTCACCACTAAAGCCATCTATAGATATAGAATAATCGTCTTCTGTTTCAAATCTATACATAATTTTATCAGATTCTACATCTGCCTTATAGTTGTCACTTCCTAGTATGTCACTATTTAGCCCTGCTTTTTTTAGCTTCTTTATAGCAATTTCTTTTGCCTCTTCTTCTGATATATTAAATTTTTTATTTTCTTCTGTAATCTCAAAAGTTGGATTTTCTATTTGTTCAGGTACCTTCCAGATTTTTTCTATTATTGTATTGCCAGCAAAGGCAACGCCACTTATCGAAATTATGGCACACGCAACTAATCCTAATTTTTTAATACTGGCTACTTTGTTTGTTTTTTCATCTTCAGTACTATCCATTTTTGATATAGCTATTCTGAATTTTAGCTTTTCTTTTATATTGTCATTCATTCTATAGTACCTCCTCTTTTAAATACTTTCTTATCTTTTTTCTGGTTCTATGTAATTTAGTCTTTATATTAGACTCTGACAATCTTAACTCTTTAGCTATATCTTTAATCGAAATGTTTGAATAATAAAACATATTAAATATTTTTAACTCATTTGGTTTTATGTTTTTTATTTTATTGCACACCTCTTCGATTTTTACAATTTCTTCTAAATATGATTCATAATAACTAAAGTCTAATGAATTTTCTATTTGTTCTAGAGCTAGTGATAGTTTTCTTTTTTTAAGTTTTTCTTTTATTAGATTTCTAGTTATTCCTGAAATATATGCTGATAAATTTTCGATTTTGTAACCTTCTTCATTTCTTTTCCATACTACAAAGAAAGTATCTAATAAAATTTCTTCCTTGTCTTCATTAGATAGATTGTTGTATACAGTGTTTCTTATAATTGTATTTACATATGGAGAAAAATCATCTACTATTTTGTCTATATCTAACTCTTCTCCTTTTACATATTTTTCTATTCTACTTTCCAATTTAGTAACTCCTTTATAAGATATCTTACACTTGTATAGTATTTAAAACATAAAAAAGGTTACACAATATTATAATAAATTTAATTCTTTAATTGTTTCAATTACGCTTGCTACATTATCTGGTTCAACTTTCTTTGATAAAATTCCTAGCTTATTTCCTGTTACTATATTCTTTTGGTTATCATCAATAAATAAACATTCACTAGCAGTCAAATTATATTTTTCTAATAATGTTTTATATATTCCTTCATAAGGTTTAACTTGATGTACTTGGTATGATAGTATATATCCATCAACTAATTCAAATAATCCACTTCTTGCTACATTTTCTGTTGTATACGAATTTATGTTTGATAATAAATAAACACTATATCCTTTGTTTTTTAGTTCTTTGATTAAATCTAAAATTTCCATATTTACAAAAGCATAATTGTTGTAGTTATACCAAAAGTTTTTAATAAGTTCATCATCAGAATGATTTGTTCTATCAGATACAATATCTATTGCCTCTTCTCTTGATATATATCCTGTATCTATTAGTGCATATTCTAACCATTCTGGTGACTTTATTATATTTTCCATAATAAACTTTTGTTCTTCTTGGCTATCTGTAAATTTCTTTAAAACCTCTTCTACATTAAAATTTAAAATTACATTTCCTATATCAAATATTACATTTTTAATCATTTCTCTTTCTCCTTTTGATTATTAAATTATACCAGTTGCATTATATCATAAAACATATTTGTATAAAAAACACTCTTTATCATGTGAATATATAACACCAATTGCTTGCAAATATGAATATATAATTGTACTTCCTACAAATTTCATCCCTCTTCTTTGCAAATCTTTCGAAATAGAATCAGATAATTCATTCGTAGTTTTATCTATTTCATATATTGTTTGCTCCTTAGTAAATGTTTTCAAATAATTGTAAAAGCTTCCATACTTTTCTTGTATTACTTTAAATATTTTGCTATTAGCTATAGTAGCTCTTATTTTTAATTTGTTTCTTATGATTTTCTTATTTTCTAATAGTTCTTGTATCTTTTCTTCATTATAAGAACAAATTTTCTCTATATCAAAATTATCAAACGCAATTCTAAAATCATCTCTTTTATTAAGCACACATTCCCAAGATAGGCCAGCTTGAAATGATTCGAGTATTAACATTTCATATAAATATTTTTCATCAAAATTTTGTTTGCACCATTCATTGTCATGATATTCTATATATTTTTTATTCTTCAAATTACACCATTTACATCTTGTCATTTCTTTTTCTATCATACAACCTCACTACAATATTATTTTTATAGAACTGATTATAACATATTCAAAATATTTTTCAACTAAAGTCTCATATAAACGCCGAAGAGAGAGTTACAATCGTCCCTCTCTCTTGGCTTTTCTTTACCTCAGCGTCTTTGCTGCCTCCATCAGTGCCTTGCTCTGCACAATGTACCACCGACCGTTGTCGTAATAAGTAGTGATGCCAGGCAGGTCTCTGTAAAAGGCTCGCAAGGTGTCATATGCGTCAGGCTTATGAACAAAACCGAAGTCGTCTACGAGGATAAAGTTTTTCGTATCAATCATGATGTCGTTCCTTTCTTTTAACAAGGTTGCTATTCGAATAGATTTAAAAATTAAACCTACTCTAATTATAGCACTTTTGGAAGATTTTTTCAACTGGCTATGAATCATAAGAAAATCTTAATATAATTTTAAGTAATTCTTAAAACTTAATTTTTAATTTAGTTTTATAATGTTAGCAATAAGGAGGAGTATTAAATGAAGAAAAAGAAGAAAAAAATAAGGTGGTTACTTCTAATAATTATCATAATATATATTATTTTTCAAAATGATGCTTTTAATATTTTTTCAGAATATAAAACGATA
This sequence comes from uncultured Clostridia bacterium, assembly GCA_934140005.1. Classification (GTDB taxonomy): domain Bacteria; phylum Bacillota; class Clostridia; order TANB77; family CAG-508; genus Scatovivens. The sequence goes on from CAKPBB010000003.1 coordinate 24,599, forward strand.
AAAGAAGACAAAAATAAAAATTATGCAGGAATTGGTCAACAAAAAGTAAAAAATCAGGATGGATATTTTACTACCTTTACAACTATTGATGATCATAAAAAAACATATATTGAATATAAACAAAATAATGCTTCTTGGAGTAATAATTCATACTGGGGCGGAACAATGGAAGAAAACGGCTGTGGAATAACAGCACTTGCAATTATTTTAAGTGGCTACAATAAAACTCACTCTCCTGAAGATCTTAGACAAAAATATTATCCTGTACTAAAATATGATTCTCTTTCCAAAGAATTATCTGATACATATAATATTGAAAATTCAGATTTTTATTATAACAATACATATTTTACACAAGAAAAATTGCAAGAACATTTAAAAACTAATAGACCTGTTTTGATTTGTGTATGGAGCAAACATTATAGTAATCGTTGGACATCTGCCTCACATTATATGGTTTTACTAGCTGCTGATGATAATAATATGGTATATGTTTCAAATCCTAATGGTGGAGAAAATGATTTCAAAAGTTCAGGATGGTATAATTTCCAAGAAATAATTCCTTATATTGCTAAAGTTTTATACATAGAAAGTTATAACTAAAGAGCTACTTCAAAATAGTAGCTCTTTTAACTTAAATATTATTTTTCTAGCTCAACACATTCTACAAAAGTATTATGCGAAACATTATCACCTGTTCCTAATTGTCCATAATTATTTTTTCCTATGCCATATACTTTTCCATTTGTACATGCATATATGCAAAATCCTTTGCCATTAGCAATATAATAGACATCAGAAATATCTAATTTAACAGGTGTATTGATATTAGAACTTCCAATTCCTGTTACTTTATAATAATCATATCCCCATGCATAAACATTACCATTTTCACTTATAGCTAAAGATAAACCATATGCAGAATAAATTTTATCTATTTTCTCAGGCAATTCTAATTGTTCAAAGTTTTTCATTCCATGTCCGACACCATTAGCAGATGAATTTGTACCATAAACATATATGTCACCTGTTTTAGTTAATACACTTGTATTAGCAAGAGTTAGTCCACCTTCTATTTTAATATCTGAAAAAGCGATATCTTTTATTTCTTCTTTGAATTCTTCTAAAACATCATTTTGATATAGTACTGGATAATCTGTTGCTCTGAAATTAAACACACCATATCCATAATAATTTTTTTCCGGGAATTCCATACCTGGCAAATAAACTCTTTGAGAATGTCCGTTTGTTCCAAACCAATATAAATTACCATCATTATCTAAAATTATACTACCACTATGATTGGTATAATCATATGACGTTACATATTTATTATTTGTGAATATCTTTTTAACATTAGTTAATATTTCCGTACCATTTTTCTTTAAAGTTTGAAAAGATCCCACATCATTTAATCCTAAACCTGGATAAATAGAACCCGGATTTTCTTTCATAAATTCATTAATTCTTTCCTTACTATTACTTTCACTAGCACCCCAACATCCTGCGTATTTGCTTCCTTTTAATTTTACATATCTATTTCCATTTCCATCATTACACAATACAGAAGTTGCACTTCTGTCTGATATAATATTAGTGATAAATTCGTTACTAGATAATCCAACACTACTTTCATCATTTAAATTATTTATAATAGTATTATCATCTAATAATAGCTTTATGCCATTATAATCAGTTGTAACATATTTTACATTATTAAAACCTATACTTGTTAATTGGTATAAGTTCTTTTCCTCACTTAGTGAAATATCATCTATATTCAAGCCATAAAATTCATAATTACTTGTACACATTATGCAGCTCGTTAAAGTTGTAATATCTCGATAATCAAATGAATAATCATTTACAATCGCTTTATTTTTTATTATATCTTCTACACCAATACTATCATTTTTCACAATGTTAAAAGTAACCTCTTCTGGATTATAATAAATATTCCATAATTCTCCATTTGAAACAACCAAGCCATATCCTACTAGAAAAGCATTATCAAAATTAAAATCTGATGGAATATTACTTAATGGTAATGCTTTATGATACCACATTTTGTAATTTCCGTTTTCTTCAAGAAAAGTTCTGGTCCAATATATATTATTATTTGTTAAAATTACTTTTCTTCCTTTAACTTCTTTAACACCATATATATAATTTTCATCCCAATCAATGCATCTATTTAATACTTTATCGCTTTTATTATCTCCATATGCTCCCGAGCCATTCCATCCAAAAACAAGTACATCTTGTGTATCAAAGACTAAAAATCTTGTAGTTGCATAATTTGACATACTAATAATATTTTTAGTAGATATATTTTCATTCTCTAATAAAGACTTTATCTGTTCATTCCATATTTCATCAACTTTTATGTAATAGTTATATGTAGAATATTGGCCAACAGCTAAAGAACCTAGTCCACCTCCATAAAAGTCTCCATTATCAAATTGCAAGAAAATTGCCTGTTCAGAATTATCTTCTGATAAGTACACTTCTTTTAGATGTCCAGCATTAGAATTAGCTTTAAGTTCACTTATATCTTTTTCAGCATTAGAATCATAAACATCTTTAAAATTATTTAATACATTAGGCTTTACCCATGACTTATGGTCTATTGCATCTCCCTGTCCTAATAAACCACTTGAGTTATTTCCGCATATTAAAATTTGATTATCAGTCGTTTCCACAACGGTTAATGAAATATTGCCCCATACATTTTTTATCTTTATTTGTAAATTTGATTCATCCTTTATTCCTTGTAATAATTTAGTTGGTTTTTCTATTAAGCCTGTTGTTCCTAATCCCAATTTATTATTTTCAGAGCTTCCCCAAGCCCATAAATCATTATTCATATCTATAATATATACTGTATTGCCATATGAATCATATCCATTAAGTATATACAGTTTTTTTACATATACATTATTACCATTTTCAATTCCAATACAATCATATGTAGAATTATATGTTGTAGTTGTACTAATTGAATACTTTTTGGCAATAGCAATTAAATCCAGTTTAGAAGCATTTTCGTTTTTACTATATTCAAGCCTTTGTGAAATATCTTCTGTTATTTCTCCAATTACTTTGACTTTTCCTGTACCGTATAATTTATACGTATTATTTTCTGAAGCATAATATGTAGACAAATTAGCCAATTCACTTTCTGCCGAATCATGATTTGTAATGCTTAAAGCATATGATTTAGCACCTGTATTGTTCCAATCATAGCCGTCAAAATAAATTATATCGTATGAATTATCATTATAGACATATATAACTAATTTATTTTCTATTGACTTGGCAGCTGGAATATCAGTTGTATTTATAAAATAATAATCTGAATACAAAGAAATATTATTAACATCTGCTAAAATCTCAGCATCTTTTTGTCCTACCCTTTTTACCAAATAATGCTTCAATTCTGAACCAAGGTCTTTTAGTTCCAAACTTCCATCTTCTAATTTGCTTTTCATACTTACTCTAGCATTATCATTTTGCAAAATTGGATATAAATCAAGCCCTGTTTTTTTATTTAATTGTTGTGACAATCTATACATTTCGATTTGCTCTTTTACAGATGCAATTTTACTACTCATACTTGCATTCTGAGCTTTTGTAAGAATTCCATTTCTACCTATAGTAGCATTTATAGAAATTCCTGTTAAAATAAGCATAACAATTATTGTAATTACTAATGCTATTAGTGTAATTCCGTTTTGTTTGATTTAAAATTCTTTCAAACATTTTTTCTTCTGTTTTTTTCATATGACTTCTCCTTGTTTTTATGGTTTGTTGTATATAACTTTTCGTTAATATATTAAATTTACGAAAATGACCAATTCGTATATATTTAGAGCAAGGCTGATTATACGAATTTTTTTTATTATCATTTCAATATTTTTAAGCATAAAAATAAAATCTATTAAATATTGACTTCTTAGATATTTATGTGTATTATAAACTTATATTAAATCGTAAATTTAATATAAAAAAGAAAAAATCGCACACAAAAAAAGAGTTACCTTTAGTAAATTGGTAACTCTTTTCGTATATTATCTTTAAAAATTAATTGTTTTCCAAATAATAATGTCTTATCGGTTTTAAATTTTCATCTAATTCATAGCAGATAGGATTTCCTGTTTGCAATTCTAATTTTATAATATCTTCATCACTTATATTATCTAAATATTTTATTAAACCTCTTAAGCTGTTTCCATGTGCTGCTATTATAACTTTTTTACCCTCTTCTAATTCTGGTTTAATATCTGAATTCCAATATTCTAAAACTCTCTTTATTGTATCTATTAGATTTTCAGTTCTAGGTAATTCATCTTTGCTTAAATCTTTGTATTTAGGATCATTTCCAGGATATCTTGGATCACTTTCATCTAATTCTGGTGGTCTAACATCAGTACTTCTTCTCCAAAGTAAAACTTGTTCAGCACCATATTTTTCTTTTGTCTCATCTTTATTTAATCCTTGTAAAGCTCCATAATGTCTTTCATTTAGTCTCCAGCTTCTTTTTATTTCAATATTTTCTTCGCCCATTTCTTTTAATATATAGTCTAATGTATCTTCAGCTCTTTTTAATACTGAAGTAAAAGCTAAATCAAAGCTGAAGCCTTGTTCTTTTAAAATTTTACCAGCTTCTTTAGCCTCTGCTATTCCTTGTTCTGTTAATTCAACATCTGTCCAGCCTGTAAACTTATTTTCTAAGTTCCATTCACTTTGACCATGTCTAACTAAAACTAATTTTAGCATATCTAACCCTCCTTTAACTTAATATCTTATATCATAAGAGTATATTTTTTTAATATGATTATTTTTCCTTAATAATATTTTTACTACAAATATAAGTTACTAAGAAATATCCACCATATATTGCTATTATAAATACTGCTGTTACAATTATTGATTGTAATAGCTTTTCATTACCAAAAGCACTTAATATGAAATTGCACAATTTTATACCAAATATAGAATGAATAATTGCCACTAGAAGAGGAAACATAAAGAATATTCCTATTTGTCTAAATAATGCTTTATTTATCATTTTTTCATCTACACCAATTTTTCTTAACATTTTAAACTTTTCTACATTATCACTAGATTCAGATAATTCTTTAAGTGCTAAAATTGCTGCACAAGATATTAAGAAAATAATTCCTAAATAAAGTCCTATAAAAGTTGCCATACCACCTAATCCCAAACTTGCTTCTGCAATATATGTTCTTGTTCTAGCTTCTAATGTAGTACTACTTACATATTCTTCTTTATCTATTGACTGTATTTTGGCATCAATTTTCCTTTTTTGTTCAGTATTATTAGCTTTATAATTAGCAATCAATATTTCGTTTTCTTTTTTTAATCCAACAATTGCGTCATCAGGAACAACAAAAAATCCAAAATTTGCATAACTAACATTCATGCTATAAAAGCCATTTTTACAACTTGAATACTTTGGACTATATTCTTTATTATTTATTGTTATTTCTGTTCCTAATTTTAAACCTTCATCTCTTATTTCACTCCATTCTTTATAATTAGAAACTATAATATATTCATTATCATTTAAAGAATATTCTTCCAAGTTAAATATTTTTGCTATTTTATTATAATCGCTTATTCTTATTAAAGTTTCTACACTATCATACATTAAAAATGGATATTTTTCTTTAGATATTTCGTAATAGTCTCCTAAAGTATCTCTTACCTTTAAATCACTTTGTACATAAATATTAAATTTTACTATATCTTTAAGATTTTCATTTATATCAAAGTTTAATTTATCTAAAGTTTCTTCCAAACTGATTTTCGAATCTTTTTTCTCTTGCTCAGAATATTTACTATTATCATCTGGAATATTTGATTTTTTAGTGAATTCTATATCAGCTGGTGCCAATGTATTCAAATTGTTAGTCATAGAGTTTTTTAATGATAAAGCACTTGATAATACACATATTGTTATAAAAAGCATAAGACATATTACAGTCATAGAAAAAGCCATTGTATTTATCTTGCTTGAAAACTGCCTTAAAGTAAAACTATTTAATCCTTTATAATATGTGTTTTTCATACTCATAAATATTTTTAGCAATAATCCAGATAAAGACCAAAAAATCAAAAATGTTGATATAGCTCCTATAGCAATAGGAATAAAAATATTATTTGCATTTGATAATTTATCAATTCCACCAGTAACTTGATAATATGCATATCCTAAAGCTATACAAGAGGCAATAAATATGATTGTACATAGCCAAGGATTTTTTAATTTTATTTGTTCTGATTTTTTACTAGAATGTAATAAATCAATCAACTTGCATTTACTGATATTTATTGTATTAAATATCATAACAATAAAATACATAATACCAAAATATATTAAAGTCTTTATACATGCTGTTTTAGAAAATATAAATTGAAACTTTGTTAAATCTGCTTCAAACATATTTGCAACTAATATACTCATTAGTTGTGACAATAAAAATCCCACACCTAAGCCAACTACTAATGACATAATTCCTATTATCAGAGTTTCAAAAAATAATATCAATGATATTTTTCTTTTACTCATTCCAAGTGTTAGATATATGCCAAATTCTTTATTTCTTCTTTTTATTAAAAACCTACTTGCATATATAATTAAAAATGCAAGTATAAATGATACAAACACACTAACACCAGATAGTATATTTGTCATAAGTTTTATTATCTCATATGTAGAAGAGGATACATTCATCATAACTGTTTGATCGTCTATTGCATTAAATATATAAAAAATTGCAACACCAAGTATTAGAGTAAAAAAATAGATGGCATAATCTTTTATACTCTTACTTATGTTTTTTAATGACAATTTAAAGAGCATCGTTTAAATCACCACCAAGCAATGTTACAACATCAATTATTTTATCAAAAAACTTTTTTCGTGAATCTGTACCCTTATTTATTTCGTTAAAAATTTTGCCATCCTTGATAAAAATAACTCTTGTTGCATAACTTGCAGTAAACGCATCATGTGTTACCATCAAAATAGTTGCTTGAATATCTTTATTCAAATATTCAAACTTTTCTAAAAGCATCTTAGCTGACTTTGAATCTAATGCTCCTGTTGGCTCATCTGCAAGAATCAATTTAGGATTTGTAATAATTGCTCTTGCACTTGCAATTCTTTGCTTTTGACCTCCACTCATTTGATATGGGTATTTATCCAATACTCCACTAATGTCAAGTTCTTTTGCTACTTTTTTTATTTTCATATCTATTTCTTTCGCAGGAACATTCTGAATAGAAAGTGCCAAAGCAATATTTTCATAAGCTGTTAGAGTGTCTAGTAAATTGAAATCTTGAAATATGAATCCAAGTTCCTCTCTTCTGAATTTATTTAAACTATTTCCTCTTAGTTTGGTAATATCACTACTAGCTACATAAATATGACCAGAAGTTACTTTATCAATTGTAGATATACAATTTAAAAGTGTAGTTTTGCCAGAGCCACTAGCTCCCATTATAGCAACAAATTCTCCTTTATCAACATTAAAAGATATATTGTCAATAGCTTTTGTAAGGCTAGATTTATTGCCATAATATTTTTCAATTTTATCGATTTTTAAAATATTTTCCATAATCTTTCTCCTTTCTTTCTATATTGTAGTACGAAAGATAAGATTCGTCGTTATTCTAATATTACAGAACATTACAATTTTGTAATGTTGGCTAATCATCAAATTTATAAAAATTGTTTTTAGAAAAAATAATTGTAATTTTGGTATAATCATGTACTTTAGATTCAATAGTTATCTTATGTCCTAATTTGTCACACAATTTCTTTGCAATATAAAGTCCCATACCAGTTGATTTTGCTTTTGTTCTACCATTTTCACCTGTGAATGATTTTTCAAAAACTCTTGTTATATCACTTTCTGGAATTCCTATACCATTATCATAAATAGTCAAATATATTTTTGCATTATCCTCTTCTGATTTTATTTTTATACAAGATTCAGTATCATCTCTTTTATATTTGATACTGTTATTTATAATTTGATTTAATATAAATTCTAACCACTTTGCATCTGTTAAAACTAGCTTACTTTGAATATCTACATCTAGTCTAACATTATTTTCCAATAAATCATCTTTATTTCGTAAAGCTACATTTTTTATAATTTCTTGTAAATCTTTTTCTTTAATAATATAGTCTTTTTCAACATTTTCACTTCGTACAAAATATAAAATTTGGTCTACGTAATTATCTAATTTTCTGATTTGCTCTATATATCTTTTATCAATTTGATTCTGCATATTATGATTCAGTAATGTTAAACTCGCTATTGGGATTTTTACTTCATGTATCCACATTTCTACATATTCTTTAAAATCTGTAATGCTTAAACTGTACTCTTTTACATTTTCAATCATAGATTTATTTATGTCATAAATAATCTTATAAAATAGCTCTCCTTCATAAAAATCAGGCTTATTTAGCATTTCTAAAATTAAATATTTTTTATCTAAATTATCTAAAGTTTCAAATAGCTTTTTATAAAATCTGTGCTTTCTAAAATAATCAAAGCCAATATTAAATAATACAGCTATAAAAAATATAATTGTTATTGCAATTTTTAGTTCATTTCCTACTTTAAAAGCATTTAAAATAAGAATTGTAATTATAAAACCAATAAATGATACAATTATCTGTGGAGCTTTATCTAATAAATATTTTTTGAAATTCATAGTAATTTATAACCTTGTCCTTTTCTAGTTTCTATTTTATTCTCAAGTCCAAAATCTTGTAACTTACTTCTTAATCTACTAATATTTACTGTTAAAGCATTATCATTTATAAACTCATTATTATTCCATAAATCAGTCATTAAATCATCACGAGTTACTATTCTTCCACGATTACTTAAAAGATATGTAAAGATAATCATTTCATTTTTAGTTAGCTCCAACATTTTGCCATTTTTCTCTAAAATACCCTTTTTAGGATTAACAATTATATCATCATAAAATAAATCATCTCTATTATTTTCCATTCTTTTGAAGATATTTTGAATTCTTAGTAATAATATCGTTGGATTATATGGCTTAGTAATATAATCATCTGCTCCATAAGATATAGACAAGACTTCGTCCACTTCTCCTGCTCTACTTGTAACCATAATAATCGGAACATTTGACTCTTTTCTGATTTCTTTTAATAATATTTCTCCATTTATATTTGGCAAATTTATATCAAGTAAAATTAAATCTGCTTTAATATTTTTTATGTACTCTTTAGTATTATCAAATTTTTCTAGTGTTAATACTTCATATCCAGAGTTTTCTAATAATGTTTTTAACTCACTTCTTATGATTTCTTCATCTTCTATAATCAATATCTTTTTCATATATTGTTAGTCCTTCCATATTACAAACTTATAAATACTGTACAAATTCTTCTATATCTTTTCTTGAAAAATGTAAATTTTTATTAGGCTCGCAATCTTCTGACATATAACCAATTGGCATCATAAAAATTGGTTTTATATTTTCAGGCAATTCCAAAACATTTTTTATATCATCTTGCTTAAATGCTCTTACCCAACATGAACCAATTCCTAAATCCCATGCTTTTAACATTGCATATGTGCCTATAATACTTAAATCCATTTCAGCAGTATTATATTTTCCCTCTCTTTTGTTATTCCAAACAATATCCATATCACAACAAAAAAGCAAAATAATTGGTGCATCAAAAGTCATTCTACAAACTGATTTGATTTTTTCTTTATATTCTTCACTTTTGATTACATAAATTTTTTGCGGTTGTAGGTTACAAGCTGTTGGTGCTAATCTAACCATTTTCATTATTTCATCGATTTTTTCTTGTTCAATTTCTTTGTTTGAGAAACTTCTAACTGAAAATCTTTCCCTTATTATTTCATCAATATTCATTAAAATACCTCCTAATTATTTTCAATTTGCTTTGTTTCACTTAATAGTCTATCAAAATCTGACACATAATTCTTATCCTGTATAACTTTATATTTTTCATATTCGTTTTCCGCTTTTTCGACTGCTTGTTTATGTGAGATTTTTCCTTTTCCTTCTAAAACTTCATAACGGAAAACTTTTAGAGCATTTTCTACTTCATTTTTCCAATCTTCCATATACATTGTTATACTTCTTTCTGCATTATTTTCAGCAATATCCAAAAATAAGTTTACTAAATTATTTAAATTCTTAATTTCTTGTTCATTTAAATAGTTCTTGGCAATAATTACATCAGATTTCAAAATCTTCCCATCAGGTGAATTTTCCCAGGTAGTAAGTCCCATATTTTCTTTTTTAGAATCTACCCTTTTATAAACTATTTCAGCAGCAGTGTTTCCAGTAATTGCATAATGAAATTTATTTTGAATAGTTTTATAAAAAGTTATTGCAGTATCACTATTTTTATCATAATCAATAGAACATTCAGCAAATATATCAGTAATTTTTTGATAAAACATTCTCTCGCTTGTACGAATTAATTTAATTCTTTCAAGTAATCTTTTAAAATACTCTTGATCAGATTTTTTTGCTTTTAAAAATCTTTCATCATTTAATGCAAAACCTTGAACCATATAATCTTTAATTATTTTATTTGCCCAAGTTCTAAATTTAATTGCTTTTTTAGAGTTAACTCTAAAACCTATTGAAATGATCATATCAAGATTATAATACTTTGTATTGTAAGTTTGCTTACCATCATTACCCATATGTGCAATTTTTGCACACGTGCTATTTTCATCCAACTCTTCATCCTTATAAATATTGTTAATATGTCTTACAATTCCACTTCTATCAATATTAAAAAGTGTTGCTAATGCTTCAGTATTTAACCATACATCTTCATTTTCTAATAATACTTCTACTTTTGTATTACCTTCTTCATCACTATAAAATAAAATATTCTTCTCATTTCCAATTATTTTATTATCCAATGCTTATCCCTCCTTTTTCAAATATTTTCAGTTAATTTATACTATAACATTTATTTCGATTTGCTTATTTTTGAGCTGTCAAGAATTCCTTGACAGTTCAATTTATGTCTAATTTTTCCATTTACGAACATCTGTATTGTATCATATATATATATAAGATTCAATCTTTTTGTAGTTAATTGGGTAACTTATTTTTATCATATTATAATAAAAAGAGTTAGCATAATATCATATATACTAACTCTTTTTATTTATTATACAATTTTTTAAGTTGACAAATCGTTGACAAAATATAAAATATAACTATCTTTCAACCTGCGTAATTGCCTATTTTCCTTACTTTATGCATTCTTTCCGCAACAATTCTTGTACTTTTTGCCACTTCCACATGGACATGGGTCGTTTCTGCCAACTTTTGGTCCATCATTTTTTATTGGTTGTGCTTTTTCATTTGAAGATTTGTTTGGAACTGTTTCACCTTCAATATTCATTCCATCTATTGCACTTCTATCCATTGATGCAGATGTTATACTAACAGCACTCTTTCTTTCTGCAGTTTTTTCTTGTTTTCTAACATGTAACATAATCTTTGCAACTTCTAGTTTGATTTGAGCAATCATCTCATCAAACATTTCGCCACCTTCGATTCTATATTGAACAACAGGATCTTTTTGACCATAAGCTCTTAAGCCTATACCATTTTTTAATTCATCCATATTATCAATATGATCCATCCATTTGTTATCTACAACTTTCAATAAAACAACTCTTTCAAGTTCTCTTATTGGTTCGCCAATGCTTGCTTCTTTTTGTTCATAAGCAGTTAATACTTTTCCTTGTAATTCTTCAAGTAAATCTTTTACATGTATTTTTTCTTCTTTTAAAGCCTCAACATCTGTAATAACAAAGTTTGCAAATATTTCATTTGCTAAAGTTTCTCTATTGATTGAATTATCTTCAATTTCTGGTCTATATGTTTCTACAAACATTTCAACTGATTCATTAAGCATTGATATAATGTTATCACGAATGTTTTCACCATCTAAAACTTTTCTTCTTTCAGAATAAATTATATCTCTTTGAACATTCATTACATCATCATAGCTTAAAATATGTTTACGAATTGAGAAGTTTCTACCTTCAACTTTACTTTGTGCTGTTTCAATTGTTTTTGCAACTAATTTAACTTCAATAGGTAAATCTTCTGGTAAATTTCCTCTCTCAAAAATATTTGTGATCATATCACCACCAAATATTTTTAATAGATTATCATCAAGTGCAAGATAAAATCTAGTTTCACCTGGATCTCCTTGACGACCACTACGTCCTCTTAACTGATTATCAATTCTTCTTGACTCATGACGTTCTGTACCTATAATTTTTAAACCACCTGCTGCAATAACTTTCTCTTTTTCTTCTTTTATTTCTTTATCGTATTTTTCTTCTAGTTCTTTAAATTTCTTTCTTGCTTCTAGTATTTCTTCATCCTTTGTTTCATTAAAAGCTGTTGCTTGAACAATAAGTTCTTCGCTATATTTTAGTTTTCTCATTTCTTGTTTAGCTAAATATTCACTATTTCCACCAAGCATAATATCAGTACCACGACCAGCCATATTAGTTGCAATAGTAATTGCATTAAACTTACCAGCTTGTGCAATGATTTCAGCTTCTTTTTCATGATTTTTAGCATTTAAAACTTCGTGCTTTAAGCCTTCTTTATCTAATAATTTACTTAATTTCTCAGATTTATCAATTGAAACAGTACCAACTAATATTGGTTGACCTTTGCTATGAGCTTCTTTTATATCAGCTATGATTGCTCTATATTTAGCAGCTTCATTTTTATAAATAATATCTGTTAAATCTTTTCTAATTAAAGGTTTGTTTGTAGGTATTTCAATAACATCTAAGTTATAAATTTCTTTAAATTCTGCTTCTTCTGTCATTGCAGTACCTGTCATACCAGAAAGTTTTTCATACATTCTAAAGTAATTTTGATATGTAATAGTAGCTAAAGTTTTTGATTCATCAGCAATTTTAACATTTTCCTTAGCTTCAATTGCTTGATGTAAACCATCACTATATCTTCTACCATACATTATACGACCTGTGAACTCATCTACTATTAAAACTTCTCCATCTTTAACGATATAATCAATATCTTTCTTCTTTACACCATGAGCATGTAATGCTTGATTTATATTATGGACTAAATCTGAGTTTTCCAAATCGTTTAAATTTTCAACGCCAAAGAATGATTCTGCTTTCTTTGTACCTTTTTGAGTTAAAGTTGCTGATTTAGCTTTTAAGTCTACTATGTAATCATAATTTTCATTATCTTCTGCTTGATCAACATCTTTTGTATCTTCTTCAATTATAACTTTTGGTGTTAATTTTCTAACAAAAGAATCTGCTTTTTTATATAAATCTGAAGATTTATTTGCTCTTCCTGAAATAATAAGTGGTGTTCTTGCTTCATCTATTAAAATACTATCTATCTCATCAACGATAGCATAATTTAATCCTCTTTGTACCATATCTTCTTTGCGGATAACCATATTATCTCTTAAATAGTCAAAACCATATTCACTATTTGTACCATAAGTTACGTCTGCATTATACGCTTGTCTTTTTGCTACTGGATCCATTCTACTTAGAATTAAGCCAACACTTAGTCCTAAAAATCTGTATACTTTTCCCATCCAGTCACTATCTCTTTTTGCTAAGTATTCGTTAACAGTAACAACATGTACGCCTTTACCTGTTAAAGCATTTAAGTAAACTGGTAATGTAGCAACTAAAGTTTTTCCTTCACCAGTTTTCATTTCTGAAATTCTACCTTGGTGAAGTATAATACCACCTATCAATTGTACATCAAAGTGTCTCATTCCTAATACTCTTTTTGATGCCTCTCTAACTACTGCAAAAGCTTCTGGTAAAATATCATCTAATGTTTTTCCATTTGCTAATTGTTCTTTAAAATAATTTGTTTTATCTGCCAATTCTTTATCTGATAATTTTTCCATTTCTGGTTCTAAACTATTGATTTTTTCTACTATTGGCATTACTCTTTTTACTTCTTTTTCACTATATGTTCCAAAAATTTTTTTAAATAATCCCATTTAAAAGCCTCCTAAAGTTATCTGCAAATCCTTTGTAAAATTTGTCTTATAAACTATATCATTAAATAACGCAAATTGCAAGTTTTAGAAATAATCTTTTTGGTAATAATTTTTCACATTTTTTACTAATTTTATTAAATTTTATGTATAAATATTTAAAAATAATCTTTCATAAAAAAGAAAACTCCCACTCAGCCAAGTTGCCAAATGGGATAAAAGAAAAATTCTTTTTGATTGTGCTTAGAGAATCCAAGTCACCCAAGTAAGTCCAATAAGCACAATGGTTACTAGAAGCAACCACTTTTCGTTTTTGCTACCATAGTAATACTTACCAAACAGCAAGCCTGCCAAGATACCAAAAACAATGCACCATACGAACACCAGACTAACGTGAGTAGCTGCAAGATCATTAAAAATCATTTTAATCTCCTTTTTTTCGTAGCTTTATTGAAAAAAATATGCTACATGAACCAATCAAATACATTTATATTATATCACAGTTTATGTTAACTGTCAAAAAGTTGTTAAAGTTTTGTCAAAAGGTAGAATTAAAAAATAAAAATCTTTATCATAATTTTGTTTCTTTATCATACACTTTACTAACTTTAATATAAAAAGGTGGTTTATATGTTTGTTTTCAATTTTAAATTAAAAAAATCAAATATTGCAAAAATTCTTTTAGCGTTATTCGCTATATTTTGCATCATTTTATGCTGTATTGCAGTAAGCAAAATGCTAAAAAATATTACCAAGGAAAATACATTTGTAGACAGCAATTGTCTACCTTCTAATGATGTTGCAACACTTACTGAAAAAAATTATACAAATATTTTAAAAATGGTCCATGATGATTTAAATACATATGTTGGTCAGCAAATTTGCTTTACTGGTTATATTTATCGTGTGCCAGATATAAAAGAAAATCAGTTTATCCTAGCCAGAGACATGTACATAGATTCTAATCATTTGCAATCCGTCATAGTTGGTTTCTTATGCAGTTTAGATAATGCTAAAGACTTCCAAAATGGTGATTGGGTTAAATTAACTGGTACAATAGAAAAAGGAGAATACTTTGGTGAAATTCCAATTTTGAAAGTCTCAAAAATAGAAAAAACTTCAGTTCCTGAAAATAAATTCGTAGAGCAACCAGATGATGCTTATGTTCCAACTGCTGCAATATACTAATATTATTCCATTATAGATTTTACAATTCCTTTATCTATACTACTTGCAAAAATGTTTTTTATTATAACCAAAACAATTGGTCCTATTAACATTCCAATTATTCCTACTAATTTAAAACCGGTATACATTGCAAGTAGTGTAAATATTGGATGAATTCCAATTTTATTACTTACTAATTTTGGCTCTAGCATTTGTCTTATCACAACTATTAAAATATATAATCCTAATAACGATAAAGCTAAGCTATTATTAGCATTCAAAAATTCAATTGTTATCCATGGTATAAAAATAGTTCCAGCACCAAGTATTGGCAGAGCATCTATAAATCCTATAAACAAAGACATTAAAAATGGATATTCAATTTTCATTCCAATTAAAAACAATAAATTTAGTCCTATAGTAACAATTATAAAAGTAATCAATATTAGTGTAGCTTCTGCTTTCAAATAATTTCCTAATACTGAAAGTATTTCAGACAAATGTGTTCTCATCTTCCCTACCCATTTTCTTGGAATATGATGTTCCATTCTATCTAATATATAAATTTTATCTGAACTAATAAAATAAGTTGCGAGTATAGTAATTACAAAATATATAAACACAGTTGGAATAGAACTAATTGATTGTAAAATTTTATTCATATAGTCCTTTAAAAGTATTGCTAAATTATTCAATATTTCAGTAACACCATTTTGCAATAAATTATTTATACTTTCAGAAAAATTAAATTGCTCAAACCAACTCCATAAATTCTGAATAAAATTCATAATTTTATCTACATATAAATTCATTCCACTTAAAAATCCACTTATTTCATTTATTAAAGTAACAATTCCCCATATCAAAAATACTGAAATCACAACAAATACTAAAACAAGAACAATTATACTGCTAGCCTTTCGTGAAAGATTTGTTTTTCTTTTAATAAACTTTATTATTGGTTCTATCAATGCAGATATTATGTATCCAATTAAAAATGGAATATAAAATAACACTAGTTTTAAACCTAAATAAAAAGCCAATAATCCAGTTAACATTATAATACAATTTTTTATAATTTTAGTATATTCATATTTTGAATTCATGAACCTTCCTCCAAAACCATTCTATAATGTTTATCATACACTTTTTGATATAAAAACATACATAAAAAACAGACTTTAATAAAATTTGTTTTTCAAAATTTATCAAAGCCTGTTTCATTAGTAACTCCTATTATTTTTATACACTAAAAATTATGGCAACCGCAAATGTCTTCAAAAGTTTTTCCTACACACTCACAAGAAATATCCTCTTGTTGAGCTATATCACCTATAGTTAAAACTCCAATAACTTTTCCATTTTCCAAAACTGGTAATCTACGAACTTGATTATTTGCCATAATATCAGCAGCTGCTTTTACATCTGTATCAGCAGTTGTTTTGATTACATTTATAGTCATAATATCTGAAAGTTTTGTAGTATTACAATCTTTATTATGAGCTACTGCTCTTGTTATAATGTCTCTATCAGTTACAAAGCCTACACATTTGTCCTCTGATGAACAGATTGGTAAACAACCTATTTGATTTGAATTCATCAATTTAGCTGCTTCTGCAACACTTGTTTCTGGTGATGCTTTTACCAAATTATTACACATACAATCTTTTACTCTCATGCCAACCTCCAATTTTTAATATTATAGAGAAAACAATATTAAAAGTTTTCTTTAATAAAAATATTATGCTATTTTTTCGAAAACCTTATTCAATATATCTTCTTTTTTCAATATTTGCATAAAAAGAAAAAGTTAGATATTTTCAAGATACTTTTATATTATCTCAAATATCTAACTTTCAAATAAATTATATATTTTTATGCTTTTTCATTTACTAATTTCTTAAATTGATTTCCTCTATCTGCAAAATTTTTGAACATATCAAAACTTGCACTTGCTGGTGAAAATAAAACTACATCTCCAGATTTTGCCAATCTTTTTGCTAACATAATTGTTTGCTCTAAAGTCTGACATTTATAAATATTAACTTTCTTTGTAGATTTTTCCATTTCATCTAATACAGCATTTTCGATTTTATCTGCTGTTTGACCAATTAAAATCAATTCTTTACAATTATCTAAAATAGGTTTTGCAAGTGGTGCATAATCCAAATTTTTATCATATCCACCTGCTATCAAAATAATATTTCTAAGTGCAAATGAATTCAAGCCAACTATAGTTCTTGTTGGGCTAGAAGAGGCTGAATCATTATACCATTTTACTCTATTTTCGGTTTCTTTAACTAATTCAATTCTATGTTCAACACCTTTAAATTCTGAAATTGTTTTAACAGCTGTTTCAACATCTACAAAGTCTTTTGTAGCAGCTAATACTGCACAAATATTTTCAGCATTATGTTTTCCTTTTAATATAATATTTTTTGTATCTAAAATATGACTTCTTAATCCATTTTGGCAAAACTTTATTTTTCCATCATCAACAATATATCCATTTTCAAGTTTTTCTTTACTACTAAAATATATTACTCTACTATTTGCAATTTTTCCACATTTTCTTGTTATTTCATTATCATAATTTAGTATTACAACCTCTTCTGGCTTTTGATATTTAAAAATATTTTGTTTTGCTTCTATATATTCTTCCATTGAACTATGAATATTTAAGTGATTTGGTGTAATATTTGTTATTACAGATACATTTGGACTTATTTTCATATTCATCAATTGAAAACTACTTAATTCTAATACAACAAAATCATCTGGTGTCATTTCTGCTATTCTAGTAAATAAAGGATATCCAATATTTCCTCCTAAAAATACTTTCTTTCCACCAGCTTCCAAAACTTTTGAAATTAAAGTTGTAGTAGTTGTTTTTCCATCACTACCAGTTACACCAATAACTTTACTTGGTGTAAGTTCCAAAACCATTTCAACTTCTGTTGTAACAATTGCACCTCTTTCAGCTTCTTTTGCTAATTCTGGAACTGTTGGTAAGCAACTTGGTGAACGAAAAATAATATCAAATCCTTGTAGTTTTCTTAAATAATCTTTTCCAAATGAAAAATTCATTCCATAGTCTATTATTTGGTTGATTAAATTATTATCTATTTTATCAATTTCTTTGTTATCAAAAACTGTAACATTTGCTTTCAATTTGTGTAAATATTCTATTAGTGGTAAGTTACTAACACCTAAACCAATAACAGCCACTTTACTTTTCTTTAAATAATTGTTAAACTCTTCTAATTTCTCATTTTTATATGAATTTTCTAATGTACTATTTTCCATAATAGTATAAACACTTCCTTTCATCTTTTGAAAATATTATGTAAGTATATAAACATTAGTAAACTTTTAACACATTTCTTCAGGCACTTTTAAATTTGACATATCTATATTTGCTAATAAAAACTTTGTAGATTGTTCTACACTTTTACAATTAGTTACATCTATTGTTATTGTACCATCAGATAGTTCATAAAATCCTGCCTCTTCTTGTAATTTGTCACGCATTTCTATATTTTTTCTAATTTCCTCATCTGATTCTTCATTATGATATTGTGCACATTTTCTTTTTACTCTTTCATCTAAATCTGCAACTACAAAAAAATGATAATCAGTATCTGGATATATTTTCATAATACTTCTTCCAGAAATAATAACATTATAATATTTTTTTAAGTCATCAATAAGCTCTCTTGCAAAAGCAAATAATTGCTTATTATCAGCTTTTCCGCCAACAGTTGAAACAGCTAAAGAAACATCTTTTGATTGTAGTAATTCTTCATCTATTTTTTTATTTCCAATATATATAATTGTTTCATTATCTTCTATTTTCAAATTGATATTAAATAAATCCATCATTTCTTTAATATCCAAATTTTTGTTTGTTTTCTTTAAATCTTCTATATTTTTTCCATTTTGCATTATTGCATAAACTATTGCTCTATATAAATTTCCACCATTTAAGAGTACAGTATTAGGTAATTCTTTTATAAGTTCTCTACATATACTAGTCTTTCCGGCTCCAACCAAGCCTTCTATTCCTATAACCATTTATTATCCCCTTCTAACATTATATTATTTTACGAAAGTATTGTATCATTTTATAAAGTGTTTTTCAAGTATGATGAATTATTAAAAATGGCTATTTTGAAGTATTATTTGAATTTCAGCAAATTCAAATGAATATTTTTTTCATTATCAGACATAATAGTTATAGAATTATTCAAGGAGGTGTTGAAAATGTCTAAAAGGAAAAAACAAAGTAAAGAAAGAACAACTGATGAAGACTAGTTAGCAATACCAAAAAATTTTCAGTAGTACTTTATAGAGCTTAATTTATATAAATTATTGTTGTATTTAGTACTACATTCTAGGCGAAATATTTTGCTAAAATCATTCAATATAAATTTAATTAAATTTAGTTAAGAGAAGTATTTACTCTCTATAAAGAGAAGAGGCTATTCGGTAATAAAAACCAAATCTCCTCTTCTTTCTTTTATATAATCAATTTTAATTTTTTCAATAGGTATACTATAAATTATTTATTATCTTTATTTCCAGAAATTTCATATTCTCTTTTTGCTTTATATGCTTTCATTCTTTCTTCATTTATTGAACTTGATTTCTTTTCTTCTAAATCTTCTTGCTTACTTTTACTGTTAAATATATTGTAAATAGATTTTATAATATTTTTCATATTTTCCCCCACAAACTTTTTCATATTTTAACTTTTATAAATTTTCATTGCTTAATTTTCTAGATATTTCTTTAAGAATTTTCCTGTATATGACTGTTCATTTTTTACAATTTGTTCTGGTGTCCCTATTGCAATTACTTGACCACCTTTTTCTCCACCTTCTGGTCCTAAATCTATAATATGGTCTGCTGTTTTTATTAAGTCTAAATTATGTTCAATTACAAGAATTGTATTTCCTGTATCAACCAATCTTTGTAAAATTTCAATTAGTCTATGAACATCTGCAATATGAAGTCCTGTAGTTGGTTCATCTAATATATATAAAGTTTTTCCAGTAGCTCTTTTTGATAATTCTGTTGCAAGTTTAACTCTTTGTGCTTCACCACCTGATAAAGTAGTTGAAGGTTGTCCTAGTTTTACATATCCCAAACCTACATCTAGTAAAGTTTGAATCTTTTGCTTTATTTTTGGAACATTACTAAAAAAATCAACTGCTTCTTCAATTGTCATATCTAATACATCAGATATACTTTTTCCTTTATATTTAACTTCTAAAGTTTCTCTATTATATCTTTTTCCAGCACATACTTCGCAAGGTACATAAATATCTGGTAAGAAATTCATTCCTATTTTTACAACACCATCACCTTGGCAAGCTTCACATCTTCCACCTTCAACATTAAAGCTAAATCTACCTTTTTGATAGCCTCTCATTTTTGCTTCATTTGTTCCTGCAAAGATATCTCGAATACTATCAAATACACCTGTATATGTTGCTGGATTTGAACGTGGTGTTCTTCCTATTGGTGATTGGTCAATATTGATTATTTTATCTATATTTTCGATACCTTTTATTTTTGTACATTTACCTGGTTTAACATTTGAACCATTAAGTTCTTTAGCTAAATATTGATATAATACTTCATTTACTAAAGTTGATTTTCCTGAACCAGATACACCTGTAACACAATTGAATACACCTAATGGAATTTTTACATTTACATTTTTTAAATTATGTTCTGTAGCTCCTATAATTTCTATTGCTTTTCCATTTGACTTTCTTCTCTTCTTTGGTACTGGAATCTTCTTTCTTCCACTTAAGTATTGTCCTGTAATTGAACCTTCTACTTTCTTTATTTCTTCTGCAGTTCCTTGAGCTATAACATTTCCGCCATGTACACCAGCACCAGGTCCAATATCAATAACTTGGTCTGCTGCATACATTGTATCTTCATCATGTTCTACAACAATTAAAGTATTTCCTAAATCTCTCATTTTTTTCATAGTTTGAATTAACTTCTCATTGTCTCTTTGATGAAGTCCTATACTTGGTTCATCTAATATATACATTACTCCTGATAATCCAGAGCCAATTTGTGTTGCAAGTCTAATTCTTTGAGCTTCACCACCTGATAAAGTTCCAGCTGGTCTTGATAGAGTTAAATAGTCAAGTCCTACATCTATTAAGAATTCTAATCTCTTGTTTAACTCTCTGAATATCATATCTGCAATCATTTTTTCTTTTTTGTTTAATTGTAAACTTTGCAAATATTCTTTGATTTTTACAATTGATAATTCAGTAAGTTCATTTATATTTTTGTCACCTACTTTAATAGATAGAACTTCTTTTTTTAATCTAGCTCCATGGCAAGTTGAACAAGCACTTTCGCTCATATACATTTCATAGAAGTCACGCATTCCTGCAGATTTAGTTTCCCTATATCTTCTATCTAGTGTTGGTAAAACACCTTCAAATGGTGTTGTGAATTTTCTTGTTCCAGCAGAAGAGGTATATTCAAAATCTATTTCTTCATTTCCAGTTCCATATAAAATCTTTTCTAAAAATTCACGTGGTAATTTCTTTATTGGTTTCTTTATATCTACACCATAATGTTTACCTATACTTTCAAAGTACATTTTAGCCATTGTCTCGCCTTTTTTCATTGTGCTAGAACCAAATGCTTTTACTCCATCATATAAAGTTTTGCTTTTATCTGGTATAATTAAGTCCTCATCCATTTTCATTAAATAGCCAATACCAGTACATTCAGGACATGCCCCTTGTGGATTGTTGAAAGAAAACATACGTGGTGAAAGTTCTTCAAAGCTAAAGCCACAATTTGTACAAGCATAATTACTACTGTATATCTTTTCTCCAATACCTATGAAATCTATTTTTACTAAGCTTCCGGCATATTGCATTGCTACTTCAACACTTTCAGCTAAACGATTTCTGCTTTCTGGTCTAATAACTAAACGATCAACTATAATATCGATATTATGTTTTTTATTTCTATCTAATTCAATATCATCAGAAAGTTCATATATTTCTCCATCTATTTTTGCTCTTACGAAACCATTTTTTTGCATATCAGCAAAAAGCTTGGTATATTCCCCCTTTTTTGAACGAACAACAGGAGACAATACTTGAATTTTAGTACCTTCTTCATGGCTTAAAATATTGTCTACAATTTGGTCTATTGTTTGTTTTTCAATTTTCACACCACAATTAGGACAATATGGTACACCAATTCTAGCATATAATAAACGAATATAATCATATATTTCTGTAACTGTTCCTACTGTTGAACGTGGGTTCTTTGATGTTGTTTTTTGATCAATTGAAATAGCTGGTGATAAACCTTCTATACTTTCAACATCTGGTTTTTCCATAATTCCCAAAAACTGTCTTGCATAAGATGATAAGCTCTCTACATACCTTCTTTGACCTTCTGCATATAAAGTATCAAAAGCTAAAGATGATTTTCCAGAACCTGAAAGTCCTGTAATAACAACTAATTTATCTTTTGGAATTTCTAAACTTATGTTTTTTAAATTGTGTTCTTTTGCTCCTTTAATGATGATCTTATCATTCATTTTTTAGCCCCCTAATTTTTTATAATCTTATATATAATGTCCAAATGTCATCTTTTTTATTAAGTCTCATAAAATCGAAAATATTATATCATAGTAAATTCAATCTAGCAAGGAAAATAGAAATATTAGCAAGTCTAAATTATGAAATAATTCATAAAATAAACCCTATTTGTTAAAATTTTCGTCTAACAAATAGGGTTTAGTATATTATTTCTCTATATCTTTTATTTATATATGTCTAGCCATCAATTTCTGATAAAGTTTTGTTTTTATCATCAATATTTGGATTTTTTCTTCTTTCAATTTTTTTATTTATTTCAGTTATTCCATCTGTAATTCCCCTTAAGTCTGTTTTTTCACTTACTAAAGTAGTTCTTGCTTTAGCTTCATGTCTACTATTAGCAGGGCATACTACAAAACCAGCTTTCAAATTTTTCACATAATCCATAGCTTCTAAATCATTTCTACCATTTCCACAATATATAGCCATAACAAGCTCACTTCTTGGATCTTCATTAGCATAATGCTCACACCAATATCTTACATAATTTGCTTTTCCATATCTAGCAGTATCAAAATCTTGTGAATTTATAGGCTTCTTTAAAGGGGTTATTCTGTCCCCTGTAAATTCAGATGCAAACATGTCTTCTGGATATGCTGCACCCCCCTCTATTGATGATAATGGACACTCCCATTTATGTAATCTGTTATATTGTCCTATTTCCTTATCAATCTTGTTCATAACTTCTTGCATTTGCTTTTGAAATACTGGTGATACTAAATGCATATGTACATCAGCACCAGTTAATTGTTGAAGCTTATGTAATTGTGAAAGAAATCCATACATCGTTTCAGGATCAAAATTTCCATCACTTTCTCTTAAAATAGTGCCTTCTAAGTCTGAAAATAATAATATAACTTTTCTTTTTTTCATATATTAATATATCTCCTTTAATATTTATAAAATAAATCACTATTTATATTTTACCACATTATGTCAATTAGTGCAAGTGTTTTACTTTTCCGAAAATTTTTCTAGTTCCTTAATTTTATCTCTAAGTTCAGCGGCCTTCTCAAACTCCATAGAAGTTGCATATTTTAGCATTTCGTCTGTTAGCTTACGAATAATATCTTCAACACTTTCTTCTTTTCCAATATCATACTTGCTTTGTATATCTTCAACAATTGTAGCCTTTATTGTATCTCTTACAGATTTTCTTATTGTTTGTGGAGTAATTCCATGGTCTTTATTATATCTTTCTTGAATTTGTCTTCTTCTATTTGTTTCAGAAATAGCTTTATCCATTGAATCTGTAAGCTCATCAGCATACATTATAACACGTCCATCTGTATTTCTAGCAGCACGGCCAATTGTTTGAATAAGTGAACGTTCTGAACGTAAAAATCCTTCTTTGTCTGCATCTAATATAGCTACCAATGAAACTTCTGGAATATCAAGACCTTCTCTTAAAAGGTTGATACCAACAAGAACATCAAATTCTCCTATACGTAAATCTCTTATTATTTCCATTCTTTCCAAAGCTTTTATGTCAGAGTGCATATATCTAACTCTAATACCAGCTTCTCTTAAATAAACTGTTAAATCTTCTGCCATCTTTTTAGTTAGTGTAGTGACTAATACTCTATCACCTTTTTCAACTTGAATATTTATTTGTTCCATTAAATCATCTATTTGATTTTCTGTAGGTTTAACTTCTATTTTTGGATCTAATAAGCCTGTTGGTCTGATAATTTGCTCTACAACTCTATCTTGAGAATGTTCTTTTTCATAATCTGCTGGAGTAGCACTAACAAATACTACTTGATTTATTCTTTGTTCAAACTCTTCAAATTTAAGTGGTCTATTATCATAAGCTGATGGTAAACGGAAGCCATAATTAACAAGTGAATCCTTTCTTGCTCTATCTCCATTATACATAGCCCTAACTTGTGGAATTGTTGCATGGGACTCATCTATCAATAGCAAAAAATCTTTTGGAAAATAGTCAAATAATGTATATGGTGCACTTCCAGCTGGTCTGCCACTTATATGTCTTGAATAGTTTTCTATTCCTTGGCAAAATCCAGTTTCTTTAAGCATTTCAATATCAAAATTTGTTCTTTCTTCGATTCTTTGTGCTTCAATAAGCTTATTATTTTCTTTAAAATATTTTATTCTTTCTTCTAGTTCCTGTTCAATAGTAATAATAGCATTTTCTCTTTTATCCTGCGTTGTAACATAATGAGAATTTGGGTATATCATTACATGATTTCTAACTCCAATTACTTTTCCTGTTAGAGGGTTAATTTCTGAAATTTTTTCAATTTCATCTCCCCAAAATTCAACTCTTATTGCACTTTCTTCTTTATTTGATGGATATATCTCTAAAATATCACCTTTTGCTCTAAAAGTACCTCTTTTAAAATCCATCTCATTTCTTGTATATTGCATTGTAATAAGCTTTTTCATTATTTCGTTTCTATCTTTTTCCATGCCAGGTCTTAAAGATACAATCATATGCTCATAATCAATTGGATCACCCAAACCATATATACATGAAACAGAAGCAACAACAATAGTATCTCTTGTTTCAAATAATGATGCTGTTGCAGAATGACGTAATTTATCAATCTCATCATTTATTGATGCATCCTTTTCGATATATGTGTCAGAAGAAGCTATATAAGCTTCTGGTTGATAATAATCGTAATATGACACAAAATACTCAACATTATTCTCTGGAAAAAATTCTTTAAATTCTGAATACAGTTGTCCGTGCTAAGGTTTTATTGTGTGCTAAAACAAGAGTTGGTCTCTGTGTTCTTTCTATAATATTTGCCATAGTAAAAGTTTTTCCGAGAACCTGTAACACCTAATAAAGTTTGGTATTTTTCTCCGTTTTCAATTCCCTTTACTAAATAATCTATTGCCTGTGGCTGATCACCAGTTGGTTTGTATTCTGAATGTAATTTGAACATTTTTCCTCCCTGAAATTTTTATTAATAATTACTCTATTCATCTAATTATAATACCACATTTTTCACATAAAATACAAGTCATTTATATAAAAAGAGCGAGCCCTCAGCCATAATAATGGCCAAAAGCTCGCCTTTTCCAAAACTACGATTTTAGTTGAACTTATTATTCTTCATGAATAAGCTTTCCATCTATATACTGTTTATGGACTATGGTTTCGTAACCTTTAAGTCCTATAAAACCATATACAAATCCGACTGTGCAGAAGTTTATTACTGCAACGTTTCCTTTAGATACGATTTTTCCAACCGTATTGTGATTTCCAATTATGACATCAACGCTGTCCTCAATTACTTGAACTTGAGTAAAAGCCTTTGTTTCAATGTTTCCATTAAAAGATGCACATTTTTCAACAAGGCATTTTTCGCCAAGCTTGATGTCTTCAAGAGAGTATATCACCGGAATAACGTTATCATCTTTGCACAGCACACTTTCGTTTGCAAATGTGTGCTGTAAAATCCCGTTTTTACAGCCAATTTCCACCATCCCACTTGCTTCAATAAACTCGAAAGTGTTGTACGCATCAACTTTAACGTCACCTTGATAAGATTTTACCATACTAATCCGATTAGAAACACCAATAAAAATATCGCCAGATGCTTCAAGGGCTGTAATTCTGTTTGAAACACCAACTTGAATGTTACCACCTTCAACATTGTCACCAGATTTTTGCCCAAATGCCGTAACTGTCCAGCCATTATTAGCATTGCCCAAGTGAACATTCCTGGCAGCAATATATGCAAAAGATACATCATCTTCTACCCATACGTCGCAAGAAGTATGAATATTGCCAACCGTAGAGCCACTCGTAACATATACATCAGCATTAGGTGCTATGATATCCTGAGCCTTTGAGCCAGGGAAAATCACAATAATGCAAGGCGTATTGTTAACTTCAACTTTTTTAGATGCTTTTTTCATTTTTCTGTCTCCTAATCCTTATGTTTTAGCATACTAACTTTCAGTTTGAATATCTGATTATTTGGAAATCGTGCGGATTTTGTCATCACTCAATTGTGGCAAAGCTTCAATTGGAATAATCACATTCTTACCAAGACAAACTTTGTCAAGTGATGCAATTTTTGTGCTTACTTCAGTAAAGTCTCCCAATTTAATGGAACCAGTGGTATTGATTTCATTAATTTGGCAATGCCTACCTGCAATCATGTCATGCCCTGCAGTAATATCTTCACAAGTTACATGACTTCCAAGTCTTGCAATCCTTCCAGCATCAATAGATAATAGACGCGTTCCATCTCCTACACTAATGTTTTCCCCAGCTATTGCTTGCATTACATAGCATCTTTCGCTGAGAATAACATTTCCTTTAACAACAATGTTGCCAATAATAGTAACATTGTTTCCAGTAATTACATTATTGGCATTAATGTCGCCAGTTACTTTACATCCATCCTCGATGTAGACATCCAGTTCTTTACCTTCGCAAACAATATCTCCATAGAAAATTGTTCGTTCTGGTAACCAAAGAATAATCCGTTTTGTTTGTTCCATAGTTTTGTTGTTTTTCATATTGAAAAACCTTCCTTTCCATAGCTTTTAAATTGCGGACAAGTCTATTATATAACACTTTTTAGCTTTAGTCAAATTGATACAAATAAAGAGTAAGCCCGCTCCGCCATATTCATGGCAAAACGGGCTTGCTCAATTCATTGTGGACTAAAACTTATGATTTAAATATTCGCTGATGTAGTCTTTCTATTAGGCTCCTTTTCAATAGTGAAAATTTTTCCTTCAGGTCTATCAAACTCGACTTTCTTCACATTCTGCGCGCCAATGCTCTCATATACAGTAGCCGTGTCACTCATAATTACACTTCCAAAAGTAGTAATCCGTTCTGCAGTAGCATTAACATCAAGTTTTACAAAACTATCTGCAAAAACTTCCTTGACTGTAGAATTAATACCAATATAAATGTCTCTATCGGAATACACACATATTACATAACAGTTGCCAGAAAGTTTTATCTCTCCTTCTGCTTCAAGGCTAAATGCTTCAACTGCATCTCCAGCATAAATGTTACCTTTAGCAATCAACATCTTAAAAGACGAGCATTTGCCAATAACAGCATCTTCTTCTGTGCTCAAGTTTTTAAACACATTTCTTTTTCCAATTCTTGCCCAACTTTTAGCAGTAACATTTCCAAAAAAGTTTCCATTTTTGCAAAAGAAATAGCCTTTTGCGTATATGTTACTAGCAGTAATACCGCTACCAAAATATACATTATCCGCGACTATCTTGCCGTGAATACAGCACCGATCATCAACAAAAACATCTCCCTTTACTCGGATATCACCCCAGAATTCTGTTCCGGGCTTTACCCACAAAATCATATTTTTATTTTTCATAGGTTGCTTTTCGATCACAATGTTTTGGTTTTCCATAAAAAACCTGTCCTTTCTATCAATGCGTAAATTTGCGAACTTATATATTATAGTACATTTTCCACTTTTAGTCAAATATTTTAATTTTCACATTCCTTTTTCATGATTTCGTAAACTTGATTTTTTAATTCTTCTACTTTAGATTTTCTATTTTCTTCTAGTTGATTTAGCTCATCTATATTTGATGCTACTGGTGACAATATTTTTAATGTCACATCTTTTTTTCTTTTAAAGACTCTTCTGATTCCTTTTGGTTCTCTGAATTTTATTACTATTGGAATTATTGGGACATTATTTTTTATTGCTAAATTAAACGCACCATTTTTGAATCTTCGAATTTCATTACAATATGGATATAATATAGCCTCTGGATAAAAATGAACAATTTCATCTTTTTGTAATAAAGAATCTAATTCTTTGAACATCCTTTCTTTATTTTTTATTTCTTTTGGTATAGGAATTGCCTTTAATAGTTTTATCAATTTTCTAACAAATGGTATTTGAAAGCTTTCTGATTGAGTAGTGAAATGAACATTTTTAGTGCCAAGTGCAATTCCTACCATAGCACAGTCCAATACTAAAACATGATTAGATACAGAAACTGCACCTGTTTTTAAGCCCTTTATATTTTCTCTACCATCTATCTTAAAATCGTATATTATTTTTAAAATTATGCTTAAAATAGGATATGCAATTATATAATATATTATATTTGAAAAAATTTTAAAAATGATATTTTGTGGCACATATTGATATTTATCGTTTATTTTAAATTTTAATGGATGCCAAATATCTACAATATTTGCTTCGCTTTCTTCTGTAACTTTTTTCGTTTCTTTTTCTATATCGTTGCTTTCTATATTTTTCATTTTTACTCCATTATAGCATTCATTTCTTCAATTACTAAATCTGCTAAATTATTGCAAGAATTTTGATTAATATATTTTTCTTGATTTTTCATCAATTCATTTTGCATGATTTTATCATTTAATAAAATTTTTAAATTCTTAATAATTTCTTCTTCGTTTTTACTTTGAAGAGACATCTTTCTTGTACTAAAGAAATCAGAATTATAATTTTCACATCCAGGAATTGGCATTGTATGTATAAATGGTCTTCTTATTGTTGCTATTTCAGTTGTAGTCAAGCCTCCTGGCTTTGTCAAAACCACTTCACTAATCGCCATATATTTTTCTAGTTCTTTTGAAAAGCCGAGTATTGTAATTCTATTACTTTTTATTTTTTCAATTTTTTCCTGCATTTTTTTATTATTACCACAGCAAACAATAAAATTAATGTCAGTAAATTCTTCAAGTAATTTTTTTATCATGTCTTCTAAATTACCAAATCCCATACTGCCACTCATAATTAAAATATAACGCTCATTTTCTTTTAAGTTTAATTCTTTTCTTATGTGATTACAGTCATATTTTTTGCTATATTTTAAAGAAACTGGTATTCCTAATGGAATTAACTTTTTAGATGAAACTCCTTTATCTATAAAATCTTGTTTTAAAGAAACATCTGGAATTATGAAATAATCTGGATTTGTTTCTTCCCAAAAAGGTATACAAACATAATCTGTTGCAACTTCAATAAAATGTATATCATATTCTTTTTTTATAGCAGTTAGTGCTTGTCCAGCAAATAAATGAGTAGTCACAATATAGTTATACTCATTTTCTATTATATAATTTAGTAACTTATTTTTACTCAAACTGTTTAATTGATAAACCGGTGACTTTAGTTTAGTTTTTTGATAAAGAGTTCCTAACTTATATGCTTCTTTAAAAGCTTGTCCTGAACCATGTGTGCTTTTTATATATAAATCATTTACTTTATTTTTTATATCTTCTCCAATAATTTCTAAATATTCTATAAAATCAGCCTGAATACCTTTTGAAGTTAATGCCTCCTGTATTGCTTTTGCAGCTGAATTATGACCACCACCAGTTCCACAAGAAAGTATTAATACCTTCTTTATTTTATTTTTTTGAAGTTGTATTAATTTTTCTTTATTTTCCATATATTGTTCTTGTTTAATTTTTTTATAGTTTTTTAGTTTCATTTCTTCCTCTTACTTAAATTTATTGTTTGTTTTCTTTTTTTCCTATTCCTAGTGAGATAAAGCAACTAAACAATAACTTTTTAGTTTTGCTATCAATATTTTTCATTTCATTAATTGCTTCTACAACTTGTGATAGTTCTATTTTTTTGAAATCATCAACATATACAACATTTATCTTTTTTAATATATTAAAAAAAGTTATTACCAGATTTTCTCTTTCCTCATCTTTATATAGCTTTAGCCATTCGTCTATTTTTGCATCAATTCTTTTACTGGCTTCTGTTTGATTTCCTCTTTCAAGATAACTTCCAAAGCATTCCCAAGTAGTTAAATCATGTTGCTTAATTCCTTTTTCTTTTGTTTTTACATATTGGCATTCTCCTGAATTATTTAATAACACTCCAATAATGCTATCTTCCGGTCTTATGTTTATTATTTTTGAAGCAATTGCTTTATATTCATTAGAATTAAATTCACTATATTTGAACCCTGGTCCATCATTATTAAAAATTTTTTTTATTTTTCTATGAACAAATTCATTGCTATACATTGCAGCACACATTGCTAAATTTCCACCTTTAGAATGTCCACCAACATATACTTCATTATCTCTCCATGTGATTACTGAATTTATGTAATTTATAGCATCAGTTTGTGATAAAACAGGAAAATGATATGACATTTCAAAATCTTCTTTCCAGCCTGTAATTGAATCATCAGTTCCTTGAAAAGATACATAAACTTTTTGAGGTTCAAAAGAAATACATATTGCTCCAAATTGTTCTTCATCATTTAATATCATTTTGAAATTAGAAAAAAGGCAGTCTTTATACCTACTTCCATCTTTCATTTCTTTAAGATGCTCAATTATATTTTGCAAAAATTTTGAATGTTTTTTATCTTTTTCTAAAAATTTATTTCCTGCTTCTTGTAATGAAATCTTTTCGCTATTTTTTGGAACAATTTCATTCCAATTCAAATATGCTAATTCTGCAAACAAAATATTATCAACTTCATTAAAAGCACAGTCTTTGAAAGAATTATTTTTATAATATTCTAAATATGTTTTTAAATTTGCCATAAAAATCTCCTTTGCAATATTTATTAAACCTTTTAAAATTTATTTTATAAAGTAATAATGAAGATGTTTATAAGTAGCATCAAACAAATGAATAATTTTAATATTGTCAATTTAGATAATTGGAATAGTTGAAAAATAGTTTCTTATATTTCTACATTTTTGAGACAATATTTACAAAAACTTCAATATCCTTGATGCCACTCATAAGCACCTTCATCAACATTTTTAGTATATCATTTAATTTAATTTCTTTCAAGTTCGATTTCTATTATGAATAAAAAACTCAGAGTTATTTTCATATTATATAAAAAGTCGGCCACTAGCATGCTTCTCGCATATCCAGTAGCCGACTTTTTATTCTTTGCTCTAATAGTTAGTCGATCTGCATAAGCTTAATCGACTTAATTCCAGTGCAGTTTTGCATTTGTTCAATTGCACTGAAGTCAGTTATCTCTGTGGGAGATAAGATATAGACTTGGAGATTACTATCATCACCTACATCCAATCTAGATCCCTTGATGGTTTGCTCCATATCGGAGAAAATCAGAATGTTTTTGTATCCGGACAAGCAAGCAGTGTTAATTGCCATCAGGACATTAGTATCACCGCCAAACGTAATGTTGTTGATATCAGCATTTTGTTCGATCTGAGTATTAAAGAACCATACATCATGCCCCTGCTTGAAAAATTCAAGGTTCTCTTCATAGAAAGATGTTACACTTTCTTTCATTGAGCCCGAATTGTCCATCAAAATCAAGGTGTCAGGGCTGGATAAGTCGAACAGTCCCGGAATATCCAAGTTCTTCTGTATAGGAATCTTCGTAACTTCCTGTTGAATGGTGACCTCAGGATCACTATTCACATAATGAGTTATTATATCCCGTACGGTATACTGTTCCGCTGACAAATAGTCTCCACTAATTGTCAGCATCATGAAGACACCGAAAATCATTGTAGCTCCCATCAGAAACCACACCGTAACCCAAAATCTTGCATGTCTTTTTGCATTTTCCATTGTTAATACCTCACTCATTTCAAGGTTTCCATACCAATGATTTTTACAGACGTAAAGCTTGCATCTAGCAAAGCTTTTTCTTCTGCTGTTACTTTCACTGGTGTAACCAAGATTAACTGTGCATCATGTAAATTTGTTGCTCCTTTATATCCTGTTAAGTTAGGAGAACCTACATACAAGATACAACCGTTAATCTCCTGCATTTCAAGCAATGCCGACAGACTAGTTTGGGTATCATAGAACTTAATTTCAGAAACACTTTCATTTTCAGTCATAAGTCCTAAGCTACCATTGTTAAGCATGATAGTTCTTGTGTCAATTAAAGCTCCGTTGTTTGCGATAAAGTCTTTTACGAAGGTTTCGTCTGCATTGGAGCAACTTAATACCACAGTACCATTTTGCTCAAACCCAATTGGATACAGAGGTTTATCAGATTCTGCGTCAACATACTCGTTAACATACTCGACCTGTGTGATCTGCTTAGGTGGATTTGTCTTGGTAATTTCAATAGGATCACCTTGAATCTTAATGAAATTTTTCGACAACAACATAAGCATCAAAACACCACATGCCGTAATAACGAACCTAGAGCCGATGCATGCAAGTATGGTTGTTAAGTCTATTCTGCCTCTTCCGCTATCTGCTTCTTCCAAAAGGACTTGAATGAACTCGATAAAGAAGAACAGAATCAAAACCAAAGCTCCAATCTCGAAAGAAAAGCTTTCTTGTTCAGCATATGGAGTGTCAGCACTAAAATCGTAATGTGCTACCATAGCAACAACCATGATTTTTACGAAGCTGTTGAAAACTTTTCCCAGCTTGCACACTACCCTTGGAAACCGTTGGACATTAAAATAGATTTCTTTCATATTGTTTTTCCTTTCATAACTCACAAAAACATTTAATTAATTGTCAATGTACCAGAAATAACTCCTTTCTTGCCTAAAAATAAATAGTCGTACATTTATAGTATATCACAAGTTTTATGTTAAGTCAACTTTTTAGTATATTGCAAAACACATGCAAACCTGTTCTAAGTTGGTATACAAGGTATTTCCTATAAGTATATTTAGTGATTTATTTTGAAACTTTTCATTTAAACAAATTATCTTTATTAGCCAACTTTCTCAAATTGAGAATTATAAAGTTCTGCATAAGCACC
Source organism: uncultured Clostridia bacterium (assembly GCA_934140005.1). Classification (GTDB taxonomy): domain Bacteria; phylum Bacillota; class Clostridia; order TANB77; family CAG-508; genus Scatovivens. The sequence goes on from CAKPBB010000003.1 coordinate 58,241, forward strand.
ATTTAATTTCATAAGTTCATCATGATTTCCTTGCTCAACAATATTACCATTTTTCATAACTAATATTAAATCTGCATTTTTAATTGTTGAAAGTCTATGTGCTATAATGAAAGATGTCCTTCCTTCTGTTAATTTATCCATAGCTTTTTGTACTAATTCCTCTGTTCTTGTATCTACATTACTTGTTGCTTCGTCAAGAATTAAGAATGGTGCATCTTGTAACATAGCTCTTGCAATTGTCAACAATTGTTTTTGACCTGCAGACAAATTATCATTATCTGAAACTTCTGTATTATATCCATTTGGTAATGTTTTTATAAAGTGGCTTAAACCAACAGTTTCACAAACTTTATCAATTTGTTCTTGAGTTACGTTTTCTTTATTAAATATAATATTTTCTTTGATGTTTCCACTACATAACCATGTATCTTGTAATACCATTGTAAATAAATCGTGTATATTTTCTCTTGTTAGCTCTTTTGTTGATACACCATCTATCTTTATATCTCCAGAATTTATTTCATAGAATTTCATAAGTAAATTAACCATAGTTGTTTTTCCCGCACCTGTTGGTCCTACAATAGCAATTTTTTGGCCTGGTTTAGCAATAGCACTAAAGTTATGAATAGTAGGTTTATCGTTTCCATCATAGTAGAATTCAACATTTTCAAATTCTATTTTTCCTTTTACATCTTTTCTATCTAATTTTTTAGTTATGTTTTCTTGATTAGCCATTTCTTGTTCATCTGCAAATTCAAATACTCTCTCACTAGCTGCTGCTGTTGATTGAAGCGATGTCATTGCTTGCGCAATTTGACTAAGTGGTGAAGTAAATAATCTTACATACATCATAAAGGCAACAATTACTCCAAAACTTGTAAGGTTATTCATTGTTAATAACGCACCAACTATGCATACTGCTACATATCCAAAGTTTCCTATAAAATTCATCATAGGTTGCATTAAGCCTGAAAGGAATTGGCTCTTTTGGTTACATGAATAAACTCTTTTATTTAGTTCATCAAATTTTGCATCAGCTTCTCTTTTGCCATTGTAAACCTTTACTACATTTAGTCCAGAATAAACTTCTTCTATATGGCTGTTTAAATTTCCTAGTTCTACTTGTCTTGCAACGAAGTATTTTTGTGATTTCTTTAAAACAGAAAACATAAAAGTAAATCCTAATGAACTTGAAAGTATTGCTGTTAAAGCCATTATCCAATTTGTATAGAACATCATTATTATAGTTCCTACAAATAGTGTAACTGAACTAACTAATGTTGCTAAAGATTGGTTCATTGATTGAGCTATTGTATCAACATCATTAGTTACTCTTGATAAGATATCACCAGTTTGATGCTTATCAAAATATTTCAAAGGTAATTTATTTATTTTTTCTGATATTCTTGTTCTTAAGCTTTTAGCAAATTTATTTGCTACATCTGTCATTGAAACAGATTGTATAAAGCTAAACAATGCACTACATACATAGATTATAACTAAAAACTTTGCTATATTCTTTATAGCATCCATATCCATTTTAGGTTCTACAACTGATTTTATACTCTCAGGCATTTCGTCAATCTTACTATAAAGAGTATTTGCATCTATACTTGCTGTTTCATTTGAATCTGTGTTTTCAGTTGAAGAACTACCAAATCCTAATTCATTCATAATTTTTGCAAATTGATATTGGTCTTCTGTTGATATTGTAACGCCATCAATTTCAAAGTCTTTAAACATATTTTCACTTATTTTGGTTGCAATTTCTTGTAAATTATCTTTATTTACAACTAAACCAGATGATATTTCATCTGTTAAATCAGATAATTTGTTTGGAGCAACAATTGATAATATTGAACTTAAAACAGCTAAAATTAAAGATATTGTTATAAGTATTTTATAAGGCTTTAATTCGCTAAATAAACGTTTTATAGCTGATTTAAAATCATTTGCTTTTTCTCCAGGGCCTCCACCCATTCCCATTGGTCCTCTACCATTAGGTCTTCTAGGAGGCATTTTTTCATTATTACTCATTGTCTAATTCCTCCTTTGAAAGTTGTGATAAAGCAATTTGTTTGTAAACATCACAAGATTTTAATAACTCCTTATGTGTTCCTTCACCAACTACTTTTCCATCATCTAATACTATTATTTTGTCTGCATTAATAATTGTACCAATTCTTTGTGCAACTATTAAGCAAGTGCTATCTCCAGTATGTTCTTTTAAAGCTTTTCTTAAAACAACATCTGTTTTATAGTCTAAAGCTGAAAAAGAATCGTCAAAAATATAAATTTCTGGATTTCTTGCAATTGCTCTTGCAATTGACAATCTTTGTTTTTGTCCACCTGATACATTTGTACCACCAGCTGCAATATGAGTATTATATTTGTCATCCATTCTTTCCACAAAGTCTTTACCTTGAGCAACTTTAATAGCTTCTTTTATTTGCTCTTCGGTTAACTCTGGTTTTCCATTATCGCCATAAGACACATTTGAAGCAACAGTTCCATCAAACATAACAGCTTTTTGAGAAACATATCCAATTTTATTATGTAAGAATTCTCCCTTGTATTCTTTTACATTAACACCATCAACTAAAACTTCTCCCTCTGTTGCATCATAAAATCTTGGAATTAAATTAATTAAAGTTGATTTTCCACTACCTGTTGAACCTATAAAGGCTACAGTTTGACCTTTTTCTGCTTTGAATGAAATATTTTTTAATAAATATTCTTCAGCATCTGGATATTTAAAAGAAACATCTTTAAATTCAACTGTTCCTCTTTCATTTGTAGTATCTTTATCTAAAGTACCGTCTTTAATAGTAATTTCTGTATCAATTACTTCGTTAATACGATTTGCTGAAACTTGAGCTCTTGGTAACATCATAAATATCATTGCTAACATTAAGAAAGACATGATAATTTGCATTGCATAAGAACTAAATACAATCATATTTCCAAATAAAGCTAATTTTTCTGCCATCAAAGCATCTTTTATTAGACCAGCACCTACAAAATAAATCGCAAGTGTTAAAAAATACATTACTAAATACATTACTGGTGAAAGTACAGAAAATGCTTTTTGATTAAATAATTGCATATTTGTTAAATTCGTGTTTACATCTTCAAATTTATTTTGTTGATATCCTTCAGCATTAAAAGCTCTTATAACTCTAATACCTGTTAAATTCTCACGAGTAACACCATTGATTTTATCAATCAATTTTTGTACCTTCTTGAATCTTGGTAAAACAATTGCTATTAATGTTCCAATTGTAACTAGTAAAATACCAACTGCAACTGCTGTAATAGCACTCCATTGCCAGCTCTTATTCAATATTTTTGTAATAGCCCAAATTGCTGTAATAGGTGCTTTTATTAAAAGTTGTAATCCCATTGCAACAAACATTTGAACTTGTGTAATATCGTTTGTAGTTCTTGTTATTAAACTACTTGTTGAAAATTGCTTAACTTCATGCATAGCTAAATTTTCAACTTTATCAAATATTTTTTTTCTAACATTCATTGATAAAGTTGCAGAAATAGTTGATGCCATATATCCAACAAAAACAGCTGAAATTAAACTTCCTAAGGCACAGGCAAGCATATAAGCACCATTTTTTATGATTTCACTCATTTGACTGCCTTCTGTTTGTACAAGAACTGTTATTTCAGACATATAATCTGGCATTTTAAGTTCTAACCATACCTGCCCAACTATTAAAACAGCACACAATAAAGCCATTACTATTTCTCTTTTTCCTAAGGTTTTAAATAGTTTAAACATTTAAAAATCTCCTCTCTTATATAATGTTTTGTTTAAATAAAATTCAATATGTAATATTTCGAACCTTACATATTCAATTTTAAGCTTAAAATTTATAGTGTAAATAAAAACAGAAAGAGACTAGAATACACTATTATTCTAATCCCCCTTTAATGCTATAACATTATACAACTTATATTTTTTAAATTCAAGAGTTTTTTATTCTTTTTGTCAATTTTTTGCAAACTAAAATTTGCTTTTTTATTCCAATATATTAAATTTAGTCTTTAGAAGGTAATATATCCAATAAATCTAAAATTGCAATTCCTATTTTTTCTCCTTCACCTTCATAAGGCCATTCATTGATTGAATATCCTGGATTGTCGTTTATTTCGATTATTGAGTATTTTTCTTTTTCTACATCATCTATTATAATATCTACACCACAGATTTTAGCATTAAATGCATTTCCTGCTTTTTCAGCAATTTTCTTAAAATATTCTGGCATAGAATTTGTATAATCTACACTCTCGCCACCAGTTGAACAATTTGAATTTGTTCTTAAAAATACTCTTTTTCCTTCTGGTAAAACTGTTTCATAGTTATAACCTTGACGTCCTAAATATTCTACAACAGGTTCATCCATTTTAACTGGTGTTCCTGTTAAGAAATGCCATGGTTCTTTATTTTTTGCTATTATTAATTCTTTAATTGTTGATTTTCCATCTCCAACAACACTCGCAATTCTTCTATGTGCAACACTTAGACATTTTCCATCAATTACTAAGAATCTATATTCCATTCCTTTTACATATTCTTCAATAAGAACATTATTATCGAATTCAAACGCATAGTCTAAAGCTTTTAAAATTTGTTCTTTAGTTGCTGGTTTAGCAAATACTGTAATTCCTGTACCATAGTTTGTATTTCTAGGTTTTACAACTAAACTACTATTATAAAAAGGCTCTAATAAAGCTTCTTTATCAGCTTCGTCCATGTCTTTTTCTAATAGTATTGCTTCTGGAACGGAAAGTCCAGCTTCTTGCATAATTTGTTTTGAAGTAAATTTGTCATCTGTAATAATTGGGAAAATATATGAATCTCTATCTGTTTTATTTCCCTCGATTACAAATTCCTTTTTGCCATTGTATTTTAATTGTACAACACTCTTTGCTTCATTTAATACTTCATAATCAACACCTTGTGAGATTGCATCTTTTATTAAAACAACTGATTCTGCAACAAGTTTCTTGTATTTTTGCATACAATATCTTGCAAAATGCCCTTCTTCAGCATAATCTTTTGCAATATCTACAAGTTTTTTTGAACTTGATATAGATTTATCTGTTTTCAATTTTTCAAGTCCACTTTGTAGTCTTAAACTATATTTTTCATTTAAATTTTCTATAAAATTAATTTCTTCTTCAACAGTAGTTGATTTATCTTCTTCTAAAAATGAGAATACCATTCCTATAAAATATGCACAATCACCTTCTGATATTCCATTTTTATTAGATATATTTAATGATATTTTATTAATTTTTAATTCTGTATCTGTTGATTCAGCCACACAGTCTGGATAATTATTTTTTAATAAATCTTTTTTGCTATTAAAATTTTCAGCCATTTGTTTATAAGCAATGCTTAAATCTACTGGTAATTTTGAATTTATTTTTCTTAAATTTTCATAGAATTCTTTGCTAATATTAATAACTATGCTAGCATATGTTTTCTCTGAATATTCTTTACTATCTGTTGCTGGCCAAATATATTCATTTTCTTTGTAAAGTTCTTCAATTACAACATTCATAATTTCTTCAAATTTATTATAAGCATTTGCAATTCCTGATTCCATTGGTGCAGAAATTTTTAAAATTGCTTCGCTATTTGCTGATGTTGTAATGAAATTATTTTTTTCTTTTTTTCCAAAAGCTTTTGGAAATTCTTTTTGTGAAATTTTATTATCTATATTATTTATTCTTAAAGCTTCTCTTTCAATTTTTACATTATATTTTTCTAGTTTCATAATTTTCTCTCTTTCTTAATTATAGCATTATGCATGAACAGGTTCTAATTCTAATCCACCTAAAACTGGTATTCTTTCATTTCCTAAAGCTGTATTACCAACTTCTAGATTAATTTTTTGAGCATTTATAGGTGAAATTTCATGATAACAAACTATATTTTCATTCACTTTAGTAGTATATTGTTTTTGCTCTAAAGTATTTTTTTCTAATACATTGCTTAAATTTGAAAATAATTCTTTTCCTTCGCAACCTACATAAGAAAATATTGTTTCTTCATTTTTAGCTTCCTTATTGCCATTTAAGTCTACTTCAACAATAAATGTTGGAGCTTCTGTAAGGTTACCTTCCATATTGATTATTTCGTAGTAGCCCGGCAAATTTAGGTTAATATTAAAACCTTCTGATTGTAATTCACTCACTGCTGTACAAATTGCTCTTAAGCTATTTGTATTTCTACAATCTATTTCAGAAATAAGTCTGATTGTTTCTTGATTATTTATTTCGTATGCACCTCTTATAGCAGACTTAAATAATTCTCTACCAATTCCTCTTACTCTGTTACCATAATTATCCAAAGTATTTTGCTTTGCTAAAACACCTGTAATTGATAAAACTGTTTCATTTTTTGTTGGAAAATATGGATTTTTTAAAATTGATTTATTTCTCTCAAATTTAACTGTTGTAGCTCCAACAACTTCTTCATCTAAGCCATTCTTTTGAGTAGCTAATATTACTGGATATTGATATATATTTTGCATTATCTGTTTGATATTTGGAATATGCATAAAATCTTTATTGCCAGTAAAATTTCTATCATAAAAATAAGCTAGTTGAAAAATCTTATCAATTAAGTTTCTTTTTTCTCTAATGCTTTGAAATAAGTAAAAATTTATATTTGAAGCATTTTCATTTTTTATTCTAAAACTTTTTGTTGTATCCTCCATTTCTTTATTGTAATATTTGAACGCTCTAATCTTTGAGTTAATTAAGTTTGAATTTACCTGCGTTCGGGGCCTTGCCTTTTTCTTCTTATTCATATAAGACTCCTAAAATATAATTTGGTAAGAAGCCAACCTAGTATCTTAATAATACATATAAATCCACTAAAATCAGTAATTTTAGTGTTTTAGACTTTCTTACAAAACATATCATACTAAATTTTTGCAAAAAAATCAAACTGCTTTAAAGACAGTTTGATTTCATTTTTTCCTTATTTTGCTAGTTTTTATGATTTTGCTATTTTCTTTTCTTGGTAAAATCTCTCTTTTAGTCGTTTTATTTCGTTTTTGCTATGCTTAAGATTTATTCTTCCTCTTTTAATCCAAATATACTACCTATTATACAGCCCACAAAGCCTATCATTCCAAGATAAAATCCCGTTTGTAGTACATCTTTTAATATGCTTGAAATTATACTTACTACTACTTTTGATATCATATCACTTAGGATTGTAATTCCACTTATATTAATTTTGGTAGTTATATATACATATAGTACTGCTAAACACAATCCAGTGGCTAAAACAGCAATTCCAAATTTTTCTAAAATTATATGTTTTTCTTTTAAATTAAATATAATCATTAAAATAGCAGAAATGCCAGTTGCAATTAAGCATATTTTGTTGGCTAAAGCTTTATAATTTAAAGCATCTTCATATAGTGAATGTATTTTTTGTTCATATTTAGTATGAGATAAAGCATCTTTGTATGTTGAACATATTGTATCAGCAAATGAATTTATTGCTTTTTCTTCTGTTTTAGTAAAACTTCTTCCATCAATTGAATCACTTATATTAGAAATAAGTTTTTCCCTTATTTCATCTGTGCTAATTTCTTTTGAAGTTCCATCATATATATTACTTAAGATAATATCTGTATCTTCTTTTATTTTACTTTCAGTAACTATATCGTTTAGTACATCTGTATCAAGTCCAGATTGATGTATATAATTTTCAAAACTATCATTTACATATGCAACTAAACTAGTATAATAATTACTTTCTTTTAATTTTGCTAATATATAGTCTTTACTAAAAATGGTTTTTCCAAATATATTCATTAGAGAATATATTATTAAAGCAATTGAAATAATTAGAACTAATATATAATTAAAAATTATCTTAAATAGGTTTCTTTGTTTTTTATTTTCCATCAATTTTCACCATCACTTTCAAGTTCTGCATATACGACATATCTTTGAGTTGCATAACCAATATTATTAAAAGGATAACAAGTGTATACCATAAGGATTTCTTTTTCTTCTTGAATTGGTAATTTTTCTGTTTCAGTTTCTTTTATAAGTTGCATATCATAAATTTTATATTTAAACTCTCCATAAGTCGCCTTTACAGTGATTTCATCACCTATTTTTAGTTCTGAGAATCTTCTAAACATACTTTTTGAATTATGTCCCATATATATAATTGAACCACCCTCGCCTGGAAAATAACTTCCACTAGAATGTCCAACACCTTTTTTTAAAATTTCTAATGTATCTCCAAAATATACTGGCACATCTACATCTATACTTGGAATTTCTAAAGTTGCATATTGTGTTCCATATTCAGGGTAATTTTTTAATCTTTTGTTTTCAAATTCTATTGGTTTGATTTCTTTTTGCTCTGTACTTATTGTAATTTTACTCACCATTGAAATAATTTCGTCAATTTTAGCCCCTCCAATTAAACGAACCATCAATACAATAGTACATAAAACAAATAAAGCAACTATTATATCAATAATAGTTGCTTTTAAAAATTTTGCAAATTTACTATGCATTAGCTTTTTTTCTTGCAACTAATCCAGCTGCTAGGGCTACTACTGCAATTGAAGAAACAGCTAAAACAACACCATAATTGTTTCCTGTGTAAGCTAATTTTCCGTTTTTAGATGTAATTGTTTCGATTAATTTTCCATCTTTGTAAACTTCAACAGATCCTGTTTTGAATGTTAAAGAAACACCTAAAACACTAGCTGCATTGTTAGCTTTTGTTTTTAATGTTGCTTTATCAGCATCAGATAAATCTTTATAGCTTGTCTTTCCAGCATCTTCCATAACTTTAACAGCAGCTTCTGCTTCAGCTACGATTTTATCAGCTTGTTCATCTGTTACTGGGTTGTCTGCTAAATATCTTTCCATTTTAACTTTATCAGCTGATGTTACACCATATTTAGATCCCATGTTATATAACTTAGCAGCTAATTCTGAACTTGTTGTTGCACTAACGAATGTTGTAGCAACACATACAAGCATTACAAATAAAATTGCACATACTATACTTTTTTTCATTTTTTACTTCCCCCTTTATGAAAATCTAGCTTCATTATAACATCACTTTGTCTGCAAATCAATATCTTATTTAAAAAATTTTTAATTATTTATAAAAAGCAACCGGCATACACCAAAGGAGATTACTCCTTGTATGATGTACACCGGTTTTCGGTTATGCTAGTCGAGGTTTTTTTTACTTATTCACTTGTTTTCACTTTTGCTTTGCCAATCAATAGCCATGTTCTTTAAGCAGTTTGTTGCCACAGAACGAGCAGATTTGCCATATTCAGGGTCTTCTGCATGATTCAAGCACTGAATCATCAAATCCAATTCTGCATGGTCTAAACCAAGTTCAGATTCCATATTGCCATACAGAAAAGCTTGTGCTCCCTTTGTGCCAAAAACACTTAAAAACATGAATGCAAACTCACGGTACATGGTATATCCATTCTGCTCAGTCACAAACGGATCACCATTTACTGCAAATGTGAGAGCATCAGTCATACCTTCGACAAATTTGCCAGTCTGCAACCAGTCATTACCTTTGGACAAATAATCCTTAACCGCATGAAGCAGTTCATGGATAACAACCCATTCGGTAATCTGCCGGTATGCAACATTCACATAAACATTGCCCAGCTCATAGACCGCTGTGAGATGTTTTGCAGATTCAGGAAAATCAGCAAGCTCGAATTTAATCGATACAATATATGACTTTAAGTCCTTCTTGTCTGCAGACTTAATCGTGTCTGTAATATCGATAAAATCGAGGAGTTTCTTTCTTCCTGATGCTACAACCCTTTCCTCTTCCTCAGTAAATACCTCATCAGTCTTTACCTTAAAATTCTGTGGAATAATCTCGGTATTGTATCTTTCGAAACAGTACCAGACTGCTAAATCAGTGAACTCCAGGTTCAAGGCTTCTTCGCCATCATACCAAACTTTGTAGGGATGCTCATCAAACTCTTGCAGTTTTTGCATATAGCTACCTGCCCGGAAGAAAAGCAAATCATCATTGGTTATGTTGCAAAAAGTTGCCTGTGCTGTTGGAGCAATAAAACAAAAGCTCAACATAAGGGATACGAACAAAGTAAGTAAACGCTTTTTCATAGAAGTTACCTCCAATAACCTCACTCAAAAAATAATTCGGACTATATTAATTATAGCATTTTGACCATTTTATGTCAAACTTGGATTCAAGGTTAATCGCACTCTTAAACATTCTTCGCAATTATTTATATTAATATTTTTATTAATAATTTTACATGTATATTTTCTATTTTGTTTTAAAAACAAAGTAATTTCTTTAGAATAATATTTTGGAACAAAGCCAACAAATATATTGTCAACTATCATTTTTACCGCATATTTGTCAACTTTATTTTTAATATCACATTCTAGTATTACGTCATCTCCAATATTTATCTTTTCATGATAATCTTGTTTACAATTATATCTAGTACCAGCAATAAAAAAATCTCTTACAATATTTTCGTCTTTAAGGTTTAAAATTGGATCAATAAATTCTAATGTATCTAATGGAGTTTTAGCTCCTGTTCTTTTTAATAATTCAAATTCATCATATTTTTCCATATTATATTTTTTTAGAATCTCATCTATATCAACCCTATTTTCACTTGGAATCCTACTTGAAAATACTGGAAACATTTTCTCATTAGTATATTTTTTATCTATTTTAGGAAAAGCAAGTAATAATTTAAAACCATCTTCTTGTGCTTTTTTAGCTAGATTTGTATATTTAAATTCATATTTTCCATTTCTTTTTAATAATCCAACTACTGTTCTATTCCTAGTCTTTGGATTCTGCCAAACCAAATATATATAATCTTTATTAAAAAATCTCATTTTACCACCTACTTACCATAAACTTCTTTTAAATCTTCTATTTTCAACTTCAAATATTTCTTCAGTAGTCTTTTTCTATTATATGACATCTCATTCACTTGTTCAACTAAATTTTCAATTTTATTCTCATCTAATTTATTTATAACTGTGTTAACAAATTCATTCGTTTCATCATAAAAATTCTTATGTAAATACTTTATAACTTCTAAATGTGTTGGTTTCTTTTTGTCCTTCTCATCTATTTTTATCATACTTTTTGATTTAGTTCTAACCAAACTGTTCATTTTTAATTTATCTTTTTGAAAATATTTTTCTATGTCTTCCTCATATACATATGCACATAAAGAAGAACCATTATCATACAAAGGACCTATTTCAAATTCATCTTTATCTTTTCGAACAATTGCCCAATTATTCGAATGTCTATCTGAATTTCCAATAATATAATCAAATATTAAAATCTTAAAAAAATCCTTTGCGAGTTTTTTATTGTTCAACGAACTCAATATCATCTGAATAGAGTAATAAATTTTATTTTGCTCATCATATAAAAGTTTTTCATTATATTTTGGATATTTTTTAGTTATCAAAGAAACTATTTCTTCCATTGGTTTATTGATATTATAACTAAAACAACCAATTTCATTCTCATATATTCCTAAATCAATATGTGCATTCTTCATACCAATAGTATTGGCTATTAGTTCTGCTAATTTTTCTGAAAAATTTTCATATGAATTGCATTCACTATAACTACCATCTGGATTTTTTCTTAAGGTCTTCTTTACATATTTAAACCATCCTTGTTTATCTGGATTTTTAGGATTTATAAGCCAAACTTTTTTACCTTTTCCAGAACCAATCATAATTTCTTGTTTTACCCAATTGTCAAAGTTTTCTATATTATTCACCTCATTTTCAGTTTTACTATTGATCCTAATATTATCCAAATACATAGTAGCATATAACGTATTTATTTTCAAGAAAAAGATTTATATCTTCTTTTTCCAAAAAACAACTTTTAAATTCCTCATTTTAAATATGCAAACTCCAACCACTGCTATTAATGCACCACATGTGTCAATTAAAACATCTGTGAATCGGCTAGTTCTTCCTACAATGAATTTTTGATGGAATTCATCTGTACAAGCATATAAAAAGCAAAATAGTATTGTAATTAATAAATATTGCCATTTTACTTTTCCTTTGCTTTGATATATTAAATTTATAAATAATAAGGCTAGCACAAAAAATTCGCTTGCATGAGCGAATTTTCTAACTTTTACTTCGTATTTTTTTACAATTTTATTTATTTTTGTTTGTCTCTCTTTTTCTAGTCCTTCTTTAGTTTTTATGTCATCTACAGCTGAATTTGTGCTGTTTGTTATCTCATTTGTTTTACCTTGTGCAAGTGTATTTGAAGCATCTGAATTAGTAAAATTTAAACTATTACTTGTGTTAGATTTCTCAACCGCATTGCTTGAAACAGCCTGTGTTACTTTTAAAGCATCTTCTATTAAGCCTTTACTTGTTGAATGAGATTCTGCTCCAGTCATCTCGGACATTGTAAAAATAAGTAACATCCACGCAATTATTAAAATTATAGAAATTATTTTTTTAATCTTGTTCAATTTTGTTAGATTTATCTCCTTTTAAATTCACATTGTTCTTAATATCATTTCTCATATATTATATATATCATAAAATAAAGTATTTATTCACAAATTATTAAATAATTAGCCGGTGCAAGCTCATTATCTTTATATTCTCTGCTTCTCATATAATATCAAAGTCCTTTAATACTGGAATAGCACCATATCTTCCAGTTAAATAATCCTTATTGTATGTTGCATCATTTCTAACTTTTTTCTCATCATCTATTTTATAATCAGACAATGAATACATTTTAGAAATGCCATCATTATCTTTTTCTGTAAACCAAATTTCATCCCTTCTAAAAGTTTCTTTATTTAAGTTTACTGTATCATGTGTTGAATATATTAATTGTCCATTATTTTTATTTGTCTCACTATTATGGAATAAATTAATAATATATCTTGTTAATAAAGGATGTAACTTAGCGTCAAGTTCATCAATAAATAATACCATGCCATTGTTTAATGCATCTATGAAGAAATCAAATAAATGAAACATTTTTTGAGTACCATTTGATTCTAAATAAAATGGTAATGCCTTTAGCTTTCCATTTTCTCCTCTATGAATAACTTCAACATCTATAACTCCATTATTATTTTTTATAGCATCTATCGAATCTGGTGTAGTTTTTATTCCAACAATTCCAGAATCAAAAGTCTTAATAAAATTTAACAATGTTTCTTTATATTTTTCATCACTTAATATTTTTAATGATACTCTTTTATTAATAAATCTTTCAAAATCCGGATTTCCTAAATCTAAGTAAGCACTATTTACAAACCAATTATATACATTATAAAAGTCTTCATTATTTTTACTTATTTTACTAAATAAATTTAAAAATAAAGTGTTCTCATCAACATTTATCAATTTTGACATTTTGTTATTTGGCATTGAAATATTAGTATTTTCTCTTTCAAAAATAGTAACATATTTATTGATCTTTTTCTCATATAACCATTCAGATACTATTTTATCTTTCAAAACTTCAAAGCCATATTTATATATCTTGCCATTTCTAGCTAATATTTCTACCTCTAAAGCTATTGGTTCATCATTTATCATAAAACTATATATATTTCGTTCATCTATAGGAGATTTCTTTTCAGTATCATCACTAATTAAAATTCTCCTCTTCATATAGTTAAAAGCTTGTAATACATTAGTTTTTCCACTAGCATTTGCTCCATATATTGCAGATACTTTTAAATATTCGCCATTACCAATTTTAGCAACATTATATTCGTGTTCTTTTATAGAAGTTGCTTCCATATCTAGACAGTTTTCATTTTTAAATGACTTAAAATTTTTAAAGCTAAACCTTATTAACATAATATAATCACTCCTTCTTTTATATTATATGTTATTTAGCTAAAAATATCAACATTTTTGAGATTTTTTCTCAAAATTATGTGTTTTTATTTAAATTGGCCATAATATTTAGCAGAGTTTTGCTCTATTGCCTTATCTAATTTACTAAATTCTTTTTCAAATCTATACTTCCATCTTTTTCTTTCGTTATCATCAAAATATGCATCATTTTCCATATCAATTTGATATGCTAATTTAGGCTCTGAACCATCATTTCTAAATACTTTTCTTCCACCTAAAAAACCCATATAATGTTTATTTTCAACAAATAGCATAGTATATCTTTCTATATCTATCTTTTTGCAATTAACAGTATTTATAATAAGCCTTATATCCTCATTTAAATCTGCACTCATTGACATATTTGCAACAAAATCTTTTCTTTCTAGTTCTTGTAATTTATAATTTAAAGCGGCATATTTATCTGCACCAGTAACCCAATATTCAATTGGATTCATTATTAATTGTGAATTTAAAAAATTCCATTTTTCTAAAATTTGTTTTTCTTTTCTTACTGATGTCATCATAAATATTTCTATAACATTACTATCCTTAATATCGAATACTTTATATTCATTTCCTTTTGTATAAATTTTTGTATCTACTTCATTCGGAATTATAACTTTAAATAAAGGAATTGGTATTTCTGTATTTATATCTGGTTCTATTAAATTTCTTAAAGGTAATGTTTCATACCTAATATCAGCTTTATCTTTTTTGTTAGTTAATTTCAAATGTATTTTAGCAGGTTGAGACAAAGTTGATTTATGGTAAGTTATTTCAAGTATTCTATTAGTATCAAAAATAAATTCTTCTGCTTTTGAAAAAAGTTGCATGGTGAATATTTTAATTTCTGTACTCTGCATTTCAGGTATTATTTTAAATTCACATTTATCCTCTGTACATTTTCCCTCAATCACCTTAAATAATTTATGACCACTTTTAGTTATAATCATTTTCTTATTCATACATACCTCTATTCATAATACATATAATTTTATTAGTATTTTAACTCTCCTTCTGGTAAACATTCAATATATTTCTGCCTTTCGATAATCTCATCATAGCATGCCTCTAAATCATTTTCTTTCTCACTACAGCAATATAGAAATCTTTTTGTAAACTCACATGCACTATTACCAGTTATTTCATATATTAAATCACAAAAGCCATAAATTTTTCCTTCTAGTTCTTTCAACAAATCTTTGCTAATATTTGATTTTTTAAAATAAATATAAGCCCCTTTATATAGTGCAATACTTTTATCATAATTTCCATAAAAAAGTTCTATAAAAGCTTTTTCTATCATAAATTCAAATATATCAATATCCATATAATATGCATTATTTGATTTCATAATATCATCAGCATCTTTTACAATATTGTTTAAAACAATATAATTACTTCCTTTAAGAATTTCATACAATAGTCTATCTATATAATACTCAAAAAACTTTTTTCTATATTTACTTAATTCTATAAAGTATTCATCTATTTTCTCACATTCTAATACATCCATTATGTTATTACTATGTTTTCTTTTCAAATTTTTATTTATAGCTTTAAAATCTAAATATATTGAAATTTCCTGTGATATAACTGCACATTTTAATAATTTATACTTCATTTCAAGATATTTATATATTTTTTTCATTTTCTTACTTTGAAATTGATTTTCTTTGCAATGCTTTGAAGCAATTTCAAAAATCTCTTTTGATTTTTCTAGTCCTTCTATATTCTTATCATTCATTGAAGAAATTGTTGTTCCAATTATAGAACAAGCTGAAAGTAAAATATTAGAAGATAAATCTTTAGTATCTTCAAACATATTTTCTTCTTCCATTAGTTCTGTAAAATTTATTAGTATATTTGAAAATTTTATAACCATTTCTGTTAGTGTTTTCACATTTTTCTTACCAAATTTCTTTTCAATAAAATCTGGCATCATTTTCAAATTTGAAGTTACTGAAAAGCAATTTTTTCCAGAATTTGTCGTTTCTACTATATTTAAAATTTGATAATATCTATAGTTTAATATATTATGATTTTTTTGAATTTCTTCACATGTATCTTTATTCCAAGAATATTCTTTTAAAAATTTAATTTCTATACTTTGCTCTATTTCGTTTTCTAAAATAATTTTCTTTATTGCATATTCCAATTTGCTTTTTATATTTACAAAAGCTTTCATATCATCTGCATTTATTAGAACTAATACCGTATTATGCTTTTTACTTTTTTTACATCTATATTTAAGAAAAAGATATATCGTATTTAAACAATATGTTGCAATTATAGCAATAATTGCACTAATAACCAAACTTACTTTTCCAAAATAAGATAACATTAATATTATTCCTAGACATAAAATCATTTCAACAAATGTAGTTGGTAAATATGTTTTTAATAATAATTCTACTAAGTCTTTTTGGTCCATAAAATCCTCCACTAATTCGACAATATTTTAGCACACTTTGTAAAAAAATACTATCTATTGTTTGCAATAGATAGTATTTTTAATTTCAATTTTTATAAGTATGTTGAAAATTATACATCATTAATAAAATTTTTTAATAAGGATTTATATATTTTTCATTTTTGTTATTTTTTTTAATATAGTCATTAAATTTTCTTGATTAATCTTAAAAAACGCAATACATAAAATAATAATATTAACTATGCTCACGATTACTGACTTATAGTAATATATAAATACAGTAATTATATATAAAATTATTATAAGAAAATATTTATAACTATTTAATTTAATTTTTACATATTTAGATATTTTAATATATCTAGTTACAGATATATATATATATGATACTAAAGTTGATATACATGCAACAATAATTCCATACTTTTTCAAAAATAAAGTATTAATAGCAATATTTATAATTCCTCCAATAACCGTAGTAGTTGCAATTTTTTTGGGTAGTTTTAATGCTATAAAAACACCACCAATTAAAACACTAAATAATTCAAAAAATGATGCACATATTAAAATCGGAATATATATATATGCACTAGAATAAGATTCTTCAATTAATAATTTAAAAATTATTGGCATTGCAGCAAGTAGTATTATACAAATAAATGAACATATCAAAAAAATGTTGTTGATTATTTTTGAAAAATAACTATTTCGATCATCATCTCCACTGCTCATGGATGCAGATTCAGTCCAAGACAAACTAAAAACAGTAAAAACATGTGATAATAACATTGAAAATTTGGTCGAAATTGAATAAATTCCATTAGATGACGCTCCTAAAAGAAAAGAAATCATCACCTTATCAGAAATACTCATTATCCAAGAAGATATACTATTTGGTATTAATGGAAATGAATATGCTATTAACTCTTTTATTTTATTTTTAGATAATATTCTAAAATCAATATATTTATATATTTTAATTTTTACAATCAAATAAATTGATGCCACTAAATTTGATAAAACATAGGCTAAGACAATTCCAAAAAGTTTTAATGATAATAGTTTAATAAAAATAATACAAAATACAACATTGGAAACTCCAGAAATAATACTTGATATACTGTATTCTATATTTTTACCAATACCTCTTGTTATCTGGAGCATTAAATTTAATAATGAGGTGCTAATTGTCATAATAAATATATATTCTATGTTTTTTATACAAAAAAATTTTAGCCCTATAAAAAATAACCCCAAAAAAACTATTAGTTGTATTAAAATTATAATAATTCCATTTGATATAATATTCTTAACGCCATCTTTATTATCTCTCTTATCAATTAAAAAACGGAACATTCCATTTTCCAATTGAAGTGTCAAAAAAATAGCTAATAACCATGCATATGTAGAATATAAATCAAAATATCCATATTCTTCTGTACTTAATAATGCTGTAAATAAAGGTAATAGAAAAAATGATAAAAATTGAGTACAAAATTTACTTAAAAAAATTATAATCGTATTCTTTATAAAATTCTTTTCTCTGTTATTATTCATAATTTCTCCCTTTTAAATAATATCTCATTCTATTTTGGGTTCCAATATTGTTTACTATTTTTGCTGGAACACCTGCTATAGTTACATTATCTCCAAAAGATTTGTTTACAACAGCATTTGCACCTACTGCCACATTGTTACCTATTTTTATTTTTCCAAATAATTTAGCTCCAGGACCTATAAAGCAATTATCGCCTATTATTGGGGCTTCCTCTTCTTTTTCCATATTAGTACCAATATTTACATCAACATTGATTCTACAATTGCATCCTATTTTTGCACTTCCATTCACACAAATCGTTCCCCTATGTTGAATGTATAATCCAGGTCCGAATGTATTAATCGGAATACTAAAGCCATATTTTATTTGTTGTTTTTTATATTTATATTTTAAAATAAGTAAATATATTTTAGAAATTAAGTCTTTTTTGCAATTATTATAGTATTCAACTTTCCTCATTAACAATTGAAATTTATAAACTGGAATTTCACCTCTTATACCAAAATATTTATTTTTTGTAAATCCTCTTGCTTCTTTATCACATTTTATATAATATAAGTAATCATCTTTAGTCTGTATCATTTGCTATTCCTCCAAACTCAAATTTATCATGTATTATTGAATATAATAAAAATGCCAATGTAAAATTTATACTTCCAATTAAAGTATTTGATTCTGCAAGTCCATATATCATAAAAATTAAAATTGACACATATACTTTACTATTATTAATATTTTTAATTCCCATTATAAGTATAAGATAATATAATAATGTTGAATATAATCCACATCTATATACCATAGCTAAATAAAAATTATCTAAATATACTTCACTTAATACATTGCTACCAAAAATTGTAAACATATTAGCACTTTCAATTATTCTATTCCATAAGTATGGTCTATTACTTAATAAGACATTAATTGAATTATTTTTGGTATCGCCATATTTAATTGCTAAAAAATATGATGCTCCGAAAAACAATAAAGGTAACCAACTAATTATTTTCTTATAATTTATTTTATCTTTAAATAAATCTAAAATAAATAATATTGCAATACAATATATTCCAGTTCTAGATAATGATAATTTATACAATATTAAAGATAAAATAGAAAAAGTTATATAAAACCTCTTTTTCTTATCCTCTAATAAGTACGCACACAACACAATTGGAATAAAATACATAAATATACTATTTGGATGCGTAAAGCCTAAACTATGTCTTATAATATATCCTCCGGATGTCATTCTAATTAAATAATTATCATTTAATATTCCTAAGAAATATAAAATTATTGTAACAACATACATAATTGAAGAAGATATCATAAATTTTTTTACAAATTCTTTTACATCACAATTTATTAATGTAAGTGCTAATATAAAAGTAATTAATAAATTAACATCTTTATAAACTATAACACTTATCGTTGATAGCACAAGAAAAGCAAATGTTTTTCCTATAATACTTCTACCTTTCAAAGTATTTATTATTCTTAAAAACTGAAAAAATAATATAATCAGTACTACAGAATATAATATGTATGTATTAACCTTATACTCAATTAAATATTTTAATAGTACACAAATAAAAATAACAATTGTTTTTATATCTACTGAATATTTTCTCATTATTTTTCTCCTATAATAAACATTTTTTTATATTTTCAATATAATTCTTATAATTATCTAATAGAATACTTTTCTCTATTGATAAATTAACTTTCTTATTATATTCCTCTTTATCACTTAATAATAATGATATAATATCAACAAATTCATCAACTTCATTGCAAAAATATCCACATTTATTATCAATAATATTAACCAATCCACCAACAGGGCAAGCAATAACTGGTACACCTAAACACATAGCCTCAAATGCAACTAAACCAAATCCTTCAAATTTTGATGGCATAACAATTATCTTAGATTTTTTAAAATAAGAAAATGGATTTTTTTCAAAGTCTCTTAATTCTATACAATCTTTTACATCATAATAACTAATCCAATCAGTAACTTTACTTCTCCATGAACCATCTCCCATCATTAATGCTTTAATTGGCTTTTTCCTTTTTTTAAATTCACTTACAACCTTTATGAAT
The DNA here is from genome assembly GCA_934140005.1 of uncultured Clostridia bacterium. Taxonomy (GTDB): domain Bacteria; phylum Bacillota; class Clostridia; order TANB77; family CAG-508; genus Scatovivens. Next base: position 78,307 of record CAKPBB010000003.1, read on the forward strand.
TTTTCTGGATTTTTTTGTTCACAAAATCTTCCAATGAAAGATATATCATAAATTTTATCATAATTATTACTATCCTCATTTAAAATATCATTTCTAGATAGTGGATTAGATACTAAAAATATTTTTCTTTCTATTAATTTACGAAAAATAAATTCTTTTTTTATTGAATCTGATACAATAAAAACTTTATCAAATCTAATAGATGCAATGGCATACAATATACTATTTTTATTTATTTTCTTTATCCAAGAAGGATTATTATGTAAATGAGAAATCAATTTGTATTTTCCTTTAATTGATGACATTATTACACTGGCTCTATAATCCGTAGCAATTACAATATCAGGCTTAATAATATTCATTATATTTTTTAATTCTTTTCTATTAAGATTATTTTTAGTAACTATATGTTTAATTTTATTTTCTTCCAAATATAAATTTATTGATCCTGCTTCAGATATATAATAACATTCAAAGTTATCTTTAATACCATTAATAATTTGTATCACTACCTTTTCTGCGCCTGAGAATCCTTTATTTGGCATAACAAACATTATTTTTTTCATAATATAACACCTTCAAAAAATATTATTTTTTTAAATATTTTATAATTTTTAAATTAAATAATACTTTTAGTATCTTTTTCTTATACGAATTTAATTTTTTATTGTTTTTTTCAAAATTTTTATTTATTTCAATCTGATTCATTTCCGAAAAAAACGATTCACGTTCTATTGGTTTTACTATAGAATTTTCCAAATTTGGATTACCATTAATAACAAGATCCATATTTACTTTTTTTATATCAATATTTTTTATGGAGTTTAATAATTCCTCTCCTTTTTTGTTTTTTATAATTATCGCAGAAACGCCATTTTTTGTTTGATTGCCAAACAAATTATCTGGTACTTTCCAAAAATCACCAATTATTATATCTCCTAAATTATTGTTTCCCTTAAATTTACAATCATAACATTTTTCATTCATAATTAATCCTTCAATAAATGAAGAAACATAGTTATCCAAATTAAATGATAATTTTTTTATTTCTTTTGAATTTCCAAATACATACACAGAATCTGGCATTTTCCAACCACAATTCTCTTTATTTCTAAAGTTCACCTTCACCAATTCTGATTTTTGACTTTCTTCTAATGAATCCTTATATAATTTCCAAACTTTTCTAGATGGAACTCCTTCACATATTAAAGAAATAGTTACTAAATTATCACTATTAATAAATGACTTTATTGCTTTGACCTGACAAGGCGTACCTACAAACATCACTTTATTATTTTTTACAATTTCTTTAATTTCCTTAAAAATATTTGATAAATTACTTTGAACATATTTAGAACCTTGCATTCGTTTTATATCGTCTAATTTATTTGAAAGAATATGCATAGGCATCATTTCTTTATCCCAAATACATCCAGCAACATATCCACCATTATTTATAAAATTAGTTGCTATTTCATAAAAAAAACCACCTGATGAACTCTTTTTCAAACTTTCTCTATCTTTTATTTGAACAGCAAAAGTATCATTATCTCGATTTATTTTCTTTACAGGTTCCTCATTTAAATAAAGACACTTTTTTTCGCAAAGGCCACAATTACTACATTTTTTCATATCAATCACAGGATTCAAAAAACCATCTTCATTTTCTTTCATTTTGATAGCACTTTTTGGACAGATATTTTTGCACAATCCACATCCATAGCAATTCTTTTTAAAATCAAAATTAATCATATTTTTTTCCCCTTTTTATTGCATTTAATAAATAATCACTTGAAATTTTTCTCAATCTTTCTAGTCTTTCCTCAACATCACTATAGTTTGTATTTTTTATATCATCTAAACTCACATAATTTGAATAAGAAGAAATATGATCAGATAAACCAAGTTGCTCAAGCAATGAAGCTTTTCTATTTTCCCTTATTACTTTTTGTTCTCTATTCTCATCAAAAATAGCATAAAAATCCTTTTGAAAAATAATAGAAAAAACTGTTCCGTGAAAAGAATTTGAGCAAACTAAAGTAGAATAATATAGCAAATTAAGAAACTCTAATGGACCTGAATTACCATATATTTTAATCTTTTTAAAACTTTCTCTTGGATGCATAAAAGAAGTTATTACTGGTAAATTATTTTCCTCGCTTATTTTCTTTACAAATTTCATTGAATATTCCTTACAATTAAGAGAATAATAAAATATATATGGTTTATTTACTATAGGTGGTCCAATTAATTTTTCCCAGTCTGCTTTATTTAATAATAAAGTTGGATCAAGTACAAGTGTTGAATCAAATCCCATATCTTTCATTATATTCACAACATCATTTTCTCTAAAAGAAAGATAATCAAAATTCTTAAGATATTTAATATCAAACATTTCATTTTTTACAATATTATTAACGGTATCTCCAAAAGATGGGGCGTAAGCAATAGCGTTTCCATTAAATTTATTTTCTAATTCTAAATAATAAGCCAAACTACGATCATATGTTGATTTAGATAAATTCCATATTTGATCGCTTCCACATACTATAGTTTCATAATCATTAATTATTCTAGATAATTCTTTTTCATTTAAATACTTTTGATGACTCAAAGAAAAATATTTATGTATAAATTCGTCATATCTTTTATTTCTTTCAATGATTTTTTTTAAATGTAAAACATTATATATATTTTTTACTAATACTCCTTTATTAAAATATCTTAAATTAATCAAACTATACATACCATGTTGATTATATGGTCTATAATTTATTATTTCAAATTTATTATCATTTTTATTCAAAAATGTTTGTAGTGCATATGCTTGCAAACATGATCCATAATTATAAGCCGCATGAAAAGTTAAAATTCCTTGCTTTTTACTCATCTATATTCCTCCCTAGATTTTTTTTGTTTAACCCAAATTTCTTTTTTTTCTTTTGAGGAAAAGAAAAATTCTTTAATTTTAGTATAACAATAAAAAATTTTTTCAAATAAATTCATAATCCTATTTTCATGTCCATTTACATCTTCAATAACTCTTATATTAACTTTATTATCTATATTACAAAATTTTTTATATCCCATTGCAATGCACTTATCCATAGAATCTATTTTCATTTTAGGTATTTTCTTTTGAAAATGTAAATACATCATTTCTTGTTCTTTTATTTCATTGTCATAATATACTTTGAATATTTTTCCGTCATAATATTTATAAAATTGATACTTATAATTATCATGATTTTTACAAATATATCTTTTAACACCTTTATCAATATCGGCAAAATCATTAATATAGAAAAATTTTATATTTTGCTTTTTTACAATCATATTTATACCAGTATATTCATCAAAAGCAAAATTTTCATTGGATTTAAAAACATCAACATAATTAAACAAACTTCCTTTTTCTTTAAAAAGATTATTCATTTTTGAAGTATTTCTATATAAAACAAAATGTCCATTCTTATTGATTTTATCATAATTATTCAATACTTCTTCAGTAACAAAGTTTTTTATTTTTCCAAAAATTTGATCTATATCACAATGTCCCCAAAAATCATAATTTTTTAAATAATCTTCAAAAATTAATCCATATGCTGGCCTAAAATCACATAACTTATATGGTCTTTTGACTTCTATATCCATTTTCAATTTTTCTGATGCAATTTTATTAAAATTGTTTAAAGAAAAATCTATAAATGTGACATTCTTAAAACCACTTTTTCTAGGATGATCTGTAAAAATTAAAAAATCATAATCAGGATTTTTCGAACATGAATACTCCCACATTTTAAAATACTCTGGTATCTTTCCCATCCAACAGACTATTATAGCAATTTTCATATTTTATCACCACCATATGCCAGTTTTATATATTTTTTTTCAAGTTTATTTGCTTCTATATTTATATTAAACCCATTTTCACTCATTTCCTTAACTGTATCTTTATTACAACCTAATTTACTTTTATCAAGTATAATTTTTGCCCATTCACTTGCTTTTTGATTCAATGATAGAAATTGTGTGCTTTGGAGTATCTTAGTTTCTTTAGTCATATCATCAGATAGCATACATAATAGCCCTATTGCTTGAGCTTCAACGCCAACAACTGGTAATCCTTCATAAAGGCTTGGTAAACAAAAAATGTCAAAAACTTGATATAGTTCATTTATATCACTTCTTTGTCCTAAAAATATAACTTTATCGTTCAAATTTAGTTCTTTTACTTTTTCTTTAATTTCTTCCAACAAAGGTCCTTGCCCTGCTAATAATAATACCGAATTATCTTTTTGCTTATGTACTTCATTAAATATGTCTATTAAAAATCTATGATTTTTTTGTTCTACAAATCTTCCAACGTGTCCAATAACCAATGTATCATCAGATATGTTTAATTCTTTTCTTTTATTACTTCTAATTTTCTCATCATATTTAAATTTATCTAAATCAATTGCATTATTTAAAAGATAAACATTGTCTTGGTCATATTCCTTGTTTCCAAACAACCATCTGCCAGCAAGTTCTGAACAACACATATAATCTGTTGCAAATACTTTGCTAAATGGTCTTAATACTTGCTTTAATAAATTCTTCTTTTTTTCTTTTTTATTTGTCGTGCTATGACTATGTGCAATTCTTACTGGAACTCCAGCACACTTTGCAGCAAACAAACTAAAAACTGATAATGTATTAATATGTGAGTGAACTATTTTGTATCCACCAGATTTTAATACTTCTTTTAGTTTTTTATGATACTTAAAAACTTTTTGATATGGTGGTATTAAAATAACTTTACCACCCATTTTTTCTATTTCTTCATATGGAATATTCGTAGAATCTTCATCACATATAAAATCGAACTGAATTTTAGTTCTATCAATATGTCTATAATAATTCATTACGACAGATTCCACTCCACCACCAAGCCATTTTCCTATAATTTGTGCCACTCTAATAATTTCATTACTATTATTTTTCATTAACTATTCTCCGTTAAAATAATAAAATCTCTTTTCTAGTTTATCATTATATAATAAAATAATCAATAACTATCTAACATGATTATAAATAAAAAAACCTTGCTCATTTAAGCAAGGCAATTTTACTAAACAGCTCCTTCTTTTTTTACTACAGAAATTACTGTTTTAAATAAGATTCTTATATCTAATTTAATAGACATATTATTGGCATAATACGTTTCCATTTCAACTCTTTCTTCGTAAGACGTATTACTTCTTCCATTTGCTGCCCAATAGCCAGTGATACCTGGTTTTACACTTAAAACTTCTGATTTATGTTCACCAAAAAGATCAATTTCACCATCTATTACAGCACGTGGTCCTACTAAACTCATTTCACCTTTTAATACATTAATAAATTGTGGAAATTCATCTAAACTTGTTTTCCTTAAAAAATGTCCTACTTTAGTTATTCTCGGATCATTTTGTAATTTTCTAGTTGTTTCAAATTCTTTTCTTAAATCTTCATTTTCCTCAAGAATCTTTTTTAATTTTTCATCAGCACCAACAACCATACTTCTAAATTTATACATCTTAAAATATTTTCCATCTTTTCCAATTCTTTTTTGAGTATAAAAAAGTGGTCCATTCTCTTTATTTATAGAATTAACGATTGCAACAATACAAGTTAATGGGATTAACATTATAATTCCTACTATAGCACCACATATATCTATGCATCTTTTTATAAATAATGTTATTCCTTTTACAATGTCATTTGCTAAATCATTTACTTGAACGCCAACATCTGAATATGTATCTTTTCTTTTCAAAGTTACTAACATAGTGATTAGTAAAACTTTTAAATCTAGTAAGAAATTCTTTCTATAATGATATCTTAAATCCATATCCAATCTATCTGCAAACTCTACTCTAGCTCTTCCAGAAATTTGACTTATTCCTGTGATACCAGGTTTATGTTGAATTATGTAAGAATAATATTTTCCCATATCTTCTTGTTCTTCCGGTCTATATGGCCTTGGCCCTACTAAACTCATTTGGCCTTTTAAAATATTAAGCATTTGAGGCAATTCATCTAAGCCTGTTCTTCTTAAGAAATAGCCTGCCTTGGTAACTCTCGGATCATTATACAATTTCTTATACTTATTAAATTCTTCTTTTCTGTTTTCATCAGTATTTAAAATTTTTGTAAGTTCTTCATCTGCATTTTTATCCATTGTTCTGAATTTATACATTTTAAATACTTTTCCATTTTTTCCAATTCTATCTTGTGTATAAAATATTGGTCCATAATCTTTGTTAATAGCATTTTTTATTCCTACTACCATTGTTAATGGAACTAATAAAATTAAACCTACAAATGAAACTAGTATTTCGAATATTCTTTTAAAGAAAGCCTTTAGTAATTGTTTAATTTTTACTAGTATTCTTTTTGCAAAATTTCTGTGCAATGCTTTTGCATCAAATGGAATAGCTAATTGCTCCTCATCCATTTCAAATACTCCCCCTAAAATAAAAATTGACAATTTATACTCTGTTTTTTATTTTTCTAATATTTACAACTTTTGTTTTTTATATCATCTTCTCTATATTATGTAAATCTATGCTCAATGGTTAAATTGTATCATACAATGATGCTAGTTTCAACCCTAATCTTAACAATTTATTAATAAATTTTAAAAATATTACTCTGCAATTTCATAATCTCTAATAGTGCTAATTTCTCTTGTTGTTTTTCCAGCATTTCTTTTAATTGATGCTTCTATTGTTTCCTTTTCACTTTCTGTTATTTTACCATTTTCACTATTTAAAATAATATCTTTAGCTTCTTTTGACAAGTCCATATCATTCAAAATACTATGTGCTATTTCTTGTTCATTTATTGGCAACCAACCAACTTGCATATTTCCTTTGCTTAAATGAGTAGCAGTAATTGTACAATTTGGATACATAGCTTTTATTTCTGAATATGTTGTACCAGAGCCATTTTTCATATTTATTTGTACATTTCTTCCATCTTCAGTTACTATATTTACTCTTGATATTTCAAATTCATTTCCATATTTAGCAGTAAAATTTTCTAATTTATATTCTGTTCCATTTCCTGTTGGGTCTGCATAATAAGACCCTTCTGTTAATTTAACAGTACTTCCAATACCAATATTATCCTCTATACTATTTGAAAGGCTCTCTTTTAAGTCAATATTACTTTCTTCAGCCGGTAATTCAAACTCAACTTTTGAATTATCTTCTGAATCTTCTATTAAAACTTTTACTCTATTTCCTGATAAAGTACCTGTTATATTATCTTTACTTTCAAAATCCATACTATAACTTGATGAAGCTTTTGAATTGTTTTCTCCCACAGCTTTTTTATCAAGTGTTTTTCCAGTTCTATTCATTGCAGTAGTAAGAGCTCCTATTGTAATAGCACTCATAATTCCAGCAACAGCAATCTTTTTAGCTATATTTTTTCTATGTTCTTTACTTTCAGCAGCTTTCTTCAATTTATCAATTGTTCCCTTTGCTGTTGTATATGTACTACTTAATTTTTCACTACTTTTTACAGTTAATCTATCAAAAGCACTTGTTACAGCTTTTCCAAAACTTTTAGCTGATTTCATCATTCCAGAAGCCTTTGATTTTATAACTTTCAAAAGAGATTTATTATTTTTTTCTTTTCCTTCATCATCTGAATACAAAGCACATAATTCTTCAAACACCTTACTTGTTTCTACATTACCATCAAATACACCAGGTACTAATTCTATATTAAATTCCTCTACTTCATTTACTGAATTTGTTTTACTAGCTTCTTTACTTGATGGTTCTCTACTTTCTCCATTTTCTGGAACTTCTGGCTTTTTAAAAGATTCTTCCAAAGACTCTTTATTTTTTCTAGCTACTTCTTGTCTTACTTTTTCTACTAAGACTTCTCAATCATCTTCAGTACTTAAGTCGTCTTCATATTCTTCATAAAAATTATTCATCATTTTAATATGTTCTTTACTTGAAATTCCAGCATTTTTCTTAGCATCATCTAACATCTTTAATTTAGCTTTTAATGGCAATTTGGCAAACATTAAACCACGCAAATCATAGTTTATAAAGATACCAATATCAGCCAATTGTTCTTTTTTTAATTTATTTACTCTCTTTTCATAATCCTTATCGCTTTCTCCTGATAACCTTTCTACTTCTTGTAGCATTATTTCAACATAGTCATCTGCACGAGTATGTGTTGCAAATTCTGTTTCAAGTACAAATTCATAATCCTGAATAGCCTTATAAATATTAGGGTTTATCGTTTTTCTAATTTTACTTTCAAGTTCATCTTCATTCATTTCGTTATGAAATTCAATACTTTTTGAAACAATTTGACTATAAATAATATTTCTCTCGTAATTAGAATAAATCTCACCATAAAATCCATTTGCTTGTATTCCTCTAAATGGTGTTTTTACATATTGACCACCATTATCTTTATCGCAAGTAATAATTTCACCTTCTCTAGGTACAAAATTAACTAAAATTCTACTTTTACTATTATCCATATATAATCTCCGTTCCTTTCAACATTTTTTATTATACAATATTTCTCTGTATTTTGCAACTACTTATGTAAATCTAATACTGATTTTTATAAATTTATTATCAAACAATTTAATTTAGGAATAGCTCTTTATTATTTATTAAATTTCAAACAAAAAAGACTCTTGCTTTTCAGTGCCAAAATAACACTCTTTGCAAAAGTCTTTTATCTAAAAATTCAATATAATACTTTAATCTTTCAAACAGCCTATTGGAACAACTAGCACGCCATTTTTAGTAGTATATGCCATTTTAGTATTAGTAATAATCATTAAAAATTCTGGTTTTCTTAATCTTCCATTTTCTTTAATCAATTTTTCCAATTCTAACAAATGTTTTTCAGCTTCATCAATTGATTTTTCACTGCCAATTTTAGTTTCTATTAAGCAATATTTTCCATTATCAAAATGAGCAACTTCATCACATTCTAAACCATATCTATCTCTATAATGACTTAATGTACCACCTATTGCATTTATATACACACTTAAATCTCTATCTACCAAGTTTTCAAATAATAGTCCGTAAGTATTTGGATCAAGCATTAGTTCTTTAGGTGAAATTCCTAGTATTGCAGTTGCTAAAGAAGGGTCAACTAAACTCTTTTTAGGAGTAGATCTAATTGCTGTTTTACTCCTAATATTTGGATTCCAAGCAGGAATTTCATCAATTATATATAGTTTTTTCAAAATTGCTAAATAATCATTTATTGTTCTATCTGTTACATTATTATTATTAGCAATAACATCAGATATTAAAGTTTGATTAGATTCAATTGTTGAATCCAATCTTGCATAAGCTCTTAAAATCAATCTTGCAAGCTCTGTATTTCTTGAAATTCCATCTATTCTTGAAATATCTGATTCACAAACAGCAGTAATATAGTTTTTAGCTATACTTAAAGAAACATCTTCATCTTCTATATTAAAAATATCCGGCCAACCACCTCTGCAAATTAAAAAAGCCATTCTTTCATAAGTAATATCACTCGTAATTCCATCAATTTTCCTATTTCCATTCAATATCTCTGCTAATGAAATCTTTCCATTTGAATCTCCACTCTCATATAACGACATTGTTTTCATATTCAAAAAAGCAAATCTTCCAGCACCAGAATGTAAATTTTGATTTTCTTTTTCATTAGGAGTAGCTGAACCAGTTAATAAATACTGTCCTTTTTTTCCTATTTCATCAACAGAGTGCCTAACTGTATTCCATAAGTTAGGAGCAAGTTGCCATTCATCAATTAATCTTGGCTTTTCTCCTTCTAATAATAAAGATGGTTTCAATTCAGCAAGTTTTAAAGCATTTGAATTTTCCATGTCAATATCTTCGTCTTGTAATTCTATATAACTTTTTGCTCTTTGCTTACATGTAGTGGTTTTGCCACACCATTTTGGACCTCTTATCAAAATAGCTCCAGCCACTTTCATTTGTTTAGATAGTTCTTTATCAATTATTCTTTCTTTGTATATTCCCATAATCATTCTCCTATCCACTTTATTCATATATATTATACTATAAATTTTATTTCATTTCAATGATTTGTGGTATTTTATTTCAAAGATTTGTGCTTTTTCATTTCAAACATTTGTGGTATTTTGTTTCAAAGATTTGCGATATTTTATTTCAAACATTTGCGCTACCAAAGTTTTATATGGCGTTAATAGAAGAAAAAGAAACTTTTAATTTTATGTATTACTCTTTTTACTATATTCTCTTTCTTCACAACCATAGCTTTTATTTGCTCTTTCTCTGCTTTATTATCATAATGATATAGCAAATCATAATAAGCTATTCTAAAGGCTTTTAAATTTTCACTTTCTTTTCTATCTGACATTATAAATTTCCTTTTATTGATTAGTTTTATAATAATTATTTATGTATGTTTCAACCATCAAAATTAGTTCTTCTGCAGTTTCAATTTGCTGTTCTGTCTTTTCAGCAGATGGTTCATAATCATCATCATAATCACTATCTTCTCTTATTCTTTGAGCTTGTGCGATTTTTCTTCCAATTGTTTTTGGAAAAATCTCTTTGCTAACATATTCTTTATTAAAATATGCCAATACATCTTTATGTCTTTTAAAATCAACTTCTTCTGTTGCCAAGACAGCCCTAATTGCATAAAATATCGCATAATATGCTCTATTATTAGCACTCGTAAGATCTTTTCTATCTTTAAAAATCATTTTTGCTGTTTCTAAAGTTTCCTTCGCTTTATTTAATCTATATTTTGCAAAATCTTCTATAGTTTCATTATCCATTTACCAACACCACTCCTTCCTTTTCAACATTTTTATAAAATGGTATAAATTTACTCTTTAAATTATAATTTTCTATATTTTTTATAACAGGAGATAAAACTATGCCAGTGTTTAATTCGATATCATAAGCAATATCAGATATTTTATCGCGATATTCTTCTATATCTTTAAAAGATAAATTGGTTAAAATCATTATATCAACATCCGAATGTTGATTATAATCTCCTCTAGCATAAGAACCATATAATATTACTTTTTTTAGTCGTGCTCCTAAAAGTTTTTTTATTTCCTCTACAAAATCTCTAACTACTTTATCAATATTTATAGGCATAATCTCTACCTCCCAACTTTTTTATTTTTACAAAAGTTCTTTTTTATTTTTCTTTCTACCATATTCTTCTTTCATCTTTTGTTTATTCTCGTTTGAATATCCTAAAAGAATTTCTGGGTTTTTATTAGCAATTGTATTCCATATCTCTTCAAACAATTCTTTTCTTGACTTTGTAATCATTTGAAATGTTGCAATTGTAGTTATTTTACCATCATTTGTCATTATATTTATAGCTTCATAAGACTTAACAAAGTTAACTCTTTGTACAAATTTATACATCCAAACAACATCTTTATATGAAATTGCTTTAAATTTTCCAGAAAATTGTATAATATAATTTTCTGTTAAGCATAAATGTTGCCTATCATAGTAAAAAGCACTTGCACTATTCATTTCATCATCAAGTAAATTGATATCTTCTTCACTTAATTTATTTATGCTTCTATTATATTTAATTTTTAAAATTAAGGCTATTACAAAATATATTATACCAATAATTCCGACTAATGCTCCAAATGTAAAGTATGTATCATTTGCTTCTGTAAATTCTGTTGTAGCATCTAAATAAACAGTTCCAAAATAAGTTTTAGCTTCATCTTCTGAAATTTTATTTTCTTCATCTAAAGGCTCATTATAAGTTTCAAGTGCATATTCTAATATATTATCTGATATTGCTTTAGTAATTCCATCTATTCTAATAGGTGTAGTTTCAATATCATCTCTATCTAATTCGTTAAATTGTTTATCTGTTAAATATACAATATATAAATATTTCCCATCTGTTATTAAATAATATTTATTGCTTGTTTCTGATTCTTCTGCAAAAACATAAGGAATTACAGCTACATTTACATATGACTTTTTATCTGTATTTTCTTGTTCCATTATAACATCATTTAAATATTTTTTGTTTTCCTCTTCTTTTGCGTCATTGCTACTAGCATATACAAATAAAACTACAGCAACAATAATAATTAGTATAGAAATAATTAAATTTCTATTTTTCTTTTTTGCTTCTTTTTGTACGTTCTCATTTCTAAATTTTAACATTTTTATATCCCCTTTATTAAAATAAACTAGATTGAATACAATTCTTTTTTTGCATATCATATAATATATTTTTTAAATTTTTATTAAGCTTTACATTTTGCATTAAAAACAATTTAAAATCTGACATTTTCCTAAATACATAAAACTTATTATTTGGCAAATAATAAAGAACTACTTCTTTGCTAAAAGATAATATATTTAACATATTATTAAAGGTTCCTTTACTTTCACCATTCCAAATCATAAATCCTATATCAGCTTTTTTCGCCATTTCCAAATCTTTTCTTTTATAAAAATCAAATCCTCTAATTCCATTTTCTACTTCAACATTTTCGATTTTCCAATTACCATAATTATTTCTGGCAATACCACTACTGGCAAACACAGTAACATTTTTATATGATTTTTGATGTAAATACATTTGTACACAACTATCAATTCCATTTGCATCACCTACTAATATTTCATAGTTTTTTTGACAAATATTTTGTAATTTGAATATAATATCATTATTTAGTTCTTTTACAGCTATTGGTCCTGCTATAAAAACTTTCATATATTACTCCCTTCTTGTTCGAGTTAGTACTGATTTGCCCCTTTTCATTTTACCATTTATTAAATCATATATCAACCACTTTTTTTCCAGAAAAAAAGCAGGATTACCTGCCTATACTTTTCTATTTCAAATAATATTCTATCATCTTAATATATTGGTCTTGTGCATTCAAACATGTATCAATTAAATATCCTTTTTCATTTTTGTATTCTTTCAAACCTCTATAATAAAACAGCTTATCTTTATCTAAAATGATATATGGTATTATTCCGTTTTTTAAACATTCTTTAAACATTATTATTCTACCAACTCTACCATTTCCATCTTGGAATGGATGTATTCTCTCAAATTTTACATGAAATTCTACTATTTCATTAAGTGTTTTATTCTCTAATGAATTATACCAATCCATTAGTTTTGACATATCTCTTTGAACATTTTTGGGTTCCGTTGTTTTTATGCCACCTGCTTCATTAACTACTTTTTTATAATCACCAACCATAAACCAGTCTTTTCTACTATCCATTGTTCCTTCTTTTAATATTTTATGAAATTCTTTAATCATTTCTTCTGTCAATTCTCTATCAGCTATATCTAACATATAATCAACTATTTTAAAATGATTTACTGTTTCTAATATATCATCAACATTTGTAATAGTTTGTCCTTCAAATAAAATTGAATTTGTTTCAAATATGTGTCTTGTTTGCTCTTCTGTTAGTTTACTTCCTTCTATATGGTTTGTATTATAAGCAAATATTATCTGTGTATTATGGTATAAATTTCCTTTTAATTTCATCTCTCTTTGCTCTCTTAAAACTTCTAACACATTTATCTTAGATAATTCAAATTTTTCATCATTATTTATCAATTCATCTACTGTTATACCAAATGTTTCTGCTAATCTTTTTAGTGATTCTATATTGGGCTCAATAATCCCAGATTCATATTTGGATATTGTACCTGGTTCAACTTCTAATATTTCAGCAATATCTTTTTGAGTCATTTTATTTTCTTCTCTATACTTTTTTATTTTATTTCCAATATTCATCTTTTTACTTTCCTTTCTAATCTCTATATATTATACCATATATTTTCCAGAAAGGAAAGTATATATACTAATAGCATTATTTAGTTTCCAAAAAAGATATATTATTTTTCTCAATGTGTAACTTTTATAAAATAAAAAAGTGACTATTATAGCCACTAAATTATATATATCCAATTATTCTTCATAACCTATTATGTCTTTAATTACTTCCCCTGCAATTATTAAACCAGCAACTGATGGTACGAAAGATATGCTGCCTGGAATTTGATTCTTTTCTGTACATTTTCTCTTTGTTCCCGGCGGACATACACAATGATTTTTACAACTAATTTCCTCTGTTTCTTTAGGCTTTATTGGCACTTCTTTTGAATAAACCACTTTTAATTTTTTTATTCCTCTAGCTTTTAATTCTTTTCTCATAACTTTTGCAAGTGGACATACACTAGTTTTGTATATATCTGTTACTTCAAATCTTGTAGGGTCTAATTTATTTCCAGTTCCCATGCTTGAAATGATTGGAATATTTAGCTTATTTGCTCGCATTACTAATTCTATTTTTGCAGTTACTGTATCAACACTATCAACTACATAAGATACACTTTTATCTAAGATTTCCTTACTGTCTGGCATAAAGAATTCTTTATATGTTTCTACATTAGCTTTTGGGTTTATATCCAATATTCTTTCTTTTGCAACATCTACTTTATATTTTCCTATTGTTTTATATGTAGCAATTATTTGTCTATTCAAATTTGTTAAACAAACTTTATCATCATCTACAATTATAAAATTTTGTACTCCTGCTCTTGCTAAAGATTCTACAACAAAAGAACCTACTCCACCAATACCAAATATAGCTACTTTTGCATTATTTAATCTTTCTATTGATTCTTTTCCTATTAGTAATTCTGTTCTAGAAAATTGATTTTGCATTTTATTTTCTCCTATATAAACATATTTTTTACAACAAAATCTTTGCTACTTATATTCAATATGTCGGTCATATTAATATATTATCAAACACTAGCAAATCTTGCCACCACCAACAACAATATCATCAATATAAAATACTGCTGACTGTCCTGGGGTTAAGGCTCTTTGTGGTTCATCAAAGACAACTTTTATATCATTTCCTTGTTGAGAAATCTTTGCCTTAGCAGCTCTTGTAGAATATCTTGTTTTTACTTCTACTTCCATTTCTTCTTTTATTTCATCAACTAACAATAAATTTATATCTTTAACTATAATTTCTTTTTTATAAAGCTTATCTTCTTCTCCAACAATTACTTCATTCTTTGCTCTATTAAATCCTAATACAAAAAGTGGTACTGGATTTGAAATTCCAAGTCCTTTTCTTTGACCAATAGTATAATTATATAGTCCTGTATGTTTTCCTAAAATTTTCCCCTCTAAATTCACAATATTTCCAGCCTTTGGTTTTATATTAGAATTGTTTTCTAAAAACTTTTTATAGTTTCCATCTGGAATAAAACAAATATCTTCACTATCTGGTTTATTAGCAACTTTTAAATTCTTTTCTCTTGCTATTTCTCTAATTTGTTCTTTGCTCTCAAAATCTGAAAGTGGAAATAAAACATATTGGATTAAGTCTTTTGGAATATTCCATAATACATAACTTTGATCTTTTTTACCAGCCTTTGATTTCTTTAAAACCCATCTACCATATTTTTCGCTATATTCAGTTTTTGCATAATGTCCAGTAGCAATATACTCGCAACCAAGTTCTTTCGCTTTTTCATACATTATTCCAAACTTCATATATTTATTGCATTCAATACAAGGGTTTGGTGTTTTACAATTTGCATAGCAATCAATAAAATCATCAATAACATATTTGCTAAATTCTTTCTTATAGTCAAAAGTAAAATGTGGTATTCCTATTGATTTACACACATTTTTAGCATCTATATATGTATTTATATTACAGCAACTACTTCCGGCATATAATTCCAAAGTAGAACCTATTACATCATATCCTTGCTCTTTTAATAGTAAAGCAGAAACACTACTATCTACTCCACCACTCATTCCTAATAAGACTTTTTTATTCTCCATTTTATTTTCCATCTTTCTAGTTTTTCTTTTCTCTTTTTTCTAATATATCGTCTAAAGTATGCCATGCAAGTAATGCACATTTTACTCTAGCTGGCATGTGAGAAACATTTTTAAAAGCAATTGCATCTTCCAATTTTTTTAATTCTTCATCACTTACTGCTTCTCTTTTAATCATATCTATAAATACTTTTATAATTTCTTTTGCCTCTTCTACAGTTTTTCCTTTTAAAGTATCTATCATTATTGATGTAGAAGCTTGTGAAATTGCACATCCATGGCCAGAAAAAGCCATGTCTGAAATTTTATCTCCATCCATTTTTACTTCAATAGAAATTTCATCACCGCAATTAGGATTATGTCCTAATTCTTCATAATCATATTTATCTAAATGCTTTTTATTATATGAATTCATACTATGTTCCATAATAAGTTCATTGTATACATCATCTAAATCATCCACTTTATTTGCCCCCTCGAATTATTTTAAACTTTTATATATTTTTTAAACATATTATATGCTTTTTCAAGTGCTACAACAAGTTTATCTACATCTTCTTTAGTATTGTAAAAATAAAAGCTTGCTCTGCAAGTTGAATCTATGCCTAAAAATCTCATTAGTGGTTGTGCACAATGATTACCAGAACGCACACATACCCCTTCTGAATCTAAAATACTTGCAACATCATGTGGATGAACTCCTTTTATATTAAAAGATATAACAGATGAATGATGTTCATCATTATTAGTTAAATATAAATCTAAAAAGTCTAATTTTCTTAATTGCTCTCTAGCATATTTTAATATTTCATGTTCCTTTTCTTGTATTGCATCATATCCAATTTTTTGAATATAATCAATTGCAGCGCCAAGACCAACAACACCTTCAACATTCTGTGTTCCAGCTTCAAATTTATTTGGTAAACTAGCAAATGTAGTATCTTGTTCATAAACATATTCAATCATATCTCCACCCATTAAAAATGGTGATATACTATTTAAAATTTCTCTTTTTCCATACAATATGCCAATTCCCAATGGTGCTAACATTTTATGTCCTGAAAATACTACAAAATCCGCATCTAAAGCTTGTACATCAAGTTTCATATGAGGAATACTTTGTGAAGCATCTAATACAACTATTGCTCCTTTTTTATGTGCAAGTTTTATAATTTTTTCTACATTATTTATTGTTCCTAGCACATTTGATACATAAGTAATTCCAACAATTTTTGTTTTATCTGTAATTTTGCTTTCTATTTCTTCATCAGAAAGTTCAAAATTTTCGTTAATATACATATAATTTAGTTTTGCATTTTTAGTTTTAGCAACTTTTTGCCAAGGAACTAAATTTGAATGATGATCCATTATTGAAATAACAATTTCATCATCTTTTTGTATTTTATCTAAACCATAAGAATATGCAATTAAATTTAAACTTTCTGTTGCATTTTTTGAAAAAATAACTTCTTCTCTATGCTTAGCATTTATAAATTCAGCTATTTTAGTTCTAGTATTCTCATAAATTTCCGTCGCATCTTGACTTAATGTATATGCACCTCTATGAGGATTTGCATTCAAATTTTTATAAAAATTTTCTATTGCATCTATTACTGCTTGTGGCTTTTGAGAAGTTGCTCCACTATCTAAATATGTTATATCTCTATTTAATAAAAGTGGAAAATCTTCCTTTATATTATCCAAATTACTCATATATACTCCTTATACAACGAACAAATTGCTCATTATAATTTTATTATCTCTTTATATTATCCATTTATTAGTCTAATCTATTATCAATTTCTCTTAAAATCTCATTTTTCAAATCTTCTTTTGTAATTGTATCTAAAATTTTATTGAATTTAGCTCTTACTATCAATTTCATTGCTTCTTTTTTAGTAAATCCTCTACTCATTATATAGAAAAGCTCTTTATTTCCAAGTTTTCCAGCAGCTGTACTATGATTACCTTCAACATCTTCCTCTTCACAAAGAAGCATTGGTAATGCAATAGCTTTCGATGTATCTGAAAGTAACATACAAAATTCATTTTCATTTCCCTTAGATTTTTTTGCCCCTCTTTTAAAATCTAAAGTTCCTTTAAAATGTTTTCTACTCTTTCCATTTAAAGCTCCTTGAACTTCTATATTCATATTAGACTTTTTGCCTCGAAGAGCTCCTATATAATTCAAATCAAATAATTGCTCTCCCTTGCCTAAATAAATTGAATTTAATGCATTATTTGAAGCTTCTCCAACCAAATTTGAAAAATAATTTGTAATGCTATTTTTTCCACCAAAATCAACAATACAAAAATCTAAATTAGCATTATCATCAATTTCATTTTCTATGCTTAAAAAATTCTGAGATACTTCATTTAATAAGTTTATAACTGTTACTTTAATGTCAGAATTTTGTTTTGCATACACTCTAACAATTCCATTGTGATAATAATTATTTTCTGTTATATTGTTATTTGCTTCGTCACGTTTAGAAGCACTTTGTTTTGAACAAGTTATATTTGCACAGCCTGTATTATTACAAGATTTATCTTGTGAAGAACTATATTTAATAAAAATATTTGCTTTACTTCCTTCTTCTGCAATTATTTCTATATTATCTATTAAAGCTATGTTTTCTTGGTTGAAATCAAATTCTATAACTGATTCTTTCTTAGAAACACCATTAATATTCAATTTAATTTTCTTATTTGAATTTTTTCTTACTTGTTCTTCTAATAAATTTCCTAATCCATAAGTAAGTTTAACATCTGAAATTTCTTCACTAGTTTTAATATTTTCATTATCAATATCTATCAAAACTGAATTAAAATCAGCTTTACCATCTTGCATTTCCAAATCTTTTATTATGATATTATTACAGTTAAAATTTTTCGCCGTTCTAACTGGTGTTTCATTTAATCTTAAATCTGGCATATTTTTATCCCTTCATTTTTATTATTAATTTATATTTATCCAATTGCTCCATCTAATTCTAGATTTATTAAGTTATTCATTTCTACTGCATATTCTACTGGTAATTCTTTAGAAATTGGATATGCAAAACCTCTAACAATCATAGCCTTTGCATCTTCTTCAGACAAACCTCTACTCATTAAATAGAAAATTGCCTTATCACTTATTTTTCCAATTTTAGCTTCGTGTGAAAATTCTACTTCATCTGTTCTTATATCATTTACTGGTATTGTGTCTGATTTTGATATATCATCAAGCATTAAAGATTCACAAGATACTGAACATTTTGAATTTTTAGCATTTTCATTTACTCTTACAAGAGACCTGTAAGTACAAATTCCACCATTTTTTGAGATAGATTTAGCATTTACCACACTTGAAGTATTTTTAGCATTATGCACAACTTTAAATCCATTGTCTAAATTTTGTCCTTTACCAGCAAATGAAATACCAGTAAATTCTGTTTTAGAACCTTCTCCATTTAATATACTCATTGGATATAACATTGAAATTTTTGAACCAAATGAACCAGAAACCCAATCCATTTTTGCATTTTTTCCAACAATTGCTTTCTTTGTATTTAAGTTAAGCATATTTTTTGACCAGTTCTCTATTGTTGAATATCTTAAATAAGCATTATCTTTAACATAAAGTTCAACACATCCTGCATGTAAATTTACTTTATTGTATTTTGGTGCTGAACAGCCCTCTATAAAGTGTAAACTAGCTCCTTCATCTACGATTATAAGTGTATGCTCAAATTGACCAGATTCTGGTGAATTTAGTCTAAAATATGATTGTAATGGAATATCAACTTTTACACCCTTTGGAACATATACAAATGAACCTCCTGACCAAACAGCTGCATGAAGTGCAACAAATTTATGGTCATATACTGGAACGCATTTCATAAAATGTTCTTTAACAATTTCTGGATACTCTCTAACTGCTGTTTCCATATCAGTATATATAACACCTTGCTTTATTAAATCTTCTTTCATGCTATGGTATACAACTTCTGAATCATACTGTGCACCAACACCAGCCAAAGAAGTTTTTTCTGCATCTGGAATTCCTAGTTTATCAAAAGTATTTTTTATATCCTCTGGTACATCATCCCAAGAACTATTTAACTTTGTTTTTGGTCTTACATAAGTTGCTATTTCATTCATATCTAATTCTGATAAATCTGGTCCCCATGTAGGAAGTTCTAGTTCATTATATACATCTAAAGCTTTTAATCTTAGCTCTCTCATCCAATCTGGATCATGCTTTTGATTAGAAATTTCGTTTATAATTTCTCTTGTAAGGCCCTTTTTTATTTTAAAGTCATATTCGTCTTTATTTTTTATATCATATATGTTTCTATCTATTTCATCTACTTGAGTTTTTGACATACAACTTTCCTTTCTCACTTAAAATCTATTTTAGAATTTTTATTAACTCTATAAATATTTCTATTTTCTATATTGTGAATATCCATTTTCCTCAATTTCACTTGCTAATTCCTGTGTTCCTGTTTTTACAATTTTACCATCTACTAAAATATGAACATAGTCTACTTTTAAGCTATGAAGTATTTTTGTATTATGAGTTATAATTAAAACTGCATTATTGTCATTTTTAAACATTTCAATTCCTTTAGATACAGTTTTAATTGCATCAACATCTAATCCTGAATCAGTTTCATCTAATATAGCTAATTTAGGATTTAATACAAGCATTTGCAAAATTTCATTTTTCTTTTTTTCTCCACCAGAAAAACCTACATTTAAGCTTCTTTCCATATTCTTTGGATTCATTTTTAATTCTTCCATATATTTTTTTAATTCATCTTTAAAAGCAAATATTTTAACTGGCTCTCCTGTAATTTTATTCTTAGCATATTTTAAGAAATTTGTAACAGAAACCCCTGGAATTTCTTCTGGAAGTTGAAAAGACATAAATACACCTTTTCTAGCTATTTCATCTGTTTTTAAATTTGTAATATCCTCGCCATCAAATAGTATTGCCCCTTGTGTTTTTGTATATTCTGGATTATTTAAAATTGCATTTGCAGTAGTAGTTTTTCCAGAACCATTTGGCCCCATTATTACATGGATTTCACCCTTTTTAATATTCAAATTTATTCCTCTTAAAATTTCTTTTTCACCTGCTGAAACACACAAGTCTTTTATTTGTAATAATTCATTTTCCATCGATTTATTCCTTTCTCGATGTAGATGTTCTTTTTACACAACATCTACATTTTTCTTGATTTATATCGTAATTGCAATTAAGTTCTCTTAAACCTAATACATTATGTACATATTTGGCAAGTTTATTTATAGTTTCATCTGTTGTAACAAATTTTATTTTTTCAGCTTCATCTTTTGCTTCTTTTTCGTTCAAATCTAATACATCTTTTAAAAATAAGTACACAATATCGTAAGCTTCTAAAATTTTTTGTGCCAAAGCATTTCCTTCATCTGTTAATTCTATTATTCCATAAGTTTCATATTTTACAAGTTTTTCTTCTTTTAAATTATTTAAAGCTTTATTTACACTAGGCTTTGTACAATTCATTTTATTTGCAATATCTGTAACCCTTATATTTCCATTTTGTTTCTGCAACAAATACATCGTTTTCAAATATTCTTCTGATGACTTAGAAACCATTATATTCTCCTTTTTGTTAACTACGGTTAACATTATAATACTTTAGTGTATGTTTGTCAAGGCTAACATATAAAAAAGCCATATGGCTCTAATTCGTCTGCTTCACGCAGTTTCGTTAAAGCCACACAGCTTTCTTGTAAATCTGAAATTTCAGATTTTATGGTTTTTATTTAACTTACTCAATCAAGTGTATTACCCCGTTCAATTCACGTAATGCCTTTTCTTTATCTTCAACTAATTCTTGCTGAAATTTTTCATATTCCTCCATAGCCAATATGGCCATTCTTATTTCACTATCTTTCGGCTTTTCCAATGAGAACCATGCCAGGTACTTAAACCAATCATGTGAATAAATCATTGCATAAATTCCGCAACTTAGGAAATAAATCATTATGACATTATCTTCCGTTACTCCAACTGCGTTAAGTATTATTCCCATTAAAAAAAACACAATCAAAGCTTGAATACAGCCAATATTTTTTACATTTCCACATTCGACCGTAAATCCACTAAATTTCTTTGCTTCTTCAAAGGTAGGTATCCTTTTCAATTTTTCGTATGCATTAATCACTTTGTGCTCAGCACAATGTTTTCGGTTACTAGAGCTGTTGCCTAGCTGAAACCAAAAATGTTCCAGATATTTTAAAATCGAACATTTGTATACAAAAATATCAATACCCAAAATTGCTACCATCACAATTACACAACAATTTACGTTTTGATACGGTATACTCCATGCTAAAAAAGCTAACAAAATAATAGTTAAAACAGCCTTGAATCGTGCCATTATATATTTGGATTTTTCTTTAAAATCCAATATCTTATAACCGGCACTTATTTTATCAATCCGTACACGGTTGATTTCTATTACACCATCCAGCACTTCTGCAGTAGCACCATATAAAATGCCATCTACTTTCTTGCAGTAGGTAATAGAATTTGAATCAGCAAAGCCTTGATCAATAGTATACATAAATAAAACCCTTCTCTTGTATTCAAGTATTAGCTACTTGAAATGTGTAAATAAGCGTACAAAGCTCCTTTCCAAGATTTGTCTAATTGTTGACATGAATAAATTATAGCATCTGTCCAAGCTTATGTCAACTTATTTTTTCTAATTTTTATCTACATTTCGCTGACTATAAGCACTTTTTTTCGACATTTTTACTTAGTTATAAATGCTCTTAATTTTCTTTTTTGATTTCTTCATATCTCTTTATTTTAGCTGTAGTAGTCTTTATCATTGCTTCATCTGTTAAAATCAAATTTTTTATGTATTTATATGTTGGAAATGTTTTATTTATTTCTTTAATATCTTTCCAAATAAATTCTTTTAGTTCTTCTTGATTCATATTAGGATAATTTTTCTTCACATAATCTTTATCATAAACGATTTTTGCTGATACAACTAAATCATCATCTTTTTCTTTTCCAAACACCATAACTTCTGAAACATATGGTAATTTTGTAATTACTTGTTCTAATTCCTCTGGATAAACATTTTTTCCATTTTTTAATACAATTACATTCTTCTTTCTTCCAGTTATAAACAAATATCCGTCTTTATCTATATATCCTAAATCTCCTGTATAAAACCATCCGTCTTTTAATACTTTCTCTGTTTCTTCAGGCATTTCATAATATCCAAGCATTACATTTGGTGCTTTAGCAGTAATTTCACCAATTCCTTCTTCATTCTTATTTTCAATCTTTATTTGAACAGATGGAAATGGAAGTCCAACTGAACCATATCTTAAATGCTTTTCATTTTCACCACATAAAACCGGTGATGTTTCTGTTAATCCATATCCTTGAATTGTAAAAATTCCAAAATCATTAAACCCTTTAGCAACTTCTCTGTTAATAGCTGCTGCTCCACTAATAATAAAGCGAAGTTCTCCGCCAAATTGGTCTAAAATAGGCTTAAATATCTTTCTTCTAATATCAATTTTTACTTTTCGTAAAGCATTACTTAATTTTAAAGCAAATTTAATTTGCTTTGTTTTTCCTTGCTTTTCTATTGCCTTCCAGATATTTTTATACATTACTTCTAATAATAATGGCACGCATACAAAAGTTGTTACATGATATTCTTTTAAATTTTCTTGAATATGTCTTAGCCCGTCACAAAATACTGTTGTAGCACCATTTGCAAAGAATAATAACATTTGTGTTGAGCCAAAAGTATGATGAAGTGGTAAAAATAATAAATTCACATCTGTACTTAATATTTTTTCAGCACACATCATATCATATATGTTTGATGCAATATTTTTATTTGAAAGCATTACTGCTTTAGCCATTGATGTTGTACCAGAAGTAAAAATTATTGTTGCCATTTCATCAGGTGATTGTTCAAAAAATTCAACTTTATCTATTTTTTCTCCTTTTTCTTCTAATTCTTCCAAACTAATAAATCCTTCATTTGATGGTAATTTATTCATTGATATAAAATTTTTAATATTAGTTTTATTCTGTATTCTTATATTTTTTATACACTCTATATATTCATTTTCAAATATAACAGCATCTGCTTTACTTCTAATTAAAGAAAGCTCTATTTCATTAGGCTGTAATCCTTTATCTAGCGGAATTACAATTCCTACATTACAAATACATGAAATATAAGACTTTACCCAATTATAAGTATTATGACCAATAATAGCTATTCTTTTTCCTTTTAATCCTAAATCAATCAATCCTTTAGCCAATTTTTCTTTTTGTTTTCCAAATTCTTCAAATGAAATATGTGTATATTTTATTTCTTCTTTTCTATTATTTTTGTTAGTTAACTCTGTTGTAGTTTCTTCAACTTTACTCTTTACAATAAAAGCATCTTTTTTAGCAAATTTTCTAATTGCTTCATCTACATAGTTTTTTATGTTTTCATATTTTTCCGCTTTATATAATTTCTCTAAACACTTCATAAAATTCTCCTAATTTCTTATTACATATTTGATTAAATACATATAGTATCTTCTCTTTTTAATATGTTTTTATATTAACATATCTACTATTTTTAGGCAAATTTTATACCACTTTCTGACTGCTCGTTCAAAAAGTTCAAAATATTTAATTACTGATTTTTTCAAAAATCAAACTAATTTAGACAAAAAAATACCGGAAGGAAATTGCTGTATTTTACAGCTAAATTCCTTCCGGATATCCCCCCTTTTCCTTAATGTTCAAAATATCAATTAGATTTCTGCCGGTACTTCCTGTTCTTTCCAGCAATACTGTGCCAGAAAATTGGTAAGTTCCTTTAAGGGCTTATCTGTGCTAACAGGAATCATAAGTGCCGCACGGCTTGGACGCTGTGCAACATTTGCCAGCATATCCAGGTTGGTCTGATACCATTCCAGACGAATCCAGACATTCCTTTCGCCTTCCTTCAGTGCCCAGCATTTAGCTCTGAGCAATTCACCCGGACGCTGTTGCTTAAGGAAGTTGTTCCACGGAATGCTTCTGCTAAACTGTTCGACAGTCCCAAAAAACTGCACAATCCGGTTAGTGCTACCAGGTACTGCTAATAGTTCCCTTGTACTTACCTTCAAGGCATCATAGGCTTTTTCCTTCATGTACAAAGGTACCTGTGCATGAAGAGAAGCCATGACATTCTGCATAATGTTATCCAGCTTGGAACTCTCGTTCAAAGTGTTGATACTCTTTTGCTTTCCGTTTTCTTTTGACATTTTTTTCTGCCTTCCTGCTCTCTTTAGTAGAGAGACTGTTTGTAAACAAATCATCAAAAATATAAGTGATAATTTGTTGGGGTAAAAAATAATTATTTATGTAAACAGTTTACCACACAATGCTTAAAAAGTCAACTTGAGCCATTTCACATTTTTTCTTTTTGATGTAGAATATTGTATTTTATATTTTAATTTTTTATATAATTTTGTCAAAATTTGTTATTTATTATAAAAAGTGCAAGACGGCACAGCTTAAAGTTAAGCCATACCGCCTTGCACACGGACATTATTTAATTTTTAAATGAATTGATTTAATTCTTTTTCTTTACCTTTGATATATCCACAAGTTCACAGTAACTCCATAGTTGCTCTGAAAATGCATTTACCTCAACTAAGTTCTTAAACTGACTGATATCAGTACTATTTACCAAATCTGTCAATTCTGTCGGAACAGGAATTCCACGCCATCTTAGTTTTGGTGCATACTCATTCACGCTCTTTTTGGCAATATTAAACTCTGCTAAAGCACTTTCTCTACTTTCTGGTTGAGATACATATAGCAAAGGCTTAATTGTAAGTGTTGTTACTCCATTTAGCAACATGGCATAAGCATAAACTGTTTCTACCTCTTTTATCTTTTTCTCTTTTCTTTTGGTCAGCTCATTTAACTTCTTTGTTCTTTCATCATAGTTAGGATACTTTATAAGAATCACAACTATCGTCAACAAGTTTTTTATTAGCTCTTTGATAGATGAACATTTGATTTTGAGCCAGTTTACAAAGTACCAAACCTGCCATTTGATTTTATTCAGTAATACTTTCATAAAGTAACCTCTTTCTAACAAAATATTATTCCGCTATTGCTAAAAATTCCGGATCAAAGCCAAACTCTCGTAGCATAACATTTTTGCAACGTACGAGCTGAAGCGGATCACACAAAACATCTCCATTATATCGAATAGCCTTATGTGATGTAATAATGCGAAATATACCCAATCCAAAGCTTTCAGCTATTTTTGCATCTTCAGAAGTGATGTTGTTCAAAACAGCTATTGCTACTGGTTTTATTATTTTACCATTTCGCTTTGTTCTACAAGTTATTTGCGGATAACACCCCATTTCAGTAGAAAGATTATCTATATCTTTCAAATCGAGTAAAAGTGGTGGCGCATTTGTTAAGTCTTTTGAATACTTTGCAAACATAAAGGTAGATGAATCCATTGGAAAAATATGCACTATCTCTTCTGGATTAATATTGTATACAAAAAGAGGTGAACCCATATAATGAGATACATTGTCCTGCCAAATTGTAGAAAAACTTACAAATTCCCTACTTTCAAAAGTCTTATAATAGACTTTTGGAGTTATGGTTATCCCATCTACAATAATTTGAACAGTTGTATCTACTCTTACCATGAAGTGAAATGATTGTTCCTCATTCACATCTATTACTTCACCTACTCTTGGCACTCGTTGCAACCTTGTTCCATTAGATATGCTATCACAAGCATATTTCCAGCACTCGTCAAATGTTGGAAATTTTTCTAACTGTACTCCTGTTGCAAGGCACCGTTTAACCAGACTAGAATGTTGTATCAGCCAAGACTCTTGTTTCATCAATTCACATTTCTTTAAAAATTTCCGATAACATTCCTCACTTTCTTTTTTATTTTGATAACTATCTTTTTCTGTCATTTTTTGTTACCGTTATGTCCTTTCATTCATTCTTCTTACAAAAATTATTTTTCTCTACTGCATAATTTCACTCTCCAAAATAAGAATATGTTATAATAAATAACAAATATAGTTTACCATAATTTTCTTAAATATTCAATATTTTAGTTATTTTTAGACTAATTAGTAAAAAACTTTACAGAATTGCATTTAACTTTTACTTGACGAATTAGTAAAAAAGTAACAAGCATCTCAAAGGTATGAATTACTTGTTACTTTTTTTATCTAATTTATATACGGCTTAAAATCAAAATTAAATCCTATATATTTATGAACTTCCATATTTAAGAAGTCATTTATATCATCACTAGCTGATACTGATATATCACTTATTCTATGCACTTTATCATTTACATTAACTAATGGATTGATATATCTTCTTTTGCCATTCACACTAGTACAGTATATTTCATTGTTTGGTTTATCATTTTTATATACAGAATCTCTTGTTGCATTCTGGAATTTTGTAAATGCAGTCTTTATATAATCATCTTCACAATTTTCAATTAACTTTAATACATCTTTTTCAGACAATTTATATAAATCATCTATTGTTATATAATCTTTTACATTCATTGATTTTACAATATCTGCAATAAATTGCATACATAATCTATCTTCATCTTCAAACCATCTTGGCCATAATTTTGAAATTTTATGTATAAAGCTTTCGCATAATTTTATATTTTGAAATCCCAGCTCTTCTATTTCATCTTCATTCTTTAGTATTATAATATCTTTATAATATTTTTCTATATCTTTAAGAGTAAATATTTCTACTTGATAAAGTCCACCAGATAAAGTGTATTCCAATCTATCTGCACTAAGCTTTGGTGTATCATTATCTGCTATAGGATAAATGTGATAGTCGGCAATTTCTTCTACTTTTATATTATCTCTTTCTAGTAATTTCATTATTTCTTTTGAATTTCTAATTATTTGCTCAGTTCTTTCTTCTGTAGATTCTTGATGTTCTGAATCACCATTCATAAAATCAATACAATGTTTAAAAGTAGGTGTAGCAATATCATGAAAAAGCCCTGCTAAAGTCTGTTTTTTATCATGTGAAAAATTCCATACAATTAACGCAACAGCAACACTATGCGTTAAAGAAGAATAAAAATATTTGTCGTGATAAACATTTGTATATAGTGTGCCACAAGACATACCAACTCCGTCAAGTCTAAGCATCTCTGGAGTATAAATATATTCTAATAACCATTCTGGAAATTCTGGCGATAATATTGTTAAGTAATTCCTTATTTCTTCATTTAATTTTTTTAAATATTTATTCATTTTCAGCATCTCCTATTATTGTTTTACTCTAACATATTTTTTTATATTCATCAATACTTTTAATACAATAATAAAAAGCACCTACTATAAGTGCCTAAAACTGGAGCGGACGTCGTAGTTATCTACAACTTTTCTCTCTCTTGACGATTGATACAAATATCAATCAATTTATTAAAGT
>CAKPBB010000004.1 GCA_934140005.1 uncultured Clostridia bacterium
CCCATATTTCCATTACTGCATTTATATCATTTTTTTCAAACTTTCTTATCATATAGCACTCCTATTAATTGTAATTTATTTGATTAAATGTGCTGTAATAATTGTATAACTATAAGAGTTAATAGTTATTTTAATATTATCAATTTCACAATACCAATTTTTACCCTGCTTATAAATATTACAATTCTTATCTAAAATTTTATTTTTACAAAATTCAACTACATCATTAGTATTCAATTTTAGATTCTTCTTAATTCTATCAATACCCATTTCAGTAGTATGAATTTTATCTATACTAGATAATAATATGTCTTTATTCAAAAATATCATCTCACTTTCAAATTACTATTTATCTTTAACTTTTTTCTTTAAATCTTTTGAATAATATATTAAATCAGTACAAATTAAATCTCCATCTTTAATTTCTTCATTGTAATTATCTATAAAGAAATTTTTAATTGTTTTTTCGTATTTATCAAATCCCTGCTTAACATAGAAAGGAATGTTATTCTCCGTTGTTCCTACTAACATTCTGTCATATTTTTGTTTATAATTACCACATAATGATTTTAAAAGTGTTTTTGCATAACCTTTGTTTCTATATTTTTCTGTTGTAACTATATTTTTTAATTCTAATATTTTTCTAGAAATAGGCAAAATAACTGCAATAGAAATTAGCTCATCTCCCTTTTTTAAAGCATATACATCAGAATTGTTCAAATACTTATGTATCATGTCTTTTGAAGGATCTGCCTCTAAAAGTAAATCGATATAATCTTCTTTATTTTCTATTTTTTTAACTTGCATTCTAGGTTCTCTTGGTATCTTGTAGCCATTGGAAATACTAGGTTCCGTGGCATTGCGGTTATAATATCTCATCTCCTCTGAAAATACACATCCACAATATTTTTGCATATATAAGCCTAGCTCTCTTGCCTTAGCTTGTCCCTCTCTAAATCCTACTCTAAAATCTCTATATACAAAATCAATCTCATATTTTTTAGCAAGTTGCTCTGCCAATTCTTTTATAACATCATGTTGTTGATATGGACTCACTAATAAAGTAGTGGAAAATGCATCATAGCCATTCTCTTTTGCAAATTTCGCAGTTTGTTCTAATCGAACAGGATAGCAATAATTTTTACAGCGATTTTTTAAATCATTTGAAACATTTTTGCAAAAATCATCTAAACCGTAATTTTCTTCTATAATTAGTTTAAAATTTTCCATTTTACTATATTCTATTAAAGTATCTCTTCTAGTTTTATATTCTATATATGGGTGAATATTAGGATTGAACCAGTATGATACTGGTTCAATTCCTTCTTTTCTTAAGCTATCTATGCAATATACACTACAAGGTGCACAACATGTATGTAATAATAAATTCATAATGAATTTCATTCCTTTCATTTTTAAAATAAAGAAAACAATAATTCCTGCAAATCACTTCTTTATTTTTTTACTTCATGATATTCTTTTTCTGTATTTACTTTCCAAATATTATCTTTAGTTGTTACATTATTTTTAATATTTTTTACTGTTTCCATTGCTGTTACCATTGAATGGTCCATATTATTATATCTATGTTGTCCATTTCTACCTACGCAATATAGATTATCAAATTCATTTAAATAAGCTATTAACTTATCAATTTCATCATAAGTATCAAAATATGCTGGATATGCTTTCTTTACTCTTTCTCTGTGAGAATCTAAAACATCATTTTCTTCAATAATTCCCATACTTACTAATTCTTTAATTGCAAATTTAGTAAATTCTTCATCTGACATATTCCAATATTCATCACCTTCATTGCAAAAATATTCTAGTCCTATCCAAACTTGTTCTTCTGGTTTTGATACCATATAAGGTGACCAATTATTAAAAATTTGAATTCGTCCAAGTTTTACATCAGGTTCTTGAACATATATCCAACAATCTGGAACAATGTTTCCAAGTGTTTGAATCTTTGTTTTATTTTTTAAATCTAATTTCTTTAATAATAAACCAACTGTCATAAAATCTCTATATGGTAAGCCTGTTGCAATTTTTTTTATATCTTCTGGTACAACTTCTTCTTTCATATCTTCAACTAAATCTTTTAATGGCATTGATGATATGAATATATCTCCAGAAAATACTTCGATTTTTCCATCATGTACACATTCTACAGAAACAATTTTATTGCCTTCTATATTTATTTTTTGAACAGAATGTTCTTTTAATATTTTTCCACCCTTTTTCTCAAATTCGTCTGCTAAAGTCTCCCAAAGTTGACCTGGTCCATACTTTGGATACCAAAATTGTTCAATTAAAGAAGTCTCAACTTTTTTACTTTTTGGATTAAATATTTTTCTAAACATATCTTTTATTACAGCTGTAATTGATAAGCCTTTTACTCTTTGAGAACCCCAATCAGCTGATATTACGCTTGGATGTCTTCCCCATAATTTTTCTGTATATTTTTCAAAAAACATACCATATAAAACTTTTCCAAATCTATTTATATAAAAATTTTCTAGTGATGTTTCTTCTTTTTTTACAAAAATAGATTTCAAATAGCTAAATCCTGACTTTATAGTTCTAACTAATCCCATATTAGTAAAAGTTTCTAGCTTTAAAGAAACTGGATAGTCAAAAAATTTCTTTAAATAATAAATTCTTGACACTCTATCTCTTACTAACATTACTTTATCTTCTTTTTCTGGGTCTGGTCCACCTTCTTTTAAAGGCTTCTCTCTATTTAATTTTTTATCATCATAAGATGGAGCACCTTGAATAGGCATTAAATCTTCCCAAAATTTCATAACATTTTCGTCTTTTGAAAAAAATCTATGTCCACCAATATCCATTCTGTTTCCATTATATCTAACTGTTTTAGATATTCCACCAACTTGCTTGTCCTCTTCTAAAATAACAACTTCATATTCTTCATTGTCTTTTAATAACTCATATCCAGCTGTTAATCCTGCTGGTCCTGCACCAATAATAATTACTTTCTTCATTTTTTAAATTCCTTCTCTTTTATTTCCAAAAACATATTTTAGATTCTATATTATAATATACTTTAGGTGTAAGATCTTTCATTGATACACCAGATATACTCTCAAAACCAGTTAAAATATTAACTATAATTGTTATACAAACTATTATTTTCAATATATTAAACATTATATCTTTAGTTTCCTTATGTTTGTAATTTTTATAATTTTCTAAAAATACTAATATTCCTACTAATACAAAATATATTGCAAAATCAAGCAAATATCTTCCGGTACTTCCTGCTTGCATTACAATAATTATATTTAAAATAATACCAATTATCAATAAACTTATAACTAATTTTTTTAATTCTTTGTTTTCACTTACTTTTAGGAATTTTTTTATTCCAAATATACAGAAAAATGCAATTGGTGATAATATAAATACTCCACCTGGCATATCTTCAATATAATAATACGAAAAAATATCAAAAATATTTGAATTTACTTGCATAAAAGGAAATGCACCTATTGCAGTAGGAATATTAAACAAATTATATATAAAACCTAATGGAACAGTACATAATCTATTTTTTAGATTTCTCATGTCATTCATTGTTAATTGATATTTTGCACCAAATTCAAAGATACTTCCAAATCTCACATAATTGTAAAACATCATTAAAATACCAACTACAGCATATGGGATTATAAAAGCAATTACATTTTTTATACATTCATTTTTATTGCTTTTTTCTTGTTTTATAAATTTAATTATAAATGGAATTGTAAAAATTGATGTAATTAAAGTCGTTGGTCTGCAAGCTACTGCTAAAGCTAAACATAATGCTCCCAAAAATATTCTTTTACTTGAAAAGCTATTATCTTTTTCACATGTAACAAATAAATACATTCCCTGCAATACAAAATATAATCCTGCAATATTTACTAATTCATAAAACCTTGGTGCAACATTTATCCAAATTATCATACTTCCAAATAGCAATATTGCATTTGAAAAAAATAATAATTTAAATGGTAATTCTGAAAAATATTTTTTAAACAACTCTTTTATTAACATAGCTATTAATAGCAAACTTAATAAGCTAAATATCAAAACTCCTGTTGCGGTCTGCATAAAAATACCTGTTATTAAATGGAATGGAACAAGCAAAATTAAAGCAGGTAATATTCCAAAATAAACATAATAATGGTTATTATATAAAGCAGCATCCCAAATATAATCTGTTCCTCTCTGTATTGAACTTCTTTCTACAGTATCATAAGGATTTTGCAAATTTAATAGCTTTTCACTTGGTTCTTGGAGTAAATTAAATTGTCCTTGTTCTATTGCTTGTACAAAATCTTTACTATATAAATCATACTTGGTACGAGCATTGTTTTTATTAAACAAGCATACTATAAGCATTGCGATTACAGTTAATATGATATATGCTCTCTGTTGTTTAAGATTATTCTCCTTATAACCTTCGTTCCAATACTCATTATTTTTCAAAGAATATATAAATATCAATATAGCAGTAACTACTAATACTCTTGTTAAATCAAATTCAAATGGAATTTCAGTGTTTAGTTGTACTTTAGATATCTTCACATCTTCATTACTACTATATCTAATCTCTAAATTTTTAACTTTTCCAGAAAGAAATACTGCTGTATATTTTGTATTTTCAACACTTGGAGTATACTGTTTGCTTGGCAAACCTCTTCGTGAAGTTGTTTCATCTCCATATATTATTTGATAATCAATATATTCATTTTCTTTAACATTTTCAAATTCAACATAAATCGTTTTAATCTCATCATCAATATTTGAAATATTTATATATTTCGTACCATCTGAATATTCCATAATATTTTCATTTAAATTATTGTAATTATAATCATATTTATTATTTTTTGAAAAATCTAATCTATATGATTTTACATTAAATATTGTAAATTCAAGTAATAACGAGATTAGTATTACACTTATGAAACCATATAAAGCAAATTTCTTTTTTCTATTAAAAACATTAGCTACTACACAAGCAATTAAAATTATAGATATACAGATATATTTCATAGACTACCCTCAAATTTTATTTTAGTATTTATTTTACTAATTTCTATACTCTAATCCAAAATGCTCATAAGCCAAAGGTGTTACAATTCTTCCCCTAGCTGTTCTTGCTAAAAAACCTATTTGCATCAAATATGGCTCATACACATCTTCTAATGTAGCTGTTTCTTCATTTACTGTTGCTGCTAATGTTTCTAGTCCAACTGGTCCACCAGAATAATGATGTATAATTGTTTCCAATATTTTTTTATCAATATTATCTAGTCCTAAATCGTCTATTTCTAACTTTTGTAAAGCAGTTCGTGTTATTTCTAAGGTAATTTCTCCGTCACCTAAAACTGCTGCATAATCTCTAACTCTTTTTAACAATCTGTTTGCAATTCTTGGAGTTCCTCTTGACCTTCTTGCAATCTCTTCAGTTGATTCTTCATCTATTTGCAAATCTAAAATTTTACTTGAACGTTTTACAATTGTTTTTAAATCCTTTACAGAATACAATTCAAGTCTTTCTACAATTCCAAATCTATCTCTAAGTGGTGTAGAAAGAGAACCAGCTCTTGTTGTAGCTCCTATCAAAGTAAATTTAGGCAAATCTAATCTGATACTTCTTGCAGTAGGACCTTTTCCTAAAATAATATCTAAGCAAAAATCTTCTAAAGCTGGATACAAAATTTCCTCAATGTTTTTATTTATCCTATGAATTTCATCTATGAATAAAACATCATTTGGTGCTAAATTAGTCAAAAGTGAAGCCAAATCTCCCGGTTTTTCAATTGCAGGACCTGATGTTATTTTTATATTTGAATTCATCTCATTTGCAATGATATTTGAAAGTGTTGTTTTTCCTAAACCTGGAGGTCCATATAATAATACATGGTCTAAAGCCTCTCCTCTTTTTTTAGCAGCTTCTATGTATATTTTCATATTTTCTTTAACTTTAGTTTGACCTATATATTCGTCTAAAGTTTGAGGTCTCAAAGTATTTTCTTGAATTTCTTCTTCAATATCTTGAACACCTGGTCTCATTAAATTTTCATCTTCCATCTTTTGCTCACTTTCTTATAACAATTCTATCAAATTTTTATAAAAATTCTTCTAAAATAAATTTTTAATCTACAAGTCCTTTATATTGTAATTCTTCCATAAAAGGAAATAGTTCTCTAACTCTTTTTAATGTATAAATTGCTGTTCTTTGATGTGGACATTTTTCTGGTGCTTCAATCAATTCATTTTTATAACAATTCTTATCCATTTTATAAATTAAATATTTGCAATTCATATACATATAATAAATTTGAAAACCATTATTCAAATCTTCCCAAAACATTTCAAAAGTGTATTTTTCGTTCATTTATACTAAAAATCTCCTTTTATGATGTAAATTATTCTTCAATCATTTTCTCAAAATCAGCTTCACTAATAACTTGTACACCTAATTCTTGTGCCTTAGTTAATTTACTTCCACTATCTTCTCCGGCTAAAACATAACTTGTTTTTTTAGATACTGAAGATGAAGTTTTTCCTCCAAATCTTTCTATTATCTCTTCTGCTTCTTTTCTAGAAAATTTATCTAAAGCTCCTGTTAATACAAATATCTTGCCATCAAATCTCAAATCTGTACTCTCTTCTTCTAAAGCTTCCATGTTTAAACCATAATTTTTAAGTCTATTTACTAAATCTTGAGTTTGTGGTTGAGCAAAAAATTCAAAAACACTTTCTGCCATTATTTCTCCCATATCATCAACACTATTTAAACTTTCTAAACTAGCATTCATCAAATTATCCATATTTCTATATTTTTTAGCTAGCTGTTTAGCAGCTTTAACTCCAATATGTCTGATTCCAAATCCATTTATCAATCTATATAAATCATTTGATTTACTAGCATTGATACTATCTATTAAATTTTGAGCAAATTTTTTACCATTCTTTTTTAGAGAAGCAATATCTTCTAATTTTAGTTCATATAAATCTGCAATATTATTTATAAATTCTCTATTTAAAAATTCCTCTATTATATTATCTCCTAAGCCTTTTATGTTCATAGCTTCTCTTGATGCAAAATGAATTATATTTCTATACTGTTTTGCTGGACATTCTATTCCTATACATCTACGAATTGCTTCTCCTTCTTCACGTATTGCATCAGCTCCACACACTGGACATTTTTCTGGAATAACAAAATCTCTTTCGGTTCCATCTCTTTTTTCTTTAAGAACTCCAACAACTTCTGGAATTACATCTCCAGCCTTTTGAATAATTACAGTATCTCCAATTTTCAAACCTTTTTCCATTACAAAATCTTCATTATGTAATGTTGTTTTTGAAATAGTTGAGCCTGCAACTTTTACTGGTTCTAAAATTGCCATAGGAGTAATTGCTCCTGTTCTACCAACTTGAAATACAATATCTTTCAATTTTGTAGCTTTTTGCTCTGGTGGATATTTATAAGCAATGGCCCACTTTGGTGTTTTATAATTTGTTCCTAAAATTTTTCTTTGCTCAAGATTATCTACTTTTATAACAGCACCATCTATACCAAAAGTTAAATCATCTCTATTTTCTCCAATTTTTTTTATAGCTTCAATTGCTTCTGGAATACTATTACATTTTTCTATTACAGGATTTACATTAAATCCTAATTTTTTCATATAATCTAATGATTCATAATGTGATGTAAATTTTATATCTTCTGATTTTTGAACATTAAATATATAAATATCTAAAGGTCTTGAAGCTGTAATCTTACTATCTAATTGTCTTAAAGAACCTGCTGCTGCATTTCTTGCATTTGCAAAAAGTGGTTCTTCATTTTCGATTCTTTCCTGATTCATTGCTTCAAATTCACTTTTTCCTATAAAAACCTCTCCTCTTACAGTAATTGTAACAGGTTCAGTTAACTTTTGAGGAATATGTTTAATTGTTTTTAAGTTTTCAGTAATATCTTCTCCAACAAGCCCATTACCTCTTGTAGCACCTCTAAAAAATTCACCATTTATATATTCCAAACTTACAGAAAGACCATCTATCTTTGTTTCAACAACATAATTTACATCTTGTGTGCCTAATGTTTTTTTAGTTCTTTCATCAAAAGCATATAACTCTTCAAAATCAAATATATCTTGCAAGCTTTGAAGTGGTATTTCATGTTCAACTTTTGCAAATCCTTCTTTTACAGTACCACCTACATGTTGTGTTAATGAATCTTTTGAAATAAATTCTGGATATTCTTTTTCAAGATTTCTAAGTTCAACCATAAGCATATCATACTCAAAATCACTTATGTCTGGATTATCATCATCATAATATTTTTTTGCATAATATGCAGTTAATTTATTTAACTCATCAATTCTCTTTTTAGCTTCTTGTTTATTCATTTGTTTCCTCTTTCCAATTTATTCTTTAAATAAATCTTTTCCTTTTTTCAAATAATCATAACCTGAAAAAATAGTAGCAATTACAGATATAATTAGTAAAACAGTTGTAATAATATTTAATATTAAACTTGGCATACTTAATGTACTTGCTTTAAAACAATCAGCAAAATTATATTTATCTATAAATACTAAAATAATTGCAATCATTTGTGTAACAGTTTTTAATTTTCCCCAAACAGATGCTGCAACAACTTTTCCACCTTTTTCAACTGCTACTAGTCTATAGCCAGATACAATAAATTCTCTAGCTAAAACAATTATAGGAATCCATGCTGGAATCTTTCCAAATTCAACTAACATAACTAGAGCAGATAAAACTAAAATTTTATCTGCAAGTGGGTCTAGGAATTTTCCAAAAGTAGTTACCATACTTCTACTTCTTGCAATATATCCATCTAGTTTATCTGTTATTGATGCTATTATAAAAATAACATTCATAAGCCATAGATATACTGGTATTCCTAAAAATTCTCCACTTATTCCTCCAAGTTCTCCAATATATCCTATAATAACAAATATAGGAACTAAAATTATACGAAAAATTGTTAATTTATTTGCTAAATTCATTTTTACTCTCATTCCTTTCATAACTTAAAATGCTTGCAACATTTTTTCTCTTTTGGTTACTAATTATTTTCTACAATATTTGAAATATTGAAAATGCTATTTGTTACTGTATTAGTATCTTTTAACGTGTTTGATATCTTCTTATTTTTTGAAATTTCTTTTTCTCTTGCAACTTTTAATTGTTTTAATAAAGCCTCTAGTTTTGATAAATCCTTTCCAATCATCTCAAAATCACCAGATTCCTTTGATTCTTGTAAATTGCTTTCAGCTTTTAAAACAGAATCTATAATAGCAGATATATCTTCCATATCAACTACATTTATGTCTACTGCATAATCTGTAAATAAATTGTTTAATGCTTCTTCAATATTATCGCCTATTGCAACTGTGCTGCCCGAAGCAACAATTACTTTCTTTAATACTGGAATTTCATCTGTATCATTTAACATTACTTGGTAAACAGGCTCAACATATAGTAAAGTATTATTTATTGGAATTATTTTTATTTCTCTAGTAAGTTTTGTCCCAGAGGTATTTAATTTTTCAAGTTCTTCTGAAATTGTAGTGTCTTGCTCTATTTGATTGTTAAGTTGTGCAATTCCTACAACATTATTTTCAGCTGAAAATTTATACAAGCTCAATTTTGAAACACCATTTTCACAAGTTCCAACTAAATATGAAATTATATTTTGTTTTGATTGTCTATTATATGTTAAAACAATTCCAAATTGTTCTTTATTAGAATCTGGAGTCTTGCACATTGTATAAGTTGGTTCCATTGCAGATGTTGTTTTTTTAGTTCCAGATGTACCAAGTGTAGTAGGTGTTATTTGCCATAGATCATCTGACCTGTATAAAGAATCTGCACTAATATCATGATATGTAGCAATCATTTTAGATTGAACTTCATATAAATATTTTGGATATGTAAAGTGCTCTGAAATTTCTGTTGGAATTTCCTCATCAGAGAATAATCCCTTATACATATTTTTATATGCCATAATTATTGGGTCTGTTTTATCTGTTATATAAAACGTTGTTGTTCCATTATATGCATCAATCAATACTTTTACAGAATTTCTAATATAATTTATTTTTTCTCGTTCTTTATTAGGATTCTCAACTGTAAGAATTTGAGAATATGGATATTCACTTGAAGTTGTATATCCATCTATTACCCAAACTAATTTACCAGAGTTTGTAATAACTAAATAAGGTTCATCATCATATTCTATATATGGTAAAACACTTTTTACTCTATTTAAAATATTTCTATTTGCTATAATTTTAGTTTCATCTGTTACATAAGATGAAAATGCTAATTTCAAATTTCTATTTGTTATTCCTAAAATAAATCTATCCCAAAAATTCAAGTTTAATCCAGCAGAACCTTTATATACATTTTCTTCATACGTAGTTGCAGTTATTGGATAATCATATTCTTTTCCAAATTCAGTATTTACTGCAATTACACTATCTGTATCCATGCCAAAATAAATTCTTGGCTCTGTTATTTTTAAGTTTCCAACTTCATTAGAAAAATCTGATAATAAATATTCAGCATATCCATTATGGTCTCTATCGCTTGCAGAACTAATTATCGCAGAATATCCATGAGTATATTTAAAAGTTCTATTATTATAGCTTATATCATATCCACTAAGTATCTCTCTTGGTGTTATATATACAATTTGATTTTTTCCATTGATTTTATAATTTGCAAGTTGTGTTCTTCTATAAGAATAATATACACTATTGTCTTGATGAATTGATACCATTTTCAAAATAACATCTTGTGATATTACAGGAATATTAGATATTATATCTGAATTTTTATTTACTTCCTCTCTTGTAATTGTTTCATATGAAGAAATATTTTTTTGCTCAATATCAATTCCATAAGCTTTTTTAGTATTTTCAATATTATATTCTATATAGTCTTTTTCTTTATCTAATTGATTATTTTGTACATAAATTACTTGATAATATGTCATTGCTAAAAATAGACAAACCATATATACTGGTACAATACTTGCAGAAATCATACCTTGTTTAAAATTGCCTTTTTTTACAGCTCTAAATAATCTTAATACAGAATAAATCATTACAACACTTAAAATTCTATATCCCCATAGTTTAATGGT
Source organism: uncultured Clostridia bacterium (assembly GCA_934140005.1). GTDB lineage: Bacteria > Bacillota > Clostridia > TANB77 > CAG-508 > Scatovivens. Next base: position 11,216 of record CAKPBB010000004.1, read on the forward strand.
TGTATCTGTAGCTCCTGCTCCAGTAAGTTCTGTATCTGAAATTGTCATCATATTTTGTGTTAAAATTCCTTGTGAATAGCAAATTATATAACCAGCAAAAATCACAACAATCATTATAGAAAAAAACATCAATTGTTTTATAAATGTATTTTTCTTTAAAGTTTCTGTTGATACTCCATCTAAAAATCTGTTCAATGTAATTACATAGTAAACAGCTGTATATGCTATTAGAAAAATTAAAAAAGTAATTACTAGCAGTAAACAACTCTTTATAAATGGTAATTCAAACATATAATATCCTATATCTAAATGAAAAATAGGATCTGGATTTCCTCCAAATTTTGTGCTGTTTATAAACATTGCATATTGTTTTACAAGATTTGATGGAACGATTAAACTTGCTACAATTCCACATATTAAAGCTAAACTTTTATTTGGAAGCTTAGGCAAGTTAACTTTATCTTCATCAAAAAATTTTTTTAATCCTCTTTTTATTACTTTATTGTTTATGTATACACAAATATATACAAATAAAAAAGTAATACCTGAAATTGTATAAATATTTTTTAAATCTGTTAATAATACAGATGTATAATTTTCTCCAACTTGCTTAACATTTAAATATTTTGACCTTATTGAAAAGAAGTTTCCAATAATGAATATAACCAAAATTGCAATTACTGCTAATGTTCTCCAAGCTACATTTATATTCTTTTTATTATTTTCTTTATTATCATTCGTGTTATTTTTCACTTTATTTTTATTACTCACAAATGACCCCTCTTTCTTTTTTAAACTAAATTATTGCATCTAAAAATTCTTGTGAATTAAATACTTCCATATCATCTATTTGTTCGCCTACACCAATAAACTTAACTGGTATTTTATTTTCGGCTACAATTCCTAAAACAACTCCGCCTTTAGCTGTTCCATCTAATTTTGTAAGTACAATTCCAGTAATATCTGTTGTTTCTTTAAAAGCTTTTACTTGTAATATAGCATTTTGACCTGTTTCTGCATCTAAAACCATTAGAACTTCTTTACTTGCTTCTGGCATTTCTTTTTCTATTACCTTCTTAATTTTAGCAAGCTCGTCCATTAAATATTTTTTATTGTGCAATCTACCAGCAGTATCACATATTAAAACATCAGCATCTAACTCTTTCGTTTTTTGAATTGCATCAAAAACAACAGATGCTGGATCTGTTCCTTCATTTTTCTTTACTATTGTACTATTTGAGCGTTCTGCCCATATTTCTAATTGTTCAACAGCAGCAGCTCTAAAAGTATCTGCAGCTGCAATTACAACTTTCTTTCCTTCTTTTACAAGTTTGTTAGCAATTTTCCCTATAGATGTTGTTTTTCCAACGCCATTAACTCCAACAACTAGAATAACAGATGGCTTTGTATCTAAATTAAGCTTTGGCTCTGCTACATCTAATATTTCCTTCATAATTTCTTTTAAAGCTCTTTTTACATCTGCTTCATCTTCAATTTTTTCTTTTTTTATTTTAGTTCTTAATTTTTCAATAATTTCCATTGATGTTTCCATACCAATATCTGAAGTAACAAGAACTTCTTCAAGTTCTTCTAATAGTTCTTCATCAACTTTTCTAAAAGAACTAAATACATTATTTATTTTTTCATTTATTGTTTGCTTTGTTTTTCCTAAACCACTTTTTAATTTATCAAAAAAACCCATAAAGCCTCCTTAAATTTTGTAAATATTTCCTTTTATTTATATCATTATATGCCTTAAAAATCAATAGTATTTGATATAAAGTCAAACAAAAATGAGTTCTACCAAAAAGTAAAACTCATTTTAATTAATTTTATATATAATATTTAATTATTTTAAATTTTCTGGATTTAAAGCTTCTAATTCTGGTAACACAAATTTTCCGTCTTTTCTTACTAAAACATCATCTAAATAGATTTCTCCACCGCCATATTCTGGTGTTTGAATATATACTAAATCCCAATGAATAGCTGATTCATTACCATTATATGCATCATCATAACAAGAGCCTGGTGTAAAATGAATTGACCCACTTATTTTTTCGTCAAATAAAATGTCTTTCATTGGTTTTGTTACAAAAGGATTTAAACCAAAACTAAATTCGCCAACATATCTAGCTCCTTCGTCAGTATCAAATACTTTATTAATTTTTTCAGTATCATTTGCAGTTGCTTCTACAATTTTACCATCTTTAAAAATTAATTTAATATTATTATATTCAAAGCCACCATATATTGAAGGTGTATTATATGATATAGTTCCATTTACTGAATTTTTAACTGGTGCAGTATATAATTCGCCATCTGGTATATTCATTTCTCCACAACATTTTATAGCAGGAATACCTTTTATTGAAAAACTTAAGTCAGTTCCTTTTCCTACAATATGTACTTTATCTGTCTTCTCCATTAAATCTTTTAAATTATCCATTGCCTTACTCATTTTATTATAATCTAATGTACATACATTAAAGAAAAAGTCTTCAAAAGTTTCATAACTCATATTAGCATTTGATGCATATGTTGGTGTTGGAAATTCCATTATACACCATTTCTTATTTAATCTTATTTTATAATGTACAGGTTCTGAATATAGTTTACTATACATTTCCATTTTTCTTCTTGGTACATCAGACAATTCACAAGTATTTTCATCTGCATCAACTCTTAAATAACAGTCCATTGCTTGCATAAATTCTGCATCTTTTTCAGCTAAAAATTTAATTTGATTTTCATCAGCATACATCAAAAATTCTCTTTTCAATGTTTCATTTGCATCTTTAACAAAAGGATATGCTTTCAATTTATATATTTCTCTCATAACAACTTTTACAAATTTAACAGCCTTTTCACCATTATATTCTATTAATACTTTTTCACCTTCTTTAACCCTTAATGAATTATTGACAATATTTTTTGCTAAAAGTTCAATTCTACTATCCATGTATTTTTCCTCCATTATTATATATATTTATTATATAACAAGATTCTTTATTGTCAAATAAAACCTATCTTGACATTTTTGTTCTTTATTATAAAATAATTCATATAAATTAGTTAAAGGAGTGATTTAATGTTTAAAGAACACTTAAATAATAATAAAGATAATATAATAAAAACTATAAGTGATTTAGTTGAAATTCCTAGTGTTTCAGATGAAAATTCAAATTCTGAATTTCCTTTTGGTGAAAACTGTAATAAAGCTTTAGAATACATTTTAAATTTAGGAAAACAGATGGGTTTTCGTACTAAAAATGTAGATGGATACTGTGGATATATTGAATTTGGTGAAGGTAATGAACTAGTTGGAATAATCGGACATTTAGATGTTGTTCCTGCACATGTTGAAGATGGATGGACAACACCTCCTTTTAGACCTGTGCTAAAAGATAATAAAATTTTTGGTAGAGGAACTATTGACGATAAAGGTCCTGTTGTTGCAAGTTTATTTGCAATGAAGGCTATTGCAGATACCATGAAAGTTTCTAAAAGGGTAAGACTTATTCTCGGATTGAATGAAGAAAAATCTTGGAAATGTATTAGATATTACCAACAACATGAAGAAGCTCCAAATATTGGTTTTAGTCCTGACGCCAATTTTCCAGCTATTTATGCTGAAAAAGGAATATTATCACTTGAAATTGCTCACCCATTTAATATAAAGGATACAGAAATTTTAGAAATCAATTGCAATCAAAATGCTATTAATGTTGTTCCTAAATATTGTTCTATTACATTAAAAACTAATAGTGAAAAACAATGGAAAAATGCAAACAATATTAAAATTGAAAGTTCAGATAACAACACTTACAAAATTATTTCAGTAGGTGTTGCAGCACACGCAGCTCACCCAGACCTTGGCAAAAATGCTATAACAAATCTTTTCAAATATATTATTGATAATTTTGATTGTAAAGATGAAAGTATTGAATATTTGCAAAAACTATTTCATTTAGGAATTTTTGAAATTGAAAGCCCAGAATTTTTATCAAGAAAAGACATAGCTTATGCTACTGAATTTGAAGAGGATTCTATTATAACAGATGAATCTGGTTCTTTAACTTCAAATATCGGAAATGTAGAATTTGATAGTGGTATTTTAAAAATTAGAATAAATTTAAGAGTTCCGGTTCATACAAAATTAGATGATATTATTCTAAAATATAAGCAATTAGTTAGATTCTATGAAAATGTAGAAGTTAATGTATTAGGTAGACAAAATCCTTTATGTGTTTCTAAAGACAGCTATTTAGTAAAAACACTAGTTGATATTTATAATAAAGAAACTAATAATAATCTTGAAGCAGTTGCAATTGGTGGTGGAACTTATGCAAGAGCATTTCCAAACTTTGTATCTTATGGTGCAAATATGCCAGGAGATACAGATATGTGCCATCAAGCAAATGAATTTATTGATATCGACAAACTTATGACATCTGCATACATTTATGCAAACGCAATTTATAAATTAGCAACTGATAAGATTTAGTTATATAAAATATCTTAAATATAAAATTTATAAATTACTTCGATTCTTTACAAAAATAAAGAAATTCTAATTCAATTTTATGGCACCCTTTCACAAGATGTGAACTATTTCCATAAAATTTCATAGAATTTCTAAATTTTTTCAATCATATTCGTAATTTAATAAAATTTTATATTTAAGACTAATTTTTTATTGTCTAAGGTAATAATTTAAAATAAAACTTCTTTTCCAAATTTTATTTCATCTACAGAAATTGTTTTTTGCTCTCCAGTAAACATATTTTTCAAAGATACTGTATTATTTTTAACTTCATCTTCTCCTATTATAGCTACATAAGGAATATATAATTTATTAGCATATTTCATTTTCGCTTTCATTCCTTTATCTCCATAATATACATCTGTTTGAATTCCAGATTCTCTAAAAGCTGTTGCAACTTTTAACATATAGTCAAAATCTTGATTTCCTATATCCATTACTAATACTTTTGTAACACTCTTTTCCTCTGGCTTTTCATCTAAAACTCCTATATCTTTTAATTGTGAGAATAATCTTGTTAAACCTATTGAAATTCCTATTCCTGGTAATTTTTGTTTAGTATAGTATTCTGTTAAATTTTCGTATCTACCACCTGAACAAATACTTCCAAGTTCTGGATATTTTACTAAATTTGTTTCATATACAGTTCCTGTATAATAATCTAGTCCCCTTGCTATAGTTAAGTTTATAATAAAATTCTCTTCTGGAACATTAAATGCTCTTAAATTTTTAACTACTTGTTTAAGTTCAGAAAGTCCATTTACAAATACTTCATTTTCAATATTTAAACTATCTAATTTTGATAAAATTTCATCATTTGAACCAGTAATTTCAATAAATTCTAATATTGAATTACATTTTTCATCTGAAACTCCAATATTTATAAGTTCTTTTTTTACTGCTTCTTTTCCAATTTTATCAATTTTATCAATTATTCTTAAAATATCTGTTACCTTTTCACTTAAATCTAAAGAACTGAAAAAGCCATTTAAAACTTTTCTATTGTTGATTTTTATTACAAATTCACCAATATTTAATTCTTTAAATACATGATATATAATTGTAGGTATTTCTGCATCATATACTAAATCTAAACTCTCATTTCCAATAATATCAATATCACATTGATAAAATTCTCTATATCTTCCTTTTTGTTGTCTTTCTCCACGATATACTTTACTCATTTGATATCTTTTAAATGGAAATGTTAAATCATTGTATCTTTGTGATACATATCTTGCAAGTGGCACAGTTAAATCAAATCTCATTGAAATATCTGTATCACCTTTTAAAAATCTATATATTTGTTTTTCAGTTTCTCCACCAGCTTTTGCAAGTAAAACATCTGAATATTCTAATACTGGCGTATCTAGTGGTAAGAAACCAAACTTTTCATATACACTTCTTATTGTATCATACATTTTATTAAATTTTATTTGGTCTTGTGGTAATAATTCCATAAAACCTGGTAAAATTTTTGGTTCTACTTTATTCATCTTACTTTTATATGATATTTAATCATATACTCCCTTCTATTTAATTTATATTTTCTCAAATTTTAATATGTACATAAAACTATTTTTACACTTATTAAAAATCTTTTTCTTTCAAATCTAAATATATATTTTTTTCATCTTCTATCATTGTTGTTTTTCCATGACCTGGATAACATATTGTTTCATCTGGCAATGTCATTAACTTATTAGTTATTGAATTCATAAGCTCTTCAAAATTTCCTGTTGGTAAATCAGTTCTGCCCCAAGTTCCAGAAAACATTGTATCTCCTGTAAAAACTAATCTTTCTTTTTCACAATATAATGATACTCCACCTTTTGTATGACCTGGTGTTGCAATTACTTTAAATTCTAAATTTCCAACATGAATTAAATCTCCATCATCAATTCTAGAATCTGCTTCTAGTTCTGGGTTTGACACTTTTATATAATATGCTAAACTTATTGATTCATTATATAAGCCTTCAGCATCATCACGACTTATAAGGATTTTTCCACCTTTAACTTTTTTTAGTTCACTTATTCCTCCTGTGTGATCAGCATGGCAATGTGTTAAAAAGATATATTTTATTTTTTCTATTCCTAATATATCTAAAACTTCAATTATTTTTTCTGGTTCACCACCTGGATCAATAACCATAGCTTCTTTTTTTTCTTCATCATACACAATATATGAATTTGTAAGTAGTCCTTGACCACCAGCATGAACTCTAATTCTCTTTAGTATCATTTTTATTTCGTATGATGTATTTAATAAATTAAATACATCATATGCTCCTTTCTCTGTTTACTTTAATATTTACGAAAATTTTATCCTCTTTTTCTATTTACTTCATAAACGCTTTCAATATTTCTTAATGCTGTTAGTAATTTCTTTAATTCATCAATATTTTCAACTTCAACTGTAATATTGATATTGGTAATATTTTCTTTATTTGTTCTAGCATTTACTCCCATAAGTTTTGCTTTTATATTGTCTACTTGTTTAATAACATCTTTTAAAAGACCATTTCTATCATTTGCAAATATTTCAATATTTGCACTATAAGAACCTTTTACATCATCATACCAGTATACATCAATCATTCTATTTTCTTCATTTAATAAATCTTTTAAATTTATACAATCTGTACGGTGAACTGATACACCTCTACCTTTTGTGATGTATCCTATAATTTCATCTCCTGGTAATGGATTACAACATCTAGATAATTTTACTAAACAATTATCTATTCCTTTTACAATTACACCTGTTTTAGATGGTTTAGATTTTATTGGTTTTGCTGTTGCAAGTTCTTCAATCTTTTTGTCTAAATCTTCTTCTTCATGTTCTTTTTTATATTCCTCTAGGAGTCTTGCTACAACTTTATTTGCTGACATTCCACCAAAACCAACACTAGCATACATATCATCAGCACTAGCAAGTTTATATCTATCTAAAACTACTTGTAGCCATTCATTTTTTAATAAGTCAGAATTTTTGAATCCCAATTTCTTTATTTCTTTTTCTACAAGGTCTTTTCCTTTTTCAATATTTTGTGTTCTTTCAGCCTTTTTAAACCATTGATTTATTCTATTTTTAGCTGATGAACTTTTAACAAATTTAAGCCAATCTCTACTTGGACCTTTACTTTGGTCTGATGTAATAATTTCAACAATATCACCATTATGTAAATGTGTAATAATTGGCATCATCTTTCCATTTATCTTACAGCCAACCATCTTATGACCAATTTGTTCATGAATGCTATATGCAAAATCAATTGGTGTTCCACCTCTTGGCATAACTTTAATCATACCCTTTGGAGTAAATACGTAAACTTCATCTTCAAATAATTCTGTTTTTAATGTATTTAAAAATTCATCTGGATTTTGTGTATTTTTTTGCCATTCCAAAGTTTCACGAAGCCAAGCAAGTTTATCACCTTCAACAACAACAGCTTCTTTTTTTCCTTTGTTACTAGCTTCTTTGTAAGCCCAATGTGCAGCAATACCAAATTCAGCAGTTCTATGCATTTCCCAAGTACGAATTTGAACTTCAAATGGTGTTCCTTTTGGACCAAGTAAAGTTGTATGTATTGATTGATACATATTTTTCTTTGGAACTGCTATATAATCTTTAAATCTTCCTGGCATTGGAGTATATAGTTCGTGAACAACACCAAGTGCAGCATAGCAATCCTTTACATCATCTACCAATATACGCAATGCAAATAAATCATAAATTTGGTCTAATGATTTGTTATCTCTTTGCATTTTTCTATAAATACTATATAAATGTTTTGCTCTTCCTGTAACTTCTGCTTTTATATGTTGTGCAGACATTTCAGCTTCTAAATCTTGTTGAATTTGGTCTAAGAATTTTAATCTTTCTTCTCTTTTCTTATCTAATCCAACAACTATTTCATGGTATTCTTCTGGATATAAGTATTTAAAGCTTAAATCTTCAAGTTCCCATTTTAAAGAATATATACCTAAACGATTAGCAAGTGGAGCATATAAATCCATTGTTTCTTTTGCATTTGCAATTTGTCTATCTCTTTTTAAGAATTTCAATGTTCTCATATTATGAAGTCTATCTGCTAATTTTATTAAGATAACTCTTATATCCTTTCCCATTGCTAAGAACATTTTTCTATAATTTTCAACCTGTTGCTCTTCAGCACTAGTATATCTTAAAGTTCCAAGTTTTGTAACACCTGCAACCATTTCAGCAATTGCATCTCCAAATTCTCTTTTTAAATCTTCATTTGTAACTGGAGTATCTTCAACTATATCATGCAATAAAGCTGCACAAATAGTTTCATCATCAAGCTCTAATGTTGATAAAATATAAGCAACATTTAAAGGGTGAATAAGATAAGGTTCTCCAGATTTTCTAAGTTGTCCTTCATGATATGAATTTGCAAAATCATAAGCTCTTTGTATCAATGCTGAATCTGAATTTTTATAATTTTTCTTTTGATTTTCAATAATCTCTTCTATTGTAGCATTTTTTTCTTCTGACATATTTTCTCATTCCTTTCTTAAGGCATATCGCAATTGAAAAATTTTTAATAACAAAAATATATTTTCAAGTTTTCATCCCTTTAATATGATCTTCTTATATCTTTCATATTTATTTGAATCGTATCAATTCCATTAAAAGTATTTATTTCTAAAACACCTAATACATCAATTTTATCTGCAATTCTATATTCTTCTGCATATTTACCCATATTGAATCCAATTGCATTTATAATAGTATTGCCATCTTTTAAAGTAAGTTTTAAGTGCTTTCCTTCTGATAAAGCTCTAATTGAGTCTATTCTCAAATTTTTATAAATAAATACTGGAAGTTTATTAGCTTCTCCAAATGGCTCTAAAGCTTTTAAACTATTTATTGTATCTATATTTACATCTTTAATAGTAATTTCTCTATCTATATTTATTACTGATTCAATTTCCTCTGTATGAGCTTCTTTTGCTATTTCTTCAAATTTATCTGCAAATTTTTGGAAGTTTTCTTTCTTTAAGCTAAGTCCAACAGCCATCTCGTGTCCACCATATTTTTCAAGATATTCACTAGATTGGCATAATGCATCATGTAAATCAAATCCTGGTATACTTCTTCCAGAACCTTTACCTTCATCACCTTCAAAACAAATTAAAATACTTGGTTTAAAATATTGCTCTGTAATTTTTGAAGCTACAATTCCAATCACTCCATGATGCCAGTTTTCTCCACCAACAACAATTACATTATTTTCTTCTAAATGATTTTTTTCAATTTTTTCTAAAGCTTCTTGATAAATTCTTTTTTCAATTTCTTGTCTTTCTCTATTATATTTATTTAGGTTGTCAGTTATTCTTCCAGCTTCAACAATATTATCTGTTAAGAATAATTTTAAAGCTTCTTCCTCTTTTCCCATTCTTCCACAAGCATTTATTCTTGGTGCTACACCAAAAGATACTGTGTTTGAATTTACTTCTTTATATCCTGAAGCTACAAGTAATGCTTTAAGTCCTGGATTTCTAGTTTGTTCAACAAGTTTTAATCCAAGTTTTGCAATAACTCTATTTTCATCTACTAATGGAACTATATCTGAAATTGTTCCAACACATACTATATCTAAATATTTTAAATATTCTTTTTCATCTAAATTTAATTTTTGACTAATAGCTTGTGCAAGTTTAAATACAACTCCACAACCTGCCAAATTTTTAAATGGATATTTATTATCTTTACGTTTACAATCTACTACTGCTAAAGCATCTGGTAATTCTTCTAAAGGTTCATGGTGGTCTGTTACAATTACTTCCATTCCTTTTTCATAAGCATATTTAATTTCTTCTATTCCAGAAATACCACAATCAACAGTAATAATCAATTTATAGCCTTCTTCTGCTATTTTTTCAACTGCTTCTTTATTTAAGCCATACCCTTCATCAAGCCTATTTGGTATATAGTACCCAACATCCAAACCACGTTCTTTTAAAAATTTTTTTAATACTGTGATACTAGTAATACCATCTACATCATAATCGCCATATATAATTACTTTTTCTTTTTCATCAATTGCTTTTAATATTCTATTAACTGCCTTTTCCATATCTGGCATTGAATATGGATCATGAAAATCTTTTCGTGTTGGATTTAAAAATATATCAATATCCTTTTTTTCTGTAATTCCTCTATTTACTAAAATTACAGCTAAAAGTTCTGATATATTATGTTCTTTCGCTATTTTTTGTACAAGATTTTCATCTTGATTATAAAATTCCCACTTTCGATTCATTCCTTTCCTCCCATAATAATAAATTTGATGTATATTATATAACAAAAAAGCAAATTTATCAATGAAAAAGCAACTGTTTTGCAATATTTATTTAATTTTATCATTACAAAAGGACTGTTAAATATTTTTTAACAGTCCTTTCACTTTGTTATAACACATCTTTAATTGCTTCACCTATAATTTTATTTATATCAGCAACCATTACATTAAATTTTACTTCTTTTTCAAAGTATTCTTTTACTTGTTCATTTTGAACTAAAATTTTATATAATTCTTGTAATTTAGCCATTTTTTCGTTACTTTGTTTTTCACCTTGCATAGCAAGTAATTGCTCTTCATAACGAATTTTCTCAAATTCATCTACTTTATGTTTTAGCTCTGGGTCTTTAGAAATTTCCTCTTTTATTATTTTGTACTCTTTATATTCCTTACTTTCTCTAATAGCTCCTGCTAAACTATGTGCTCTATCGTAAACTTCCATTTTGTTCTCCTCTCTTTAGCTAAATTTTATTTTAATAATAAATCATATAATCTATTTCTGGGAAAATATCATCTTTATCAAATACATCTAATAAATATTTTGCATCTATTTTATCTCGTTTTATTTGATAATATAGTTTTGTAAATCTTCCTATTCTTTCTTTTATTGCTTTATGCGCATATTCAACCATTGTACCATTTGTAATAATGAATAACCAATCACTACTTTGTGCTAACAGTAATTCTCTTGCACATTGATTTAAAGCTTGTCTTCTTAAAGTATCTCCCTCATTTGGATATAAATGTGCTAACTCACACATTCTATCTCCTGCTTTATGCAAATGTCTATGTGCATAATCATTTGAAGGGTTAAGCCAAACTTCGTTATATCCATTTGCTCCCCAGCTTGATCTACAAGGAGAAGCAACTTGAATATTTGGAAATCTATCTATATATTCACTAGGTGTGATAAGTTCAAAATTACACTCATCATAATAAATTTTCTTAAATAATATATATAGCCAGTATGGACCTTCATACCACCAATGTCCATAAAGTTCTGCATCATAAGGACATGTAATAATTGGTGGAACATCCATAAAGCTTGCTAAATGCTCTATTTGCTGAGTTCTACAATTCATAAAATGTCCAGCTTGTTTTTCTGCTGAATCTTTTGCCCATTGAACATCATAATAATCTTTTTGCTCTGTTTTTCCAGTAATACGATAATATTTTATACCAGTATTTACTCTAACACCATTATGTGCTATATATGGTTTTATATACTCATAATCAGCTTCATAACCAATATCTCTGTAAAATTCTCTATAATTATAATCCCCTGGATAACCAGTAATAGAGCTCCAAACTTGTCTTGATGACTCTATATCTCTTGCAAATGCAACAACATTATTTGGTGATACAATAGGAGCATAAGTTCCATAAATAGGTGTTGGGTCTGCATATAAAACACCATGAGATTCTGTAATAATGTATTCTATTCCAAACTCTCTTAAATATTTATCTGCTTCTGGGACATATCCACATTCTGGAAGCCATATTCCTCTTGGTTTTCTACCAAAATATTTTTCATAAGTTTGAACACCAACTCCAATTTGTGCTCTAACTGTTTTTTCATTAACATATAAAATTGGGAAAAAACCATGTGTTGCACCACAAGTTATTATTTCTAAAACGCCAATATCTTGGAAATGTTTAAATCCTGTAATTAAATTACATTTATATATATCTCTAAAAACATGTAAGTCATTAGTATATCTGTCTAAATAATACTTAGACAAATTGTTTAATCTTGCATCATATACAGTTCTTTTTACTTCTTTTTCACATAGTTCAATATGTTTTTTTAAGTATTTTATATATCTTTCTTGCAATAAAGCATTATCCAACATATTCAAAAGTGGTGGAGTCATTGTCATTGTAATTCTAAAGTCGACTTTTTCCTCTACCAATTTTTGATAGTTTAATAATAGTGGTATATAAGTTTCTGAAATTGCTTCAAATAGCCATTCTTCCTCTAAATAGTCTTCATTTTCTGGGTGATGTATATAAGGTAAATGAGCATGTAATATGAAACTTACATATCCCTTTGTTTGTTTATTCATTTATTTCTCCTTCTAATTTCAATAATCAAAAATTTAATTCTCATTGTATGATAAAAGGCGATTGGTAGTTAAATGCCATCGCCCTTTCTTTCATTTTATTTAAATGATGATGAGCTCATTGAAGATGGATTTAATAAATCTAATAAACTTTCATCTTCCATTTCATTTTTGTAGATTTCTTTATAAACTTCATAAATATTATATACTTTGCCCATTTTCTTAGCAAATTCTAAATTACTTATATCTACAAGTTTTTCTTCATGGTTCTTTACATTTCTATATACAACATAAGGCTTCAAATTTTCAAATAGAATATGGTCATTTGGAACTTCAAGTGTGTTTGAAGTTGTTATAGGTAAATAATCATTTTGAAGAACTATATTTTCATCTCTAACTTGTTCTCTATTTACATATCCTAATTTAGATTGATCTTTAAACTTTCTACCTAATTGAATTGTGTACTTTGATTTTGGATCATTTATATCTAAATACCAGCTATTTGCAAAATCGTTAATTGGTATTTCAAATGTATAGTTTTTATCATCATTGTGAATTAACAATACTGGATATGTGTCGTAAAAGAAACTTTCTCCAAAAGCTTTTAAATATCTTTCTCTGTCGCTATCTGCTATATCCCAATATACAAATAATCTCTTTGGTGTTTGTGCTAATATTTTAACAACTGTTTCATTATATCTATATGGTAAATCATAATATTCTAAATTATAAGAATTTTTCTTTTCTTGTTCGATTTCTTTATTTTCTTTTTGAGCAATTTCTTTTGCTGCTTTTTCTTTTTGTTCTATCTTTTCCTTTTTCGCTTCTTCTTGAATTTCAACTATCTTTTTAAGGAAACTTTTAATTTTAGATATTATTGCAGATTCTTTTGGTTTGATTTCTTCTACTTTATTTTCTACTACTTTTTTTGTTTCAGTAGCAATATTCTTTTTATCACTAGCTAAATCTTTTGCTTTTGTTGTAGAATTATTAGTTGACTTTTTCTTTGTAGTGTTTTCTGCTACTTTTGAATCAACTTTACTTTCTTTACTTGAAGTTTTTTTATTGCCTACTGATGTATTTGTTTTATTTGAACTAGCATTAGAACTTTTAGTAGTAACTTTGTTTTTAGAAGTTTCTGCTGTTTTTAAGTTACTACTCTTTTTTGCTGTAGTTGCACTTTTAGATACATTTTGTTTTGCTACAGTTTTTTCTGTATTAGTAACCGCTTTTTTCGAATTACTAGAACTTTTTGTACTAGCTTTCTTTAAATTTTCAGTTTTTGAAACTTTTTTATCTTCTTTACTACTATTAGAAGTTTTCTTCAAATTTTCTTCTTTATTTTTTATATTATCTGCTCTGCTTTCACTTTTAGGCATTTTATTTCCTCCTTAGTAAATCTTTTCTTCTTTATAATAATATTATAGTATATCAAAACAAAAATAATTACAAGTAGAATTTTAATTTTTTTTGCGTTTTTTTGTCGTCAAATTTTATATTAAAAATTTTAGTTATGATATTATTAAAAATAAAGTTTTTTGTCAAGTTTTTTCAAATCATTTTTTGTCGAAAATTGTGTTAGATTGGTGTTTTGATACCTTTTTGTAATTTGTTTGATATACAATTGTAACATCTTTCAAAATTCTGAAAATTTTTTTATTTTTTTGTCAAAAAATGGTTTACTTTTTTAAAATTATTATATAAAATAAACATCAATAGAAATAGTATAAATTACAAAAGATTTGAAAGGAGCTAAAAAAGGCAAATGAAAATTTTAATGCTTTCTTGGGAATATCCACCAAGAGTTGTAGGAGGAATTGCACGAGTTGTTCATGATTTATCTCATAGATTAATTAGAGATGGACATGATGTAACTGTTATTACCTATAGAGATGGTAATGTTCCTTATGAAGAAAATGATGAAGGAGTTAAAGTTTACAGAGTTGATAATTTTATGATTCAACCAAATAATTTTATTGATTGGATTATGCAACTTAATTTCAATATGGTAGCGAAAGCTGGAGAAATAATTGCTAAAGAAGGAAACTTTGATGTAATTCATGCTCATGATTGGCTTGTAGCTTATGCCGCAAAAACTTTAAAATATGCTTATAATACTCCTATTGTTTCTACAATTCATGCAACTGAAGCTGGTAGAAATAGTGGTATTCGTGGTGAACAACAAAAATATATTAATGATACAGAATGGATGTTAACTTATGAATCATCTGAAGTTATTGTTAATAGTAATTATATGAAAAACGAGTTACAAAGATTATTTGGTCTTCCTTTCGAAAAAATAAATGTTGTTCCTAACGGAGTTGATTTAGATATCTTTGATAATGTAGAAAGAGATTATGATTTTAGAAGACAATATGCAATGGATAATGAAAGAATTATTCTTTTCGTTGGTCGTCTTGTTTACGAGAAAGGTGTTCAAAATTTAATTGCTGCAATGCCAAAGATTTTAAGTAATTATCATGATGCTAAATTGATTATCGCTGGAAAAGGTCCTATGCTTGATGAACTTCGTAATGAAGTTAATTCTTTAGGCTTAGGAGATAAAGTTTACTTTACTGGATATTTAAATTCAAAACAAGTTAAAAAAATGTATAAAGCTGCTGATATTGCTGTATTCCCTAGCACATATGAACCATTTGGTATAGTTGCACTTGAAGCAATGTTATCTGAAAATCCAGTTGTTGTTTCTGATGTTGGTGGTTTAAACGAAATTGTAGACCACGGTGTAAATGGAATGAAAAGTTATGCTGGGAATGCAAATTCTATCGCAGATTCAATATTAACATTATTATTTGATCACAAATTATGTGATGAAATAACAAAAAATGCAAAACAAAAAGTTAAAACTCAATATAATTGGCCAAAAATAGCTCAAGATACTCACTTTACATATCAAAAAGCTATTTGCGAAACAATGGCAGAACGTCAAGCAAAACAAATTGCTCAAGAACAAGCAGAAAAAGTTTCTCAAAAGAAACCAGGAACAGAAATTACAAACCTATTATCTTTCAAGAAACGTCAAGCTTTTGCTTAAGTTATTAATTAAGCTCCATAATAAAATATATTATATATTATTAAAAGAGGACATTTTAAATGCCCTCTTTTCTATATTCTCATAAAATATATTAAATATAAAATCAGTAAATGTACTGGATAAAACCAATAGAAAAATTTTTTTATGCTTCTTCCCTTTTCTCCATTATATAAATAAATTGGTATTAGGGACAAATTCGTAAATAAAATTTGCAAATATATTATATTATTGAAAAAATTACTTTTGTATCTTGAAAAGTAATACATTGTACACAATGCTATACTTGCTGGCAAAATTGTTGCTTTCTGATTTCTAAATAAATAGAAAATATAAATAAAGCAAATTCCATACATACCATAATCCACTCTGCACAAATCACCTACTATAGCAATTGACATTGCAGTTAGAATTGCCATTGGCTTATTTTTTATTTTTTCCATGCACAACATGCCTAAAAATCCAAATAATAAAGTAAACATTATGTTTAACATTTTCCAAGAATTTTTTCCAATTATACTTCTAAATAGCATAAACGGTATCTGTGATATTAAACCATATATAATTAACCTTTTTATGTAATCCTTTTTGCTATGTGTATGAAAAAATCCTTCAGTTAAAACAAATGCAAATAAAGGATATGACATTCTACCTAATAATTCAAAAGTTAAGCAATTAGTTTCTGGTATTGCATATCTTACATGGTCCAAAAACATTGTTAAAATAGCAATAATTTTTATTACAAATATATTCATTTTTCCTCTTTCGTTTTTTATTCTTTACTAGTCTAATATTATAACTCTATTATTTATGCAGGTCAATTCTTTCAGCAAAAGCTTAATAATTAATATGATTCATCTATGACACTGTCGCACCATAAAAACAAATTTATACCGTCAAGTTTAAATAATTAAAGACCGATAGTTCTATAATATATGACAACATTTTCCTATACTCATTTATCCTAAATTTAACAAAACCTTCTAAAATCATTGTTTTATTATCTATAAAATAATTGTAAATTATTGTGGCTAATATATCTTTATTACAATTTAATGTACATTCTGGAGATTCAATAATTTTCTTAGTTATACGAAGAATTGCTTCTTGTTCTTCTTCTTCCAAATAAAAATAATTTTCTTTTATATCATTTTTTATAATTTTATCTTGATAAAATTTTTCTATCAAATTTGCAATTTTGCTTGCTACTATTTCTAAAAACTCTTTTTTATATTCTCCACTATAATGAATAATAACATTTTGAAATATTTTAAATTTATAGCTTGATAAGTACATTTTCTCCATTGATATTTCATCTAATTCTTCTAGTAAATAATCTATTTTGCTTAAATCATTTGTTTTTATACATATTGATTTCATACTTGCTTTCTCCTCTCACAAACTTATTATTTACTAAAAACTTAATATTATCATATTCATTTCAATAAATTTTGGAGCAAGTACATTTTTAGATTTCTTAAATTTACTGTAAGATTATATATTTTATTTTTTTGCATAAAAAATGAACCCTCATTATTAAACAAATCATGTCTAATAATTTAGATTCACTTCATATCAGAACTATTTAATTTTAGTAATTTTCTGCTTTAATTTCAAAGAATGATTGTGGATGTTGGCAAACTGGGCAAACTGCTGGTGCTTCTTTTCCAATTACAATATGTCCACAATTTCTACATTTCCAAATTGCATCTCCATCTTTGCTAAATACTAATTTTTCTTCTACATTAGCTAATAATTTTTTATATCTTTCTTCATGTTCTTTTTCAATTTTTCCAACTGCTTCAAATAAGTATGCAATTCTTGTAAATCCTTCTTCTCTAGCTTCTTCAGCCATTCTTTCATACATATCTGTCCATTCATAGTTTTCTCCAGCAGCAGCATCACTTAAATTTGTTGCTGTAGATGGGATATCACCATCATGTAATAATTTGAACCATAATTTAGCATGTTCTTTTTCATTATCAGCTGTTTCTTGGAATATAGCAGCTATTTGCTCATATCCTTCTTTTTTAGCTTTACTAGCATAATAAGTATATTTATTTCTTGCTTGTGACTCTCCTGCAAAAGCATCCATTAAGTTTTTCTCTGTTTTTGAACCTTTTAATTCCATTTTAATTCCTCCTTGTTTTAAAATAGGAATAATTCCTATTTTGTATAGTGCAATTATATTATTATTTTCTATAAAAATCAATATAAAATAAAAATATTTTTGCAAATTTTTAAATCATTTATTCACATTTCAAAATTATTTTTATATTCCATTATTTATACCGGCAAGCTACAATTTCAGTCATATTTTCTATTAGTTCATCAATTTCTTTTGGTGTAACAATAAAGTTTAAATCAGTTGGTATTAAAGCATTTTTTATAGAATTTAATTCACTATTTTCGGCAAAATTTCTTACATCAATAATTTCTTCTACAATATCATTATTTTTAGTATTTTCCAGATTATTGAGCCAAATATCTATTCCATCTTCTACCAATGTAACTGCATCTATAACGGTTGGTATTCCTAAAGCTACAACCGGCACTTTCAAAGTTTCTTCAGTAAGCTCAAGCCTTGCATTTCCAACACCACCACCAGGAACAATCCCAGTGTCTGAAAGCTGTATTGATTTACTAATTCTGTCAACACTTTTAGAACATAAACTATCAATTACCAAAACAATTTTTGGTTTAATATTTTCAACAATTCCTCTTACAAACTCCAATGTTTCAATTCCTGTAGTTCCTAAAACACCTGGTGCAATGGCACTAATTGCTCTTGCATTTTCATCAATATATTGTGGTAAATATTTTTTTATATGCCTTGTTATTTCTATTTTTTTTACAACTTTTGACCCCAATGCATCTGGTGTAGAATATAAATTTCCTAACCCCACCACTAAAATATCATCACTTTTTCCAATATGCTTATCTATAATTTTTCCTATTTCAGTACTTAATATATTAACAATTTTCTCTTTTTCTTCATCTGGAATATAGTTCATTTTCTTCAAATCAATTGTAACATAATTACCGATTTTTTTATTTAAAGCTTCTTCACCTTCTTTAGTTTTAATCTCTACTCTTGTAATTTTCATATTTTCCAGATTTTCTTCATTACACTCAATACCAGGAATCTCTGTTTCTAATTTATTTGCTTTCCTAAAAATATCTCTTCTTTCTATTGCCATATCAGTGCGAAAAAACATAATGACCACCCCTTTAAAACGTTTTTCATTTATCATTATGCTCGTATTTTTCCAATTTATACTAGACTTATTGTCAATTGCTTACATTTTAAATTCAAAAAAATACTAGTCATTTTCCATAACTAGCATTTTTTGATTTTATTCTGGTAATATTACAACTTCTGTGTTTTGATAATATTTATTGTAACTTAAAACTTTATTAGAAACATATACATAAAATCCTTCATTTTCATATACTGAATTCTTCACATAAGTTTCGCCTTCGAAATAATATTTTTCATATAATTTTGTAACTTCCACTCTATTCATTAAAGTAAAATATGCTTGACTAGATAAAGTTGAAACAATTAAAATATCTGGCAAATCATCTTTCATTTCTTCTAAAGTCATATAATCCGGCTCATTTTCTCTCCATGAATAAAATCCTTTATTATTAAGTTTATTTGAAAATATGTTCTTTGAAAAATATGGCTCTATTGCAGTAGCACTATATCCAATACCATATATTTTCATATCCTTATAACCATTATTGTTATTTATAAATTCTACTATGTTTTTAGCTGCAGAATATTGATAATAATAATCATATCTACAAGTTTTATATGAATAAAAAATTTGTATAAAGCAAACAATTAAAAACAAGAATTTTATTGTTTTATCATTATTATTTTTATCCAATTTACCATGAATTATTAGTGCAAATAATATTATTTCAAAAACTATTCCTATATGCCATTTATTACAATAAAAGAAACTTAAAAATAAATATACTGGTAATACATATAATAAAAATTCAAAATATCTTTTATCTCTAAAGTATACAAAAAAACTTACAATCACAGTAACGGCTGTAACTATGCTACATGTTAAAAGATTACTTCCATTAGTAACTAATGTATCTGATATAACTGTTAATGCCCATTCCCATTTTCTATATTCACTATTTTTAAATTCTACATGGTCAGATGGAGTTCTAACATAATATGCGGTTACAAGGAAAAGTGAAAATAGTAAAACTATTACAATCCAATTTTTGACTACTTTGCTTGTTTTAATGTCTTCTTTACCTAATAGCTTTGATTTTTTGTTTTTTATATAATTATAAGTAAGCCCTATAACTTGCAACCCATATACAAATGAAATACAAGCTGCTAAAATGCAAGTATGTGATGAAATACTAAGTAATACAGCTACTCCGCAAGCCAAATAAAAATGGTTTTTCTAGTTTCTTTTTGTATAAAACTGCTATATACATTAAAGTTGGAAAAATTAAACAATAACTCCTTGCAACAATTGAGTATTGATAAAATATATAGTATGTAAATGGTAATATTATTTTTATATATAATGGTAAATTAGTTTTATATTCAAGAATTGCAACTCCAATTGCCGAAAAAATAATTGGAATTATATAGTAATATTGATATTGCCAACCAAAACTAATAAAAGCCTTTAAAATCAAGTGCCAAAGTGCTGGGCTTCCTTCATATCCCATATAATTTTGTAGTAGTTCTGGAATTGTAGTATCTCTTGCAAGCAACCATGCTTGTGCTTCATCAGCCCAAGGTTCATGTTTGCTACCAATAAATAGTGCTAAAGCAATAAATGATGCTAAAGCTAATGTTTCTACCATTATTTCAAAAAATTTCTTTAATTTTTTCATCTTTTGCTCCAATATTTTTATTACCCAAATTTCTAATAAGAAATTTAATCTTTATAGAAAAAGTGGGCTTTAAATTTTAATATAAAGCCCATTTTATATATAGACTAAACTTAAATAGCCTATTATTTTCTATATAAATTTAATATGTATTATTCTTCCCAGTTATGGAATACTTCTAATACATCATCTAATTCTTCAAGATTGTCGATAAGTCTTTGCATTTTTTCTGCTGATTTTTCATCTAATGATACATAAGTACTTGGTACCATTTGAATTCCAGCTTCTAAGAATTTGATTCCATTTTCTTCTAATTTTTCCATTACAGATGTAAAATCTGCTGGAGCTGTTGTTATTTGGTAAACTTCTTCTTCAGATGCAAAGTCTTCTGCACCACTATCAATTGCAAGAAGCATTAAATCATCTTCTCCAAGTGGGCAATCCTCTTTTTCAATGACAATAACACCTTTTTTATCAAACATATATGATACACAACCAGATGTACCTAAATTTCCACCTGCTTTATCAAATACATGTCTAACATCAGCAGCTGTTCTATTTTTATTATTTGTAGAAGCATTTACAATTACAGCAACACCATTTGTGCCATATCCTTCATAAGTAATTTCTTCATAAGTTTCATTGCTTCCTTCTCCAGATGCTTTTTTGATTGCATTGTTAATTGTATCATTTGGCATATTATTTGCCTTACATTTTGCTATAACATCTTTTAATTTTGAATTTCCAGAAGGATCAGGTCCACCTTGTTTTACTGCTATTAGTAACTCTCTTCCTAATTTTGTAAATATTTTTCCTCTTGCTGCATCAGCTTTTCCTTTTTTGGCTTGTATATTATGCCATTTGCTATGTCCTGACATATTTTTTCCTCCTTTTAATTTCTTATTTTTGCAATCAATATTCTAACATATATTTTTTATTTTGTGTAGTAGTTTTAAGAATTTTTTCACTAACAATTATAAGATTTTCATTTTATTATAAAAATTAGTCACATAAAATATTGCTCTATTCAATAAAAATTGGTTAAAAATTTTTGACAACCATACCCATATTATGTGTCATATCGGTATGATTGTCAAAATCAATCTACTAATTATACATTATCTCTTTTACTGCCTTTGTTAATTCTCTTATCACTATCATTTATGCTCAAATCCATTTTATGGTCTTGTATTCTTTCTACAAGCCAGTATATAAGCCAACTATCTAAGAATATTCCCAAAGCCAAAGCTGTACCAAAACCATCAGTAAATATTGCTGTAATAGTAAGAATTACTAAAATAGCAATTATTGCATAGTCTATATACATTCTAATTTGTATAAGCTTGCCTTTTGCATTTAAAATTGTACCTTCTCTATTAAGCTTTTTATTATTTTTATTTATAACTTTATTTGTTTTTTCTCTTGAAATTCTTATATATTCAGGTGTTACTTCTTCAATTTCCTTAATATTATTTCTTATTTGTTCCATAGTCATTGTTGTAGCAAATGTACTATATAATTCAGCATGTAATGGATTATTTGTATATGTTCTAGTAGATTTCAAATATCTTCCTGCAAGAATTCCATCTCTTGTAATTCTATTAAAACTTGTCATTCTGTATGTATCATTATAATATGTACCATTTACCGGATGTTGACAATATTCTGTTGTAGATTTTGAAATTTCAAAATATTTTCCTACAATATTTTTCAACCATGATTCTTGACATTCTGGTGCAATTCTTCCAGTTTCTTCATAAAATTTATTTAATTTTGCTGTATATTCTGCTAATTCTTTTTCTTCCTCTTCAATTCTCTTTTTTAGCTCAAAATAATGTTGTAAATCATTGCTATATTTACCAAATTCTTCATCAATATTATCTTTTTCACTTATTTTCTTAATTCTATCATAACAACTCAAAATTTCATCATACAAGTTCCAACCAGCATAATTTGTTAAATTTGAAGAATTTTCATTAAAATTAGATTTTTTTAGAAGTTCAATATCTACTTTTACTAATTCAATATATGCTTCTGCATCTAAACTATCTTCTCTAATTATCTCTTGTAATATTCCTTTTGCTATATCATATTCTTCAATTTTCATATGTTTTTTAGCTTGTTCTAATTTAGTATTTCTGCCTTTTATACCATCAACTTCAACTTTTCCAGAAATCTCTAATTTATATTTTTCTATTGCCTCTTCTATTACTACTTGACTTCCACAATATTGACATATTGTGTTCTCCAATTTATCATTTACTTGAATATTTGCTCCACAATTAGGGCATTTTGCATCTTTTAATTTTACCATTTTATTTTCCTCCTATTTTTATTTACCCGTAATAGACCTTGAAATAAATTCTGAGATCATGACTATTAAACCTCCTCCTACTTGAAGGATAAGATACCATTTAGCAACTAGTCCTATGCCATGATTAAAAAATTTTCTTTCTTTTATTACTTTTCCACGAAAAGTCTTTATTTTTTCTATACTATCACTTAGTCTTGGCTTATAATTTTCATCTAATTCATCATATCTTTTTATAATTTTGTCACTTTCTGAAATTGCACCAATATAATCAGTTTTAAAATTAAGTCCATCTGTATACAATTTCAAATTTTCTATCTTACGTTCAATTTCCTTTATTTCTAGTTCATTATCTTGTATTTTAGATTGTTCTTCTATATATTTATTAAACTTTTCTACAAAATCTTTATATTCTGATTTTTTATCTAATTTTGTTATATAATTAGGATATGTATTTATTTCACGTGACCAACAACTAGGATAACTTGTACTTCCAGTAAGAGTCATATTTCTTGAAATAGTTAATAAAACTCCTTTATATGCTTCAATCTCTTCTGGATTATCTCTAATAATTTGATAATATGTTTTTAATGCACTATTATAATCTTCTAATTTTATATAGCTTTCAGCATTTTTATATAATTTACTAATAGAATTTATACCATCAACTTCAACTTTTCCTGAAATTTCTAATTTATACTTTTCTATAGCCTCTTCTATTACTACCTGGCTTCCACAATACTGGCATATTGTACTCTCCAATTTGTCATTTACTTGCATATTAGCCCCGCAGTTAGGACATTTAGCATCTTTTAGTTTTATCACTTGATTTTCCCCCATTTTACACTTGTGTTCTTTTTATATTACTTCATCTGATTTCTTGTTATTATTAAACTATGTATTTTATTTATTTGTTCATCTATTACATTGTAAACATTATTTTGAATATTGTTTTCTAAAATAGCAATAGCTTGTAATATCTCACTATCAATTTGTGAAGTATCTTCACTTATATTTATTTTAGTACTTTTTACATCATCATAAGCTTTTTCAACTTTTTTATAGACTTCTCTATCACTTATATTTTTCAAAAGTGTATTTAGTCTAGTAGTCATATCACTAACTTTATTATAATTTGTTTTATCTTTTTCCAAAGAATTTTCAGAAGAATTATTTGCCATTGTATTTGAAGCCATTGCAATAACGAATAATCCTAATAATATAATTTGAGTTACTATTGTAACTGTTATATTTTTTAAATTACATATAATAAATATTGTACTTATTATAAATGTTAATAAAAAATATAGTGCAACAATTGGCAATCTTGAATAATTCATAAATTTATAATCTTTTTTTCCAAACATAATTGTAAAGAAAAGAGCAATTATTACTGATAAATTTAAAAATCCAATGTTAATACATCTTGCTGTATTGAAATCTTTTACTGTAGTAAATACAACAACATTAACCATTATCAAAGCTACTGCACATATAATTCCAAATAATATTTTATTATTTTTCATTATTCTTCCCTCCTTGTTCCACATTCAGGACAAAATTTCGCACCTGCATCTAATTTAGCACCACAATTCTTGCATTTTATTTCTTCAATTTTCGCTCCGCAGTTCATGCAAAACTTACTGCCTTCTTGTAATTCATGTCCACATTCAGGACATTTAATAGTTTTATTTTTTTCTGGTTGAACTACTGCTTTTGGTGCAAATCTTGAAGCTCTTGGTGGTTGATTAACATTATTTGTCTGTGTTTGATTACCAGACATTGGTGAAAATAATTGTCCTGCTAGATTATTAAATATTCCAGCAGATGCTGCTCCAACACCTATTCCAGCTCCCATTGCAGCTGCTCCACCAGCATTTGGATTATTCGCAATATCTTTTAAAAGTTCTTTTGCTGTAAATTTGCCCCAATTATCGCCTTCTATTTTAGCTTCAATATTTTTTGCATGAGAATTTGCATAAGCTGAATTTATTATTGCATAGTTTGGGTCATTTTCAGGTATTGAAATATCTGAAACATAGAAATTAACTAATCTTATACCATACTCATCTAAAACTTCTGCAAGTTCTGTTTCAGCCATCTTACTAATTGTTTCTAATTCTGTATTCATATCTAAAATTGTTAAATGACTATTTTTCATTGCAGTTGCAACAATTGTTTTTATTTTCATTTGAAATGCTGACCTAAATCTATTATTTAGTTCCTCTTTAGTAAATGAAAATGTATTTCCAACTAATTTTACAAAAAACTTTTTAGCATCATTTACTTGTATTGAATAACTTCCTCTAGCTCTTACTCCTACTGCAAAATTATATTCAGCATCTCTCATCTGTATTGGAGAATCAGTTCCCCATAATAATTCCAATTTATGAGCTTTATCTATAAAATATATTTGACAACTATAAGGACTTGTTCCTCCTGAAACCACTTTTTGCAATTTTTCTATAAATGGATAATTAGCTGTATTAAGAGTATGTCTACCACCAACAAGTGTTTCAACAACTATTCCATCTTTTACAAATAAAGCTTCTTCTGATTCCATTACTATTACTTGAGTATTTGTATTAAAATCTTCAATAGGTGCTTTCCATACTAATTCATCAAATGGTCTATCGTTTTTTATTACGCTATATAAGCCTTTTTCTTCTTCTTTTTCTGTATTAAATATGCTCATTATTTTCATTCCTTTCTCAATACACAAACTATATAAACTTAATATTTAAACTATCTAACAGGATCATCTTCACCTTTTATTTTTTTACCTGGCATTCTTGCTATTCCACCTGGTTTATGTGAACTTGTATCCCATTCACCTTTCTTTAGTCTTTCAACATCTTTTTCTTCAACATTTTCTCTTGTTTCAACATTTGCTCTTAAACTTGCTAAGAAATCATCTCTTTCTGAATCTTCTTTTGTATCTGATTTAACATCAGTTTTTACATCTTTTTTTCCACCTAAATCTAATGGTTCATTTTCATCTGTTAAATCATCTTTTACCTCAACAACATCTTCCTTTGTAACATTTTCGTTTACTTCTTTAAATTCATCTTTCATTTTTCTACCTCCTCATATATTCATTATTTATTGTTTTATTAGCCGCTTCTTTTGAGAAGCGTATTTTTGTGTTATAAACAATCTTTCTTAAAAATTGTATTTTTGTACAACATACTAGTTGTTCTGTTGCTTTTTCTTTTGCAAATTCTTGTACTTTTTCTTCTATTTCTTGATAAACTTCTACCAACTTATCTCTATCTGTGCTTTGTTCATTAAAGTTTGCATTATATATTCTTCTAGCATACTCTTCTGCTTCAGCTTTTATTATGTAGTTACAGCCATTATCACAGCAATCTGTATAACTACATTGAATAAATGGTTTTAATTTATCTTTCTTATCATTCCAATAAGTTGTTTTTTGAGCTATTTCATCATCACTTATAGTCGTTCTTATTTGAACTTTCTTTCTATAATCTTCAGTAATGATTTCTTCTGGTTCTTCTAATCCATTCATATATAAAAATGCTTCACCTGGTCGTAATTTTGCAAGTCTTTCAACTTGAATCTCCTTCATATCTGTACTATCACCTAATATTGTCCTATCGTTTTTCTCTACTAAGTTAAACGCCAGTTTTATATTAGTTAGCTTTACTACATCAGTAGTTACTTTTTCTGGAGATTGGTCTGCTATAACAATTCCAACTCCCAAAGAACGTATTTCAGCAAGCATTCTTGTTAATAATTTTTTAGCAACAGCACTTGGATTTGCCTCACCCTCTGATTTATCATCACTAGCAGCAAGCAATACATGAGCCTCTTCTAGTAAGATAACATTTTTCATCTCTCCAGTTCCCAAGAAATTTGCATTTACATAAGATTGAATATTAAGCAATAATAATGCTATTAGTAATGATTTTTGATCTTCATTTTCTATTGCTGCAAGCTCAATAATTGTAGGCTTTTTAAGTAAATCTTCTATTGGAATTGTATTATAATTTCCAAATAATCTTAATAAGCTCTTAAATCTTACATATCCAGCTTTTCCTATATTAGCAGCTTCACCCTTATATCCAATTTTTTCAAAAATCTCCATAAAAGTTTTTAGGAAATCATCCATTGTAAAGATTTCAGCACCATCATCTATTGTATAGTGAGGTAACCAACCTGCACGAGAATAACATTCATCAATTGTATCTTCAAAAATCTTATCTAATGGTGTGCCCATTGAAACACCTGCTGAAAAAGCTGTTTTTAGAACTGTTTTATAGCTTTGTAATCTTACATTTTTCGGTGGTATAAAAGGATTTAATATATATGGTGATATAAAATCCTTTCCTGGTGTGAATACCTGAATATCTGGTATGCTATCAATCATTGCTCTATATTCATTTTTGGCTGGCTCAATTACTAAAAATGGAATCTTATGTTCCTTCCATAGTCTATCAAGCAAACTTACAGAGAAAGTTGTTTTACCAGAACCAGGAGTTCCAACTATAAGAGCATGTTTTGTTAAATCGCCTAATGAAAATCCTATTTTATCTCCATTAGTAGAACTTTTTAGTGTTCCAACTATAATATCTCCCATATTTATTACTTTTTTATTGTAATTTTTTGATGCTACATCTGATTTATTTATTTTTATTCCTGCTGTCAATACATTATCTCCATAAGGTATTCTAAAGAACTCACTTGCCTCTTCTCCAGTAATAATAAAAGGAAACCTTATCATATCAGAATTAGCATATACATTATTTTGCATACTTTTATCAATTGCAATTTCATTTATAACCCATGGTAATGAATTAAAATATGTATTTATATCTACTTCATAATTGTTTATCTCTATACTATTTAATTTTGCATATTCATTTTCAATATCAAAGCCTAAGCTTAATTCTCCGGCAATTCTATTTGCTATTGTATTTATACAATTATAATCTGCACATACTAAAATATTAAATGAAAACAATACTCCATATTTATTTGTTTCATAATATTTATATATAGTAGAAGGCTTTTCAGCCAAGATATTTGCATTTGCTCCATCTGGTCCTGAAACACCTCTTAAAATGACATCTAATACATTACTATATGACTCTATATTAGTAATTTCATTTTGATTAAGCACAGTTGGAATTAGGTCTATTATTACTTCAGAGTCAGGATATTGCATCAATGTTGTTATTATTTTTGTAAAGTTTTCATTTTTTGTTGGAAACTTGTCAAAGGTCAAACATTGCTGTAAATATGCACTTTGAAGATTGCTCATTTGATAATCTTTTACTACAACTCTTTTTTCTTTATTAGCATTTTCTCTTATTTGCCTTATTATTTCTTCTTTATCATTTGGTTCGCTAATTCCATATTTACCACTTCTTAAAGATGTTTTAATCAAATTTTTTAATTCATCTATCCTGAATTGTAAATATTCTTTATTAGCATTTATTCCTCTAATCATAATAAACACTTTTACATTAGCATTATAGGTTTGATTTTTAGCATTTTCAGATTTAAACACTAATGATATTGAATAATCTTGATTTTCATATTGATTGTTAAAATCTTGTTTACAGCCAAAGAAAAATTCAGTAATTAGTGATTCAAATTCTTTTTTATGCTTTTTAGCATATTCTTTGTTTTCTAATACTTCAGATGATAAGATAGAAATATCTGGTATATCTGCTATTTCAATGATATCCATTCCATTAAATTCACCATTTTCTAGTTCTGTAATAAGCATATATTCCTCCATTTATTTTTTAAGAACAAAAGTGGACATTAGGAAGTGCAGAGCACTTTCCTATATAAAAAACAAAAAGAAACCTAAAATAAAACTGTTTCTACTTCACAGTTTCATTTTAAGTTTCTTATATTTAAAGGTATGACAAAAAAGCTTATTTTTTATTCTATTTAATAAAGTACTCGTGTGTGTGTGTGTGTGTGTGTGTGTGTACAGCCCCAACGGTTACAAGCTTTTTCATTTTCAAATCTCCCCTTTTTTTCTTTTTTATATGCTATATTATAACAAAAAAATATATTTTTGTGTAGTATTTTTTTAATATTAGTACATATTTTTGTAATTTATATCTATTTTTTTATATTTTCATTACATCTCAAAGCAATAAAACACATTCCACCAAGTTCTCTTAATAATGCATTTATTAAAAAATACCATTTTGTTCTACTACCCAAGCACTCTGCTTTTAGTCCAACTTTATTAGCAAATATTTTACTTCTAATTAAATGATATTCACTAGTAATAAAAACAACATTTTTTTCACTACCACTTAAATTTTCAATTATTTTCTTTGAATATTTTAAATTTTGAATTGTATTTGTTGATTTATCCTCTAATATTATTTGTTCTTCCTCAATACCATTTGCTAATAAATATCTTTTTATTGCTTCAGCTTCTGATATAATTTCAGCTTTTCCTTGACCACCAGATGGGATAATAATAGCTTTTTTTCCTGTATTTTCTAACTGATTTTTATAAAATTCAATAGCTTTATTTACTCTATCTTTTAAAATTCTCCTTAAACTTCCATCATCTTTTATCCCACAGCCCAGTATTATTATATAATCTTTATTAAATTCTACTTTATGTTTTGCAACTATTAGTGTAAATAATGCCAAAATAAAAAAGCAAATAATAAAAATTGTAAATAATGAAGTTATTATAATTTTTATTACAATAAAATTTTCTGGCAACAAATTTACCAAAAACAGTATAATTGTTGCCAGAGTATTTGCAATTACACCATACCAATTTTTTAACTTAAAAATCTCTTCTTGCTTTAAAAATAAAGTTCCGTACAAACTTACTACACTTAAAAACATATAAATAAATATCAATATATTTTTCATTTATAACCTCTCTTGATATTAAGATATGTAAGTTAAAAATCAGTATAATCTAAAATTCTATTTCTACTTTAAATAAATCACCATCTATTTGCAAACTAAATTTACCATTCTGCAATTCTACTAAACTTTGTGCTATTGATAATCCAAGTCCACTTCCTTCTGTAGTTCTTGATTTATCTCCTCTAACAAATCTCTGCATTAGTTCTTCTGAAGATATATTTAATTTATCTTTTGAGATATTTTTAAATATTATCTTAACAGTATTATCATTTTTCTTACCTTCTATATATACTCTTGAATTTTCTAATGCATACTTTGAAATATTGCCAAATAAATTCTCAACTACTCTATATAAGTATCTACTATCTGCATTTATGTATATAGGGCTATTAGGATTATTTTTGTTATCAAAATCTAATACAATTTCTAATCCTTTTTTCTTAAATTTATCATCAAATTCTGCAATAGCTTGATTTAGTAATTCATTCAAATTTATTTTTTCTATATTTAATTTTATCACTCCTGAAGATGCTTTTGAAGCTTCTACCAAATCTTCAATAAGTTTTTTCAATCTTTGTGATTTATTATCTAGTATTCCAATATATTCTATTGCTTTTTCATTATCAATTTTTTCTTCTTTTAATAAGTCAACATAATTTATAATTGATGTAAGAGGTGTTTTTATATCATGTGATACATTAGTGATAAGCTCTGTTTTCATTCTTTCTGATTTCATGCTTTCTTCAACAGCATTTTCAAAACCATTAGATATATCATTTATATATTTTACAGTTGGCTTAAATTCCTTACATACATCATATTCTAATAGTGTAACTTCATTTTTTCCTTCATACATATCTTTCAATTTATTTTCAATTTTATCATAAGAATTAGCATATTGCAAAATATTCATAATGATATATACTAAAATTCCAACATCAATGCAAAAGCCAATTACATCAAATATTGAAATTAAAATAATAGCTACAACTACATATATAATACTATACAATACTATTTTTCTATTTCTTGGAATTTTCAATTTTAAATTATTTATTGAAACTTTTATCTTATTATAATATTTCTTAATTTTATTCCAAATCCAAATTATAAGCTTACCAGTAAATGTAGTTTTTATAAAAGATTTTGCTTTTAGTCTTTTAACTGTTGTATGAAATAAAACTGCACAACTTACATATATTAAAATATATGAAGTAACTCCAAATGTTATAAGGATTCTTAAATTTTCTAAATTATCTCCAATTACTTCAATTAGCACTAATGGTATGCATAATACCAAACAAACTACAAAAAATACCAATTCATAATACATTTTATCAAGTGAACTCAATACTATTTCATCTTTACCTTTATTATGTCCTATTGCTATAATTAAATATATTATACACATAGAAATTAGTAATATACTAATTGGTAATAACATATAGATAGTATCTTTATATTGTGAATATTGATTTAACCAATTTTCTATACTATTATCTACTATTACTTCATCATAAGATGAATATATTTGAAAATCATCAATACTAGTTTCTATATCTGTATTTGATATAGTGCTTTGAGTAGTTTCATCAGCTATTATAAAGTTTTTTGTATAACTATTTTGTGTTAAATAATAATTAAAATTAAATCTATCAAAATATTGAACAGCCTTTTTATAAATAGCATCAGTATCTGATGTTACTTTTCCATTTATTATAGTCGTTTTTTTGCTATCTTGTTTATTTATATAGTCTTGTAATTTTTGAATTGTATCGGTTTCAGATGTAAGTTCAATATTTGTCATAGCAATATTTTTATATTTTATTAGTACACATAAATTTTGTATTTTTACTTTATCCGTATTATAATAAAAAATTTTATTGTTATTGTCATTAACTAATTTATAATCACCTCTATCATAAATTAAATCATAAGCATAATTTACAATTGCTCTCATATATGTAGATGTAAAAACATCATCTTGATTTATACTTTTACTTTCGCTCAAAGAATTGTCATATTGTATGTACATAGCTGATATAGCAAAGATGGGAATAAAAATTGCAAGTACAACATATGCTATAAATTTAAATAGTTTACTATCTTTCATAATAAACCTCCTTCTCGTTTTATTTATACATATTATATCAAGTTTTTCTTAAGAAAAAATAGAGCAATTCTTAAGAATTTATTAAATAATTCAAAAAAATAAAGAAGGCTAGCGCCCCCTTTCTAAAATTTTGTAGGTGTTAAAACTTTTTTAGAGTAATTATAGCAGGCCGTAACGTTTCAAAGTTTCCCAAGCTGTTATTACTTTTTCAGTTTTACCTCCAATAGCATTGGCATAAGCAAGTACCTGTTCATAAGTGATATTACACTGCCAAGACAACTCAGCTGGATCAAAAACCTTTTTGTTTTCCACCAAATCAAGGAACTTCCGACCACTTGTCCTTTTGAGAACCGTCTCATATCGTTCTACTTTTTCCAATTCCTTCCCCATTAAGTTTTGCCTAAGCAATCTTCTGAGCCATCTTTTGGAAACTCCAAGTTCTTCTGACAATTTTGTTATGTCATAATTGTGATGTTCGTTAATTTCCTCTTTCATGGTGTCAATGATGTATTTAACCCGATGCTGTGCCATAAAAAAACACCTCTTTCAAAAAATTATATATATATTATAGCATTAAATTAGCATAAAGTCAAAAATCAAAATATTTTTACTCTTTCCATCTAAAGACAAAAAATAAGAAGGCTAGCGCCCCCTTTCTAAATTTTAATGGTGTTAGTACTTACTTTACATTAGTGCAATTACGCCAACAGTTTGTCAATAGCAACCCAGCCATCGAGCCACTTTTTGACATTGCCGCCTAAGACGTCAGACAGGATCATAACCTGCTCGAAGGACACATTACACAGTTTTGCAATTTCGTGCGGATTGTGAATGTTGTCTTCTTCAACAGCATTTTTGATCTTCTTGCCGAGACCTGTTTTCATCGCACCCTCATAGTTGTCCACACGGACAAGGTCTTCACCCTGGATATCAACTCGGATCAGTCTTTTAACATAATCCTTCGTAACACCCAAGTCGTCTGCCATAACCTTTACGTCATAGATATGTTCTTTTTCGATCATATCCCGTATGGTCATAATGTTGTAATTCATTCGGCTTTTCATAAAAACACACCTTTCTAAAATTGAATATTTATATTATATCACTTTCTTCCATCAAAGTCAAAATATTATGTAACTTTTAAGATGGCATTTTTTATGTCTTATTTGTATAAAATCTTAAGATTTATCTGTAAGCAATTTTAGCTCCTCTTCTGTAAGCTCTCTACATTCTCCAACTTTTAAATTTTGTGGCAAATCTAATTTTCCCATAGATATTCTATGCAATTCTAATACTTTTGCTCCAAAATTTCCAAACATCCTTTTAATTTGATGATACTTTCCCTCTGTAATTGTTACCAAAGCTGTATTTGGGTTTATTACTTCAAATTCAGCTGAACAACAAACATGGTCATTTAAAACAATTCCTTTTTCAAATTGCTTAATCATATTTTCATCAATTTCTTTATCTATAACAACTCTATAAGTCTTTTTTATGTGTTTTCTAGGCGCTAGAATATTATGGGCAAATTCTCCATCATCAGTTATAATCATCATTCCGGTTGTATCTTTATCTAATCTGCCTGCTGGAAAAAGACCATTTCTTTTTAAATTTTCTGGTACAAGCTCAATGACTGTTTTATCGTTTCTATCTTCTGTTGCTGAAACATATCCTTTTGGCTTATTTAAAATCAAATATAAATTTTTCTTAAAACTAATCAATTCATCATTAACATAGATTTCAGAAGAACAAACATCAAATTTTTCTTCTGGTCTACTAACTAATATGCCATTTACTTTTATTCTTTTTTTACTAATTAGCTTTTTTACTTCACTTCTAGAATATTTTCCCTGTGATGAAATTATTTTATCTATTCTTTCCATTTCTTCTCCAATTATTCATAATTTTATATCAATTTTTGCCTATTATATCATAGAAATTTTGAAATTTATAGCCTTCTTCTTTTAAAAACTTTATAGAATCTTGTAAAACTAAAGAACTATTACTTACATCTTTTGTATCATGCATTAAAATTACCAAAGTATCTTTTCCTTTAGCAGTCTTTTTCAAATTATTTAATAATTGGTAATTAGAATATTTTTTTACAGAATCATTATTCAAGCAATTCCAATCTATATATGTATATCCTAATGAATTAAGCAATTCTGCTGACCTATCTTTTTTACTTCTATAATTTGGAGACATGAACCCATTTGGAAATCTAAATACTTTTGCACAATAGTTTTCATTTCCTATTGCCTTTCCTATGGCTTTGTCTGTATTTTTCACTTCATTTATAAAGCTTTCATCACTCTGATAAAGTTTACTATTTTTATGGTCATATCCATGATTTGCAATATAATGACCTTCTTCAAATTCTCTTTTAACAATTTCTGGATGTTCATCAACTTTTTTGCCAATTACGAAAAAGCTAGCTTTAACTTCTTCCTCCTTTAAAATATCTAATATTTTATTTGTAACATTTATAGAAGGACCATCATCAAAAGTTAAATATGCAATTTTTTCTTTTCCTTTTGTAAGTGATTTTATTTTTTCTTTCCACTCATCTGAAATTACACTATTTTCCTCTAACTCTACCGCTATTGCAGGACTACTCTTAAAACTTAAAATTAAAAAATATGCTGTAATTATTATAAAACAGCATATCAATATAAACTTCTTCTTAACTATAAAAACTTTCATATAATCACCACTAGTAAATTATATGTTTTTCTTTTCTAATTATTACTTAACAGCTTTTGGTTTTGATGTATTTTTCAAACTAAAAATTGCAACAGCTATTCCACTTACAATGATGAATAAATAAAAGCTTATTCCTCTACTTAAAAGCATTGCACTACTTAGCATTTCTACTGGGAACAATAATTTATATATTGCCATAAAACCACCTTCACTAACTCCAACCGCTCCTGGTAATGGTATTGAGGAAACAGAAATATATAAAACAGCTTG
The DNA here is from genome assembly GCA_934140005.1 of uncultured Clostridia bacterium. GTDB lineage: Bacteria > Bacillota > Clostridia > TANB77 > CAG-508 > Scatovivens. The sequence goes on from CAKPBB010000004.1 coordinate 46,365, forward strand.
AACTGCAAAGAAATCAAAAAAGTTTGCATCATTAAGTCCTAATGCTAAATATATTAAATATGGTATACTATGATACAATATTATTTGAATAACAGTTGTAGAAACAATTTTTATTAACATTTTTTTATTGTTTTTAATTAAATTAGCACCTGCATGATATTCTTTTATTTGCTTTATACATTCATCTCTAAACTTTTCTGTATTTTTATATTTGAATTTGTATAAAATTTTGCATACTAAATCTACCAATTTTATCACAAGTTTACTTGAAAAAATTGAAAGCAATAAAAATGCTAAAATCAGCACATTAACTAAAATACCAAAAAACAACAAATACTTAATATTTCCTATAGACTCTTTTATATAATTATATTTTAAAATAAAACATACAATAGAAATTGAAATTGTAACTAACTGAAAGCTTGAAAATTCAGTAAGAACTGCAAGTGCTGACTGCCCTATTGGTAACCCATCTTTTGTCATATAATACATTTGCATAGGGTCTCCGCCTGATGCACTTGGAGTTACTCCACTAAAGAAAAATCCTACTAAAGCATATTTTATACCAGAAAGAAAACTTATTTTACAATTTTGCAATTTTAAAGTTCTTGCTATATTTATTCCTTCAGATGCAATAAAACACATCATGCAACCAATTGCTAATATGATATATTTTATATCTACTTGTTTTATTATTTCAAGTATTTCTATAATACTATTATCTTTAAAAATTATAGAAAAAGTTAATACTACAAAAAATACAAAAATTATTCCGTTAATTATAATTTTTTTAGTTTTTAAATTCATATTGTTTTTCATATCCTTCTATTGTTTTAAATTTGTACCCTTCATAAAGCAAAATAGGAATTACTTTTTCAAGTGCTTTTATAGTCCTCTTTGGTGCTTCATTACTTCCTCTACCATCATGTAAGCAAATTATATTACCAGCTTTTACCCTAGATAATAATTTTTGTTTTATAATTTCATCAGTTGTATCTCCTTGCCAATCTTCTGCCATGACATCCCACAATATCATTTCTATTCTTTCTTTTTTCAATAAATATTGTAAAAATATATTTGCATCTCCCCAAGGTGGTCTATAATACCTAATTTCCACTTTTAAATTTTGCATAATTTCTAAGCTTTGTTTTAAATCTTTTTTAGTTTCTAACATTCCTTGTAGCATTGAGTTTTTATGTTTAAGTGAATGTAAAGCAATATAATGTCCTTCTTCTTTAAATCTTGAAATAATCTCTGGATATTTTTGTGCAAAATTTGCTACACAGAAAAAAGTTGCTTTTACATTATATTTATTCAAAAGATTCAATAATTCTTCTGTATATTCACTAGGGCCATCATCAAAAGTTAAATATATATTCTTCTCATCATTATTTAAAGCTTTTCTATTAAAAAATCTCTTTTTATTTATATTTGAAGGTATAAAGCTATAAAGTAAAAATACTAGAAAAATTATACAAATAATTACAATTAACATACCACTTTCTCCTCTTCTATGTTTGCAAAAATGTCAGATTCAAAAGTATTTATTATTCTTGACATATTTTGTTTCATATTTGCTAATCTCTTTTCTGAATTTACTAAACTAATAATATTTTTTGCACTTAAATTTGTATTTTTCCAGGCCACCAATCCTATTCCATTTCTTTCAATAAATTTTGCATTTCCTATTTCTTGACTTAAAAAAGGAATAAGTGCATATATTGGTGTTTTGGAATTTATAGCTTCAAAAACTGTGATTCCACCTGGTTTAGTAACTATTAAATCTGCCTTTTTCATATAGTTATAAACTGTATTAGTATATCCTATAACTGTTAAATTTTCATATTTATTTATGTATCTATCAAATATCTTTTTATTTTTTCCTGCTATTAAGGTTATGTGAATGTTTTTATTTTTTATTAACTCTTTTAACACATTTTCAGTATCATGAAATAAACCTAAGCCTCCACCCATAATCAATATTTCTGGTATTTTTTTATATCTGTTAATGATATTGGTCTTAAATTCATTTTTAACTGGTATACCTGTAATTAAAATCTTTTCACTATTGATATTATAATTTTCTAATTGTCTTTTTGTTAAAGTTGAAGCAACACAATACATATCTGTTTCTGGAGTTATCCATTCCTTATTTACATCTACATCTGTTATATAAGTATATAATTTTAAATCTCCTCTTTTATATTTCTTATATGCAGAAGCATAATTTGAGCAAACTGGAAATGTTGAGATAACAATTTTTATATCTTCATCTCCAAGTAAATTTTCTAATTTTTTTGCTATTACCTTTCTTAAAGGCATAAAATTACTATTTGCTGAAAATTTATAAAAAAAGTTATAAATTCTTCCAAGTTTGCTAACCATAGAATTAAAAATAGCATAAATCAATTTATTTAATTTTGGAAATATTAACTCATAAAAGTCTACAATCTCGGCTTGATTTCCTTGCATTTCCAATTCTTCTTTTAATGTTTTAGCTACAGAATAATGGCCCATTCCACATTTTGCTGTTAAAATTATAATTTTCATATAAATACTTCCTTTAACTATAACAATTATAAATTTTCTACTTTATATCCAATTCCCCAAATAACTTTCAAATATCGTGGTTCTTTAGGATTTATCTCAATTTTTTCTCTTATATGTCTAATATGTACAGCTATGATATTTTCAGCTCCATAACAATCTTCATTCCATATACTTTCGTAAATTTGATCTATTGAAAAAACTTTTCCCTTATTTGCTGTTAAAAATTTTAGTATATTGTATTCAGTAGGTGTAAGTTTTACTTCTTTTCCATCTACTGTAACTTTTTTCAAATTGTCATCTATTATTAGTCCTTTTACTTGATATATATTTTCATTGTTCTCTTTTTCATTTCCAAGTTCCATATATCTTCGTAAAGCTGATTTTACTCTTGCTAATAATTCTTTTGGATTAAATGGTTTAGTTATATAATCATCTGCACCTATATTTAAACCATTTATTTTATCATCATCTTCTGCTTTTGCTGAAATCATAATTATTGGAATTGAACTGTTGTCTCTAATTTCAACAACAGTTTCGTTTCCATCTTTTATAGGCATCATAACATCAAGTAAAATTAAATGAATTTTATTCTCTTTTAAGATATTTAAACATTCTTCCCCATTATAAGCTTTTAAGACATTGTACCCTTCTTTTACAAGATATATTTCTACTGCACTTACAATTTCTTTGTCATCATCACAAACTAGTATATTATACATATCTTTCTCCTTATCTATCTCTTTATTTGCTTTTATTATATCAGTCTTTTCTTAAGAAAAAATAGAGTAATTCTTAAGATTTTATTAAATGTTATCATTTCTAATTGTTTCTATTATGTTTTGCTTGTTAATTTTATTTAATGAATATCTCATTATCAGTCCTACAATAAACATTACAAATACAATTGATATTACAATTGCTTTAGCTGGTAAAATATACGCAACTTCTAAAGTTTCATTCTTTTCTATAATTGTATAAATCCAATAAGAAAGTCCTGTACCAAGTATTATTCCATAAAGTAAAGCTTTTGTTCCATAAAGTATACTTTCCAAATTTATCATTTTATTAAATTCTTTTTTAGTCATACCAATTGATTTTAAATTTGCAAATTCCTTACTTCTTAAGTTCATATTTGTCGTAATTGTATTAAAGATATTAGTTACTCCTATCAAACTAATTACTATAATAAATCCATACAAGAAAATAGAAATCAATAATACAATTTGACGATTTGCATTTTGTTCTTTTTCTAAATTAGAAAAAACCATATCATCACTAATGTTTTCAAGTTCTTTGCAAAATTGCTCTGGATTATTAGACTGTACTAAAATGTTATTTACATTATAATTTTTGTTTTTTATAGTATCAAAATTAACTAGATACATTTCATTTTTTGCTGAGAGTCCAAAAGGCTTTTCATCTGTCACTTTTATAATTTTTAAATTGCTTATTTGGTCATCTAATTTTTGAGTTGTTACACCACCTTTTGTGCTCTCGTCTTCTATGAATTTTCCTTCTAGTGTATCTCCTTCTTTTATATCAAAACATTTAATTTTTTTAGGATTTCCTTCTGAATCATAAGTAGTTAACATCCCTGTTCCTATATAAATAATAGAATTTTTAGCATCTTCTTCACTTATTCCTAATTTTTGTATATATTCTTTATATGCAGTATCACTTACTGCAACAAAGTTAATATAATTTACTATATCATTCTCAAATTCTTCATAAGTGTAATTATCTTTTTCATAATATGTTTTATATGTTTCCTCATAGTATTTCTTGCCCTCTTCTGTAAGATGTTTACTCATATCTATTTTAAAAGGCATTCTATAAGTCACAGCAATTTTTTCAATATTATCTAATTTTTCAATTTGTGGAATAAATGATTTATTATCATTTGCATATATTACAACATTATAATCAATATCCTTATAATATATATTAGATACATCAAATACATACTGAATAAATGTTGATAAGGATATAAAGATTGTTATACTAACAACCAAAGAAACTACTGTTGTACGATATTTTCTTCTATTTCTTTTTAGATTTTTATATGCTATTTCTCCACCGATACCAAATATTTTACTTACTATTTTAGGTGTTTTTAGTTTTTTAGATTTTATTTTAATATCATCATTGCTTCTTATAGCTTCTATTGGTGGAATTTTACTAGCTTTTCTTGCTGAACCAATGCATGATACATATATTGTAATTGCACTTAATATTGCACTTATTAAAATTGCCCATATTGGAACATTGTATATAATCTCAAATGTTTTATCTATCATTTCTGTACTTTGCATAATATATGTAGTTACATTTGTTAAAACAAATGTTGCAAAACAACCACTTAAAATTCCTAAAGGTATTCCTATAGCACCTAATATAAGTCCTTCAAATAGTACATTTTTTCTAATCTGTTTTTTAGTAGCTCCAATACTTGCAAGCATTCCATATTGTTTCATTTTCTCTGTAATTGAAATTTGAAAGCTACTTCTAATTACAAAAACACTTGAAACTATTATTATCAAAATTACAATACCAGCTAAAGAATAAAGCATTGTTAATGTATCACTACTTCTAGTTACTCCTGACCATCTTAATAGTTCTGTATTTAATTGTACTGTTTCAGCTGATATATTATTTGCTTTTTCAATTTCCTCTACATTATCATAAGTATTTTTTATATTATTAAATTTAACTGATATATTTAAGTTATTATCACTTATTGGATTTGAAAAGTCTTCTAATGTAATAATTGTATAACCTGGTGCTGAATACTCTTCAATTTCATAATTTGGTCTCTCTATTTTTCCAACTATTGTATATTCTTTAGTAAAGATTTTTTCTAGTTTCTCATTCTCCTCTTCATTGTAAGGATTTTCTTGTGTTAATTTATAACCATCTAGCATTCTATTTGATATATCTAATGTTATTTTTTCGCCTACTTTTAATTTTACCTCACCATTAGTTGCTAAATGTGCTGGTATTAAAATTTCATCACTATTTTGAGGAAATCTACCCTCAATCAATTGTAAGCCATAATTATTCATAGCAGTTTTATCAAAGCCCATCAAATGCAAATATGGCTTATATTTATTTTCTGTTTTTATACTTGCATATCCAATACTTTGTGTTTCAAAATAACTCTTTACATTTATATTTTGTGTTATATATTTTTGATTTTCTTTTGAAACTTCTAAAAAGCTAGCATGATAATCTCCATCTTTATTTATTGCATTACTTATTAAAGTTCCTTGAAAACTGCAAGCTACACCAGCTACCGCACAAATTAAAGCAGTAGACAATAATATTCCAATAATCGTTACAATTGTTCTTTTTTTATTTAATTTCAAATTACGAATTGTAAAGTTATTTAATATATTCATTTTATTCTATTCCTTTCTTAGTACAATTCACATAAAATATTACTCATTCATTTCATCTTTTACAATTTTTCCATCATCTATTGTTATTACTCTGTCTGCTTCCAAAGCAATCTTCTCATCATGAGTAATAATTATAACTGTTTGATTATATTTTTTATTAGATAATCTCAAAAGTGAAATTATTTCACTTGATGCTTTGCTATCCAAATTGCCAGTTGGTTCATCTGCAAGCATTATTGCTGGTTCATTTATTACAGCTCTTCCTATAGATACTCTTTGCTGTTGACCACCAGATAATTCATTCGGTAAATGCTTTTTTCTATCTGACAATTTTAAAGTTTTTAATAAGTCATCTAATTTAGTTTTATCAACTTTTTTGCCATCTAAATTGCATGGTAAAGTTATATTTTCCTCTACATTTAAAATTGGTATTAAATTATAAAATTGATAAATTAAACCTACCTGTCTTCTTCTAAAAATAGCTAAATTATCATCATCTAAACTATATATATCTTTTCCATCTATATAAACTTTTCCACTAGTAGGTCTATCTACTCCTCCTAGCAAATGTAATAAAGTTGATTTTCCTGAACCACTTGCCCCAATTATCGCAACAAATTCACCCTTATTTACTGTAAATGATACATCATCAACAGCTTTTACCAAATTTTCTCCTTTACCATAAGATTTGCATAAATGCTCTACTTTCAATATTTCCATTATAAAATTCCTTTCTATTTTAAGAATTTGTGCCATATACACAATAATAATTGCAATTATTAAAATTTTCTTTTTACTGTAAAAAATTATACCAAGCAAAAATGACTTTTAAATGACTTTTAAAATAAAAGTTTAGTCATATTACTTGGTATAAATTATATATATTTTAAACAGTTTCAACTTTCATATATCGTATCTCGAAAGTTGTTCCTTTGCCTAGCTTTGAGGTGCAAACTATATAACCATTATCCTTTTCAATTATTTTTTTAGATAAAGCCAAACCAATTCCTATACTATTTTCATTAGATGACTTGCCTTTATAAAATCTTTCAAAAATGTGTTTTAAATCTTCTCGTGAAATTCCACTTCCTTCATCTTTAATACACAAACTAGTATAAAAATTATTTTCGCTATATGAAATATATATTCTTTTTCCTTCATCTGTATGTTCTATACAATTTTTAAGTATATTAGAAATAGCTTCTAATTGCCAATTATAGTCTGCATACACTTTTGCTTTACTATCACCATCAATAATTATCTTTTGTTGCTTAATTTCAAGTGGTACGCTTAAGTTTTGAACTAAATTTTCTATTAAATCAGATACTAAAAATTCTTTGCAATTAAATTCTACAGTATTTGAATCCAATTTTGAAAGTTTAAGTAATGAAATTACTAACCAATTTATCCATTCCAATTGTCTGCGAATTTCATGTAAAAACTTTTTTCGTGTTATTTCATCCATGTTTTCATTTTCTATTATATTATCTAACATTATAGAAATTGATGTTAAAGGTGTTTTTAATTGATGTGAAATATCTTCCATTGCAACACCAATTGCTTTTCTATCTTCTTGTGATTTTTCTGCTTGCTCTTTTAAAACAATTACAATTTTATAAAGTTCATTTCTTAAATTACTAAATTCATCTTCAGTATTTTTCTCGATTGCTAAGTCATAAGTTTTAGAATTTATCTTATCTATATATGATATTATTTCATCAATATTTTTCTTTCTCTTATAATATAAAACTATATAAATTATTGTTGCAAATATAAAAATCGCAAATAGGCAAATTTCATTTATAATTAAGACATTTTTTTCTTCATATTTCAGCATGTTAATTGCTGAAACTTCATTTGATATACCATATTTTTTCAAAAAAGTGTTATCTAATGAGATATTATTATGTGAATTTAGCTCTCTAATTATTTCCTCTTCTGATGTTTCTGGATATTTTTCTTGTATAATACTTGCTAATTTTGCAATAGTATAATTGGTTTGATTTTTGCAAATATTGTAAAATATTTTAATACAAGCTACACTAGATATTGTGACTAATACAAATATTATAACTATCAATAAAAAATTCTTTTCTTTAAAAACTTTCATATTTAATCACCTACTCTATATCCAATCCCTCTTACAGTTTGTATAGTCTTTCCTTCTTTATCTTCTAATTTTTCTCTAATTCTTTTTATATATACCGTTAAAGTATTATCATTTACAAAATTTCCAGCCATATCCCAGATTTTATCTAACAATTGATCTCGTGTTACTAAATTACCAACATTGCTAAAAAGCAATAATAATATTTTATATTCTAAACTAGTAAACACAATTTCTTCTCCTGCTTTAGTTACTTTGCATTTACTAACATTTATTTCAATATCATTATATTTTAAAATATTACTCTTATCTATTCCTTTATCATAACGACTGAGTATTCTGTTAATTCTTGAAATAAGCTCTCTTATTCTAAAAGGCTTAGTTACATAATCATCTGCACCCATATCTAAACCAAGAACAACATTCGTTTCTTCATCTCTTGCAGTCAAAAATATAACCGGTCTATCAAATTTGGCTTTGATTTGCTTACAAACTTCAAACCCATTACCATCTGGTAAAGTTATATCTAGCAAATATATAGAATAGATATCTTCATTTAAACTTTTTAAAGCAGATTTTACATCTTTTGCAACATCAACTTCAAAGCCTTCTTGCTCCAATGAATATTTTAGCCCCATAGTAATTGCATCATTGTCTTCTAATAATAATATTTTTTTCATATACAATCCTTTACTTCTTATATTCTATAAGTTATTATAACACATAAAATTTTACTTAATTATTATACTAGTTTTAAGTGACTATTGAGTGAATTTTATACCAAATATATTGTAGAGAATTTAAAAGTACAACTTTCCCTAATATAGCAAATAAACGAATACAAGTTTTAGCTTTAAAACCTATATTCGTTTATTTTTATCTATGATATGTTTCTCCAGATGAAATTTTAAATGCTCTAAATATTTGTTCTAATACAAATACCCTAATTAACTGATGAGGAAATGTCATTTTTGAAAAACATATTTTTTCTTTTGATTTATCTAATACTTCTTTTCCAATTCCCAAAGTTCCTCCAATTACAAACGTAATTGAACTATTACCTTGAACAGCAATATCTTGAATTTTTTGTGAAAATTCTTCTGATGTATATTGCTTTCCTTTTAAATCTAAAGAAATTAAATATGTTTCTTTTTTTAATTGTTCAAGCATTTTGCTTGCTTCTTTATTTTTTATTTCTTCAATAACATTCTCACTAAGTTTATTTGGAACAACTTCATCAGCTACTTCAATAATATTTAAATTACAGTATTTAGATAACCTTTTACTATATTCGTTTATAGCTTCTTTTAAGTATTTTTCTTTTATTTTTCCTACACATAAAATATTTATATTAAGCATTTATTTTCTCCAACCAACTAGAACTATTCTTCAATTTTCTCTGGTTCTTCTGTTACTTCTGAAACTTCTTCGATTGGTTCTTCAATAACTTCTACTTCAACTTCTGCTTCTTGTGGTTTAGTATTTCCAAATGTAAATACTTTCTTAGATGCTCTAGCTTTTTCTTCGAATTTTTTGTAAAATTCATCTTTTGCTTCAGCTAAGGTATCTTCCATTGCACGGAACATTTCATCAACATCTTGTTTTGTAAAATCATAAGCATTACTTCTTGCCATTGGCTCTAATATTTGAATATCATGTAAAACATTGTTTACTCTCTTTCCTGCAAATTCCATAAATTTTGCTCTTTTTTCTTCGTTAATTTCTCTTTCCATTTTGTACACTCCTTATTTTATCTAAGATTTTCATATATATAAATATCACATTTTTTTATAAAATTCAAATGTTTTAGCCAATTTTTAAAATTATTTTTTTATATCAAAAGAAAGTGCTATGCACTTCCTCTTAACTACCATAATGTTCTCTATCAATAGTGGTTCTCGAATAAACTATTGTTGCATTCACCTGCAAATTACATTGCTACATCAATTGTTGTTCTTGAATTAAGTTCTCTCCATACTTCAGATGAATGGAAAAATTTATTTCCAGTAAATACAACTGCTTTTGTTCCATATTTTGTATTATATTTAATAAGATTGTAATCACCATACTTGTATTTAGTTGCATTTATATTTTCTTTTTCAGAAGTTTCTTCTGTTTTTATACAGAAGCCATTTTGGTAATCCATTTCTGCTTGCTCAAGTATATCATCACAACTTATCTTTTTACCTTCTAAAGCTTCTTTTAAAGTATATTCTTTATTTTTGATTTTTACTGTAGCATTACCTTGCATTATATGAACAGGATAATTTTGATTTTTAGTTATATCTATAATGTTATTTGTATTCTTCATTTCACATTTCACATAAACATTACTTGCATAATTTGCATTATCTGGACTACAGTTTAAAGGATATGAACAAATACTAGCTTCTTTATCCATTTTCTTTATTCCATTTTCTTTTAATGCTATTTCAATATAACCTTCTTCATTATTTTGTTTATATTGTCTAAACAATTGATAATACTGAGACAAGTATTCATCTGTTACAACTTTTCTATCTGCTTCATTTGAAAATCTATCTCTAGTATAATCAACAGATATTATAAATTTTGACTTATAATATCCATTAGGTTCAAAAGTTACAGTTGTGATAATTTGATCACCTTCATCTGTATATGTAACTATTCTTATATTTTTAGCTTCTTTTAAATCTACCGTATTTGTTTTCATAAAATAGTCAACAAACTCATTTAGCTTGTCTAAATTTTTCACATTCTTATGAGCAATTACAACATCATTTGCAAATTCATCTTGTTCAGCATTATTTTCTTGATTTGTTTCGTTTTTAATTACTGTATTTTCAGTATCTTCATTTGATACTTTTTTTGCTACATTATTAACTGTACTAACATTTCTTTCAAATTCAGCTAATTTATTATCTGTATTATCTAAATTTTTAGTTTGTGTATTTTTTATTACCAAAATACTTGCAACTACTACAATTATTAAAGTTACAATAATTGCTATTACTAATAAATCTCTTCTTTTCATATATTCACCTTATACCTTTCTAATAATTAGACAATTTCTGTAAGTAAATTAGTTAGTTTTTTTCTTATTTATTTTTTGTGATTTTAAAAACATTGTACTAAAAGTTATTGTACCTATTAAAAATACAATTGTTGCAATAAGAAAAGACCAAGATGTTTCTCGCGAAATTGATGGAGTTATATTAAACTCAACATCATCTGTTGATGACATTGTACTTGAAATTGTATTGTCCGTTTTTTGATTTATTTGTGAATTTGAACTTACATCTATATCCAGGCTACTATCTATAAAATTATTATTTTCTTTTGAATTACTACTATTATTAGTATTTGAATTTTGGTTTCCTTCAATTTCTTCTACATTCTGACTCTTGTCTATTTCTGTTTTTCTTGTTTTTAAATATAATGTAAATGTAATTATACACATTGCCATATTACCAAGTGCTAATCTTAGTGTTTTTATAGACTTGTAATAATACCACTTAACATTTGCAATTTTCATATCTAATAAACTTGCAATCTCTTTAAATGAAAATTCACCCAATATTTTTAAAGTAATAATTTCCTTTTCCTTATATGAAAGATTATAGATTAAATTATTAAACTTATCTCTATCTATAATTTGTTCTAACTCATCTCTCGTATCTTGAATTTCAAATACTTCGTCAGTTGGTAGTTCTGGTTTTCGAGATTTAATAAAATTTATTGAAGAATTTTTAGTAACTGAATACAGCCAAGACAATTCATTATAACTTGGTAATTTATCGTTTTTCAAATTATAAATTTTTATAAAAACATCTTGAACTAAATCATCACAGTCTTCTTGATTTTTCAAATAACTAAAAGCAACTTTATATACAAGTTGCTTTGCTGAATTATAAAATTTTTCATAGTTTATATCATTTCTATCCTTTATCCATTTAATAAAAGATTTCTGTATATATTCTTTATTTTCCATACTTATATTCCGTTTGTTTGATTTTCTTTTGAAAGATTTTCTATTGCTCTTGCAGTTTGCAAAACACTACCAACATTTAGCTGATTGTTTTCATTGCAACTTAAATTTTCTTTTTCTTGTTCTTCTTTTGCAATTTGTCTTCCAACCATAACTTTTGCAAGTCTTGCTTTTGCAGCAGCAGCTGAATTTTCTTCAACTTGTTGTTCTTCTTTCACATTTCCACGTAATTTATCAAATATTTTTATCGCTTTTGATAATAAAGTACTCTTATCTTCAATTCTTATTAAAGCAAAAGCTTTTTTCTTTTCTTTTTCTTGCTCTTCGATTTTTTCGTGTGTTAATATATCTTCTAATCTTGATTCAGCAAATTTTTCAGCAGATAAATAAGCAAATAAAGTATCAAATAGATTCCAATTCATATAAGCAATATTTGCCATTTTTTTAGCTGTTTCTGTTTCTAAATTATTGGGATTAAATTCATATCTTCTAACCTTTTCAAGTTCATCTATATCTTTAAAGTATAATAGCATCTTCTTAAATTTAGATTGCTTAGCAATTGGCAAATTTGAAATATGTAAATCATTTTCACTTTTTTCCAAAGAATGTTCTGCAATTACAAATTTAATTATTTCTGCATCTTCTGAGGAAAAATTATCTAATTCATGTTTTAACTTTTCTACGCTTTTTCTACCATGTTCTTTACTATTTTCATCATTTTCAACACCTATATCATGGTATTTAGCAATTGCCATTAAAATTTTAGCATCTTGATTCGTTAGTCCTTCTATATTAGAAAATATTGCAGCTTCTAATATAGACCTTTTTGTATGTGCAATTCCATAATCTCTTTCTGCCATAAACAAATCTTTATCATAGTCGATATCTTCAATCTCTTCTAATACATAATTCAATTTATTTAAAGAATTTAAATTATCTACTTCATCAAATAAATCATATTGTTCTGAATATGAAGAATAAAATTTGCTATATTTACTTTTATTTTTTTCAAATTGATCTCTACTCTTTTTTACATTACTATTGCTTTTTACATATTCTCTACAATTTTCTCTAAATGCTTGTAATAAAATTTCTCTTATATCTTCTTGTGCAATAAATTTCAATTTGTAATTTGTTCTTCGTTTATTATCATTTTCAATTGTTTTAACTTCATAATTAGATGGTGGTAATAAAATTTCGTTACTTTCACTATTTTCTTCTAATTGACTCATTAAAGCAAATGGAGTTCCCTTTGGCACAACTAAATGATAAAATACAGAATTTTGATAATTTTCTTCTTTCTCTGTTAAAGATGTAGATATAAATGATGTATACTCTATTTCATCATTTTCTTTTATATCTTTTAAAATTCCTTCTCCACTTTTATGTAATACAACAGCTTTTCTTAATGGCTTTAACTCACTAAAAGCCGTTTCAATTTGTAAAATAGTATCTACTAAACTATTATCTATATCATATTTTTTATTATTTCTATTTTTACCTTCTTTAAAATCCAAGAAATCAGTAATAATTTCACTATAATAATTTTGATAGTTATTTAGACTTGCAATTTGGGCAGAAGTTGGTCTTTGAATTCCAAGTACCAATGCAGCAACATCATTTACTAGAGCAGAATCTAGTTCTTCAAAATTAAAATCTAAAGCCTCATATTTTTTTCCTTTTTTTATTGCCTTCGCATAAAATTGTTTTATTAATCTTTTATTTGGTATTAAAGAGCTTCCATCTATTTTTATGTCTTTAGGAATAACAACATAACATTCATAAAGCTTTCCTAATGCATTTACTTCAACTCTTTCTGAATTTTCATCAATATTTGAAAATACAATTTGTGGCTTATTTTCAATATTTTTTTCAGTATTTTCAATACACTTGTTGGCAATATTTAAATTTATATTTTTTATAAATTTATGGACTTCTTCTTCGTTTGGCAAAAAACATATATGATTATCGTCTAAAAGAATTGCAAATTGTTCTTCATATTCAAAAACATTTAAAATACTTTTATAAAAAATATTCATTTGCTTCAAACTTTTAACTTTACATAAATTATATATTTTAGCCACGATTTTTCTCCTTTATTACCCTTTTTCTGTTGTTCTTTTATTTCTCTTTTTCAAACATAGTTACATTATACAACACTCAAAAATATTTTTAAAGCACTTTTACAAATGTAACAAAAATGTAACATTTATTTTTCATTTATATTATTTTTCTTCATATGTAACTGTTTCTACACCAGTTAATTTAATGTTATTTTTTGGAGTATATAGTTTTATATAATATGGTTTTATGTCTTTTAATATGTCCCTTACAAAAATAATATTTCCATCAACATCTTGCATTTTTAAATTTGGATATGTTTTTAACATCTTTTCATCTGAAAAATATTTCTTTGTAAAATTATACCAAATTTCATTCTCTTTAATAGCTTCATATGTTTTTGCATAAATTTCAGCATTTGGTATATTCAAATTATGTTCATATACTAATCTCGAATAAAAAACATTCATAGCTATTGCTGATATTATACAGTCTATTAATAAAAAAGCAGTTGCAAAATCAAATAATACTGGAAGCATATATTTTGACAATTTACTTTTAATTTTATCTATTAACTTATCTATCAATGGATTAAGATGTGATATTAAATAAATTGCTAAAATTCCCCAAGCTAATGAATAAAATAAACAAACTCTGCCGCCTATATTAAATGGTTCTGAAGAATAATCCCACCACTTAACATGTAAAAGTTTTTCACCTATTAAACTAACAAAATATTCTATTCCCGAACCAATTACATATCCTCCAAAGAATATAGTATAATTATTTTTCTTGAAATATTGAAGAAGAACTATCATTACAACAGCTCCAAGACCATATATTCCACAAAAAGGACCATATAAGAAACTTTGTCTGCTCTCTAAAACACCTTTTGTTAAAATACCATATACTGTTTCCAAACAAAATCCTAAAAAACTATATATAACAAAATATGCCATAAGTCTCAAAACTTTAAATCCTAAAATTCTAAAATGCTTTTGCTTATCTGCTTCTGTTTCAAGTTTTTCTTTTATTTCTTCTGTTTTTTCTAATGTTACTTTTTTAGTTTCATCAAATTTTTTTTGAACTTCTTCTTTTATTTTTTCTGTTTGAAGTAAATTATCTTGTGTATTATCTTTTTTAGCTGTTTTGGTTTCATTTTTTTCTACATTTTTCTCCATTTGCTTCTCCCTAAACAAAATTTGATTTTTTGTGCTTATTTTTTATAAGTTCCTTTATTCTCAATTTCTTCTTTTTCTTTATATTCCATTCCCGCTATTAACATCATTGCTAACCAAATAACACCAATTCCTATTAGTCCACCACACGAATCTATTAAAACATCTACAACATTTCCGTTTCTTCCTGGAATGAATAACTGATGAATTTCGTCTGTTATAGCATATAGTATAATACACATTTCAGAGAAAATCATTTTCTTCTTTAATTGCATTTTAGGATATGTTAAACAATATCCAAAAAATAACATTGCACCAATCGCGTATTCTGTAACATGTGCAGCTTTTCTAATAAATCCTTCCATTTTTTCTGCTACTACATCATTGTTAAATAATAATTTTGATATTTTCAAGCTCATTCCTGATGACCCACTACCACCTTGATTTGAAAACATAAATACTACTATCATCCATACTATAATTAAAACTATACAAATTTTTCTTAATTTTTTCATCAATTCTTCTTTTTCCATTTTTTATTCCTTTGTTTAAATATTTTAACTAGTAATTTCTAATTAATATAAATTATGCTTTGCACTTAATTTTATTATTAAATCCATATTGTCATCTTCTGCAGCTTTATTTTTTCTAATTGCACCACATTTTTTACATTTAAAAATAATTACATACCCCTTTTTACTATCAATTTCTAGTCCAACTGGTTCAAGTTCTCCTTTGCAAGTTTCTGCTCTATCACCAGGATATATATCTACATGTTTAGAATATAAACAATATGGGCAATGATTTCTACAAGAATATCCTAACTTAGGAACATGTTTTTTACAATGTTCACATTCAAACTCTTCATCTATTACCGTAAAATTGGCCATATCTTCTCCTAATAAAATTTAATTATTTTATACATCATATATACTTCCACCTATGAATTCCCTTAAAAGTGAATTATTAGGTATCCATTCTGAATCAACTTCATCAAAGTATTGAAGCATTGAAATTAATCTTCTAGCTTCACTATATTCTGGATTGTCATTAGTTATTTCTTCTAATAATGGCATTGCATATTTTTTTAAGGCTGCAAGTTCATAAACAATTGAAGAATTGAACATGCAATCTGCTTCTTCTTGATATGGAAAAATATTTTTTTGCTCTCCACGATTAACAGATTTCCACATTTTTAATGTATGTAATGCTGAATATCCTCTAAAGTTAAAGTCCCTAACCATTCTTCTTATTAATCTTGTATCTGTTGTTGAGATTCTATTATAGTAGTCTATATTTAATACCGTTAGATCACTAATATATACTTTAAATTTATTTTCCTTTGGTATTAAACTCGTAAGTTTATCATTTAAACAATGTATTCCTTCAATAATAAGTATTTCATCACTTTCAAGTTTCAATTTATTTCCAAGATATTTTTTACTTCCTACTAGAAAGTCAAATGTTGGTAATTCAACTTCCTTGCCATCTAACAAATCAATTAATTGTTGATTAAATAATTTTGTATCTATTGCTTCAATACATTCAAAGTCATAATTTCCTTCACTATCTTTTGGATTGTTTTCTCTCTCTACAAAATAATTATCTGTTGAAAGTGTAACAGGTTTAATGCCTTGTACTCTAAGTGCCATACCTAGTTTATTGGCAAATGTTGTTTTTCCAGATGATGATGGTCCAGCTATTAACACCATTCTAACATCTTTTCTATCTTTTATTTTTTGTGCAATTTCTGCTATTTTCTTTTCATGTATAGCTTCTGAAAGTAATATCAATTCTTTTTCTTTACCTTCTCTTAATTTTTTATTTAATCTATAAACTGTATTCATTTTCATTATGCTATATATTTCTTCATATTCGTCCATTGCAGAAATTTGTTTTAATGATTTTTGTGCACCACTTGGTAATTCATTTGGATTTTCAACACTTGGATATTTTATAATATATCCTTTTCTAAATTTTTCGATATCAACTAATTTAATTGCACCTGTTGATATTGGCATAATTCCATAAAAATAATTATAATATTCACCACAAAAATATAGACTAATTCTCTCTTTATTAACATCTGTTTGTAATCTACCTTTTAAAGTAGGTTGTTCTTCATAAAATTTCTCTGCCTCTTCTTTTGTCATAACTACTTTTTTAATAGGTAAATCTTCTGCAATGATTTCTTGCATTCTATTTTTTATTTTTACTATCATTTCTTCAGTAATTTCCATATTATCTATTTGGCAATACATTGCATTAGATAATTGATAATTAACTGTTAATAAAGCTTCTGGATACAATTCTGATATTGCCATACTTGCAATATAAAGTGCTCCTCTTATGTAAATATATCTTCCATCTCTGTTTTGCATATTTATAAATTCTATTTTTCCATCTTTATCAATTTCTTTATCTAAAGATACAACTTCATTATTAAATCTTGCTGCAATAATTTCTTTTATTTCGCATTTTTCCATTTGAGCTTTTAAACCATTTCTAATTGAAACAGGTTCATCAAATTCAATTAATTTATTCTCACATTTAATTATCATTTTATATCTCCTTCATTTGTTTTATTTATATTATAGATAAGTTATAAAATACAATATATTAAAAATTATAATATAATAAAAATCCACCTAATATTATCAATAAAAAACCTAATAACTTCAGACCTAAAGTAGCATCATTTTTATCTCCAAAGCTAAAAAAGTCTTTTACAATAGGTCTTGCATCATATATAAATTTAACTCCAATCATTGCAGATATTGTTCCAATAAATAGTAAAAAAATTCTCATTTCAACTTCCTCTGTTTATCTAATTTAGTAGTTCTATTTTATTATCTTTTATTTTGTTTGTCAATGTGTTTAGTTTGTCTTTTCCATTATATTTCAATTCTATCTTTGAATTTTTCATCGACCATTTTCTTCAAAATTTTATTTTCATCTTTATCCAGTAACGGGTCTTTATCTATTATTTGAATAGCAACTGATTGAGCCAATTTTAGAGCATCCATATCCTCAAATAAGTTTGCAATTTTAAATTCTGGTATACCATGCTGTCTTGTTCCAAAAAATTCTCCTGAGCCTCTTAATTCCAAATCTTTCTCTGAAATTATAAAGCCATCATTTGTACTAGAAATTACTTTCATTCTTTCTTGAATAATCTTTGAATTTCCTTCATATTTTAATATGCAATAAGATTGATACTCACCTCTTCCAACTCTTCCTCTAAGTTGATGTAATTGTGCTAATCCAAATCTTTCTGCATTTTCTATAAGCATTATATTGGCATTTGGTACATTAACTCCAACCTCAATAACAGTAGTAGAAATAAGTATATCTATATTTCCATTTTTAAACTCTTCCATTATTGTATCTTTTTCTTTTGGTCTCATTTTTCCATGTAAATATGTAACTCTAAAATTAGGAAATACTTCTTTTTGATAATGTTCTACTAATTCCATAACAGAAACAGCATTTATTTCTTCATTTTCTTCTACTAGTGGGCATACTATATAGCACTGTCTTCCTTGTTCAATATTTTGAGCTATAAAATTATTAACTCTAACTTCCATTCCTTTTTTCACAGCATAAGTTTCTATTTTCTTTCTATTTGGTGGTAATTCATCAATTATAGAAATATCCAAATCTCCATATAAAATCAAAGCTAATGTTCTTGGTATCGGTGTTGCCGTCATTACAAGTACATCTGGATTTTCACCTTTTTGTGCTATTATACTTCTCTGTCTTACACCAAATCTATGTTGCTCATCTGTTACTACTAGTCCTAGATTTTTAAACACAACATTTTCTTCCAAAATAGCATGTGTTCCTATAAGGATATCTATATCACCATTTGCAAGTCTTTCTAATATTTCCTCTTTTTTCTTCTTTGTAATACCACTAATTAGCAGTTCGCATTTTATTCCAGAATCCTTCAAAATTTCATTAAAGCTTTCTAAATGTTGTGTTGCAAGTATTGCCGTAGGTGCCATTATTGTTGCTTGATATCCACTTTTTACAGCTTTATATGCTGAAAGCAAAGCTATTACAGTTTTACCAGAACCAACATCTCCTTGAAGTAATCTGTTCATTGGTTTATCTGATTCCATGTCTTTGTCTATTTCTTCCAAAACTCTTAATTGTGCTTTTGTTAGTTTAAAAGGCAAAGTATCTATTACATCTGACATTTTTGCATCTTTTGAAAATTCAATTCCTTTTTTCTTTACTTCATATTTATTTTTCAAGCTTAATAAAGCAAGTTGCATTGAAAATAATTCTTCAAACACTAATCTATTTCTTGCTAATTTAAAAGTTTCAAAATCATCTGGAAAATGTATTTGTTTTATTGCAGTATTTATATCATAAAAATGATATTTATCAATTAAATACTTTGGCATTGTTTCTTCTATTTTACCATCAACTTCTGTAAGTGCATTTTCAATAATTTTTCTAATAGTATTTTGCGTAATACTATATGTTAAAGGATATATTGGAATAATCTTTCCGGTATTTCTATTATTCTCAGCTAATTCATATACTGGAGATTGCATTTCATATTTTCCATAACCAGCTTTTACTTTTCCATAGAATTTATATCTTTCATTTGGTTTAAAAGTGTTTTTTAAATAGCTTTGATTATACCAAACAATTTCACAACCTCCACTTTCATCTCTAACATATAATTTGCATAATGTAAGATTTTTTCTAATTTTTATCTCATTTAATCTTCCTACTGGATATGCTGAAATTAGAGCTTCTTCTCCATTTACAAGCTCTGTTATTTTTTTTACTTTGCCTCTATCTTCATGTTCTCTTGGAAAATAAGTAATTACATCACCCAGAGTATATATACCTAATTTATTTAAAGCTTTTGCTCTATTAGGTCCTACACCTTTTATAAATTGTATTTCTTTATCTAAATTTACCATTTTATTATCCTTATATTTTATTTATATTGCAATTATATTATATTTTACTTATTTTTACAATGTGTTGTATGCTTTTTATCTTTATAAGAATTTATCTCTAAAAATTCTATCGTTCTTGTATTATTCATCTTCTAAATATTCTTCAGCTTTATTGGTTTCATCATATTCTATTTCTACACTTTTGGGAGTTTCTTTTACTTTCGTATTCATTTTAGGTTTACGAATTTTTAAATTACTTTCTTCTTGTTTATCTTGATTTTCTTTATTCTTTTGCTTATTTTCTTTTTTGCTATCAATCGTTTTATTTGCAATAATATTAGCTTTTTCCATTAAATCTGGTACATAGTCTAATAATTTATCTATTGTTGAAGAATGTTCAACTGGCATAAGCTTTATAGCATCTTGTGTAATTACAACAAAAGCCACAGGAGTTATACTAACAGCCGCTCCACTACCACCACCAAATGGTAATTTATATTGAATTTCTTCTTCTTTTTCTCTTTTCCTGTATTCATTAACAGTTTCACCTCTAAACTCACTTCCACCTGCTGCAAACCCAAAACATACTTTGGATATTGGAATAATTACCATATTGTTTGATGTTTCGATTGGCTCACCAATTATCGTATTAACATCTACCATGCTTTGAATGCTATCCATAGCACTTTTCATCAGACTTTCTATTGGATGATTTTCCACTTTTTTTCACACTCCTATTTCTCAATATTTTTACTATATGAATAATATGTGCAAAATTCCATTCTACTATGCAAGAAAATGCTAAATTAATACAATTTGAATATGTCGGCAATTGTGAAATAAAATAATTCCAGTTATATATATTTTTTTGTTTGTTTTTTTCTGCAATCCTAGTTAATATAATAGTTGCCATTATATTTAATATCGAACTGAGATACATAGATACAATTAAGTCAGGAGTTCCTACGCCAATATATAAATTCATTTTTTTAATTTCTGGTAATAAATCCACAATGTTCCTAATATTAATTTTTTCTTCAATAATTTTATTTTCACTTTCTATCTTTTTAACTATTTTATTCTCTAAAAATTTCTGTTTTGAAATTTTCTTATTTAATATTTCTATTGTAGAAGTATTAAATTTCATTGAGAATATTTTTATACTATTTAATAATCTTATATCAATTTTTATAACATATTCTATATCTAAAAAAGCTTTTGCCATTCTTCTAAATATTTCTTCTTTAGTTAGTTTATCCTCACAAACTAAATTATCCACAAATAATTTTACATAATTGAGATTAAATATTTTATTTGTCTTTACTGATAACTCTATTATTTCTAATTGTATTCTCATTGAAAATATAATTAATAAAATGAATGAAATTATAATTAAAAATAGCAACACATATAATAAAATAACCATTTTTTACCTCTTTATGGGTATTTTTTCCATTCGTATTAATTTTATGTATAAAAGTCGCCCAATTATATATAGGACGACTTTTATTAATTATATTTATTATTTTATAATTTTTTCAATTATTTATATTTCACAATTACATTTCATCATTAGAGTTCTTTTGAATTTTTGAAATAATTATATCACCAAACAATTCTGTTTGTTCTGCATTGATTTTATTTCTTCTACTTAATTCTAGAACTCCAGAAAAAGCTGTTACTACTTCTGCTTTTGGTTTTTCACTTAACTTAAATAACTTTCCAAAAACAAACTTAGGCCTATTAACTAGCTCTCTAAAAATTTCTTTTACTTTATCAGCAACTGTATAAGTATCATGAATTGCAATTTTCTCAATATTTTTGGCATTTTCGTTTTTCTTTTCTTCATTTTTTTTCACAAGTTCTGTATAAGCAGAAACTACATCATCTATATAATATTTTTTCTCTATAGTTTGCTTTGGAAGTTCAATATTATCTGGTAATTTATAAAATCTTTTAGAAAATTCATTGATATTTTCTTTAAATTTTTTACTAATTTCTTTGTATTTCTTATACTCAATTATTCTCCTTAATAACTCTTCTTCTGTAAGTTCTGCTTCATCTTCTGTTTCTTTAGGAAGTAATCCTTTTGACTTTATTAATATTAAAGTAGAAGCCATTACTAAAAATTCACTTGCAATATCTAAATTTAATTTTTCTTGTTCTTGTAAATAGTTTATATACTGTTCTGCTATGTCACTAATTTTTACTTTATATATATCCATTTTATTCTTTTCAATTAAATAGCATAATAAATCTAATGGTCCTTCAAAATTGTCCAATTGTAATTCATATTTATTTGTTTCTAAATTAAGTACATTACTATTCATTGTTTCCATTTCCTTCATTTTCTAATTCATCTATTGCAATATTAATGCTTTCACTCATATATCCCTTTTTATATAAGTAATTTTTAGCATCTTCTAATTCCATCTTAAATATCTTTTTTCTTAAGATGTTCATTGCTGATTGTATTTCATATTCAAGCATATCTTCTTTATGCTTATATATATAATCATCTACAAGAGATTTTTTTATCCCTTTTTGCAACAATTTATATGATACTTCTTTTATTGATAAACTTTTTAAAGCTTTATATTCTTGAATGCTTTTTTCTATATATACTGTATCATTAATATAATTTTGCTCTTTCAAATTTTCAATAACATCATCTAATAAGTTATTGTCTTCATCTGCAAACTTTTCTCTAATTTCATTTTCTGTTCTTTTCTTGTATAAAGCATATTTTAGAACTTTAGTTTTTAAATTGTCTATTTGTTTTAATTGTTCAAAATCAACAATTTTATCTTTTTCATTTAAACTTTCTAAATTAAATTCTTTCATATTACTTCCATTTCAATTATTCATCTAGAGGTTCTTCTTCCTCTTCTATATCCGGTGTTTCGCCATCTACTAAAGCATTTTCAAAGGCCTTTGAAAAATTATCTCTAACTTTCTTTTCAACTTCTTCTGCCATCTTAGGATGTTCCATAATATATTTTTTAGCATTTTCTCTACCTTGGCCTATTTTTTCGCCACCATAGCTAAACCAAGAACCACTTTTTTCTATAATATCTAAATCTACTGCTAGGTCTAATAAACTTCCTTCTTTTGAAATACCTTTTCCATAGATTATGTCAAATTCAGCTTCTCTAAAAGGTGGAGCAACTTTATTTTTAACTATTTTTACTCTTGTTCTACTACCAACAACTTCTCCATCTTGTTTAATATTTTCAATTTTTCTTATATCCATTCTAACAGATGAATAAAACTTTAAAGCTCTACCACCTGGAGTTGTTTCTGGATTTCCAAACATTATTCCAACTTTTTCTCTTAATTGATTAATGAAAATAATTATAGCATTTGTTTTATTTATAGCTCCAGCAAGTTTTCTTAATGCTTGTGACATAAGTCTTGCTTGTAAGCCAATATGAGAATCTCCCATATCTCCATCTATTTCAGCCTTTGGAACTAAAGCTGCAACGGAATCTACTACTATGATATCAATTGCTCCACTTCTAATAAGTGCTTCTGCAATTTCCAATGCTTGTTCTCCTGTATCTGGTTGAGATACAATAAGATTATCTATATCAACACCTATCTTTTTAGCATACGCTGGATCTAAAGCATGTTCTGCATCAATAAAAGCTGCTTCTCCACCAGCTTTTTGAGCTTCTGCAACTGCATGTAATGCTAAAGTTGTTTTACCAGAAGATTCTGGACCAAATATTTCTATAATTCTTCCCTTAGGAATTCCACCTATTCCTAAAGCTATATCCAAATTTAAAGCTCCTGTTGAAATTGCTTCTACATTCATTGATTTGAATTCGCCAAGTTTCATAACAGAACCTTTACCAAATTGTTTTTCTATCTGACTCATTGCAGCATCTAGTGCTTTTCTTTTTTCTGAACTATCTCCCATTTTTATCTCCTTCTCGAAAATATGTTTGTAAAACTTTCGTTTGTCTATATTATATATGTAAAATTATTTTTGTCAAGATATTTTTACATTTTTACTGTCTATACCATTTTTCAATATTATGGTATATATTAAATTTATTTGGTGTTATATTACCAACTAGCCCCTGATTACATATTATAAATTCTGTATTTCTATATAGTCCCATATATGGTACATCATCTAAATATATATCAAATAATTTTGAATATTGATTATACATTTCCATTTCGTCTTGTGTATTTTTTACAATATTTAAAATATTTTTAACCTCATCATTATTATAATTAGCAATATTTCCATCACCAAAAAATGTTTCTAGATTTGGTGTATATCCACTTACTATTCCAGTTAAAATACATTCATAATTTTTATTTGATAACGCATTATAGTAATTTTCTGATGAAACTTCCTTAATATCTACATTAATACCAAAGTTTCTTAATTGTTCTGCAATATAATTAGCAACTTTTACTCTACTTTCATCATCTTTTTTTACAGTTAAAGTAAATTCTAAATTTTTTGTTTGTCCATCTTCCTTTTTTTGCCATACATTATTTTTATAAGACCAGCCATCTGCCTCTAAAATAGACTTTGCTTCATCTGTATTATTTTGTACATTTAAATCTTTAGTATAAAGCCAATTTCCCATATCTAAGCTGAAGTTCGAAACAGTATATCCATTTCCTAAACAAGTTGCTATTAAATTTTCTTTATCTATACATTTACTTATAGCTTGCCTTACAGATTTATCAGAAAATATTTCTGAATTAACATTAAAAGCTAAAAAATCATAGTTTCGTGACTTATATTCAATTTTATTATATCCAATTGTACCTATATAATCTTCAATATTATTAGCAGTTACTGTAATTGCATCAATGTCACCACTTTTAAAACTATTATAAACTTCTCCCATAGTTTGATAGTTTGTAATAATTACTTCTTCTGCCATTGGACTGACTTCCTTATTCCAATATGATGTATTTTTATTTAAAGTAATTACATTTGCATTTACTGATGCAATTTTATATAGACCAGTACCAATAGGTGCTATATTTTTATCAGTATTTTTTATATCAGTGCCTTCATAATATTTCTGAGAAAGTATTGGAAATGTTAAATAATATTCAAAAAAAGGAACTTCTTGTGACAACGTCATTTTTATCGTATAGTCATCAATAACTTCAAGTGTTGTTAAATATCTTAAATTTTCTGAATATATAGAATTATTATCACCATTTTTTATATTGTCTACTGTAAACTTTACATCATTTGCTTTAAATTCAGTCCCATCATGCCATAAAACACCCTGTCTTAATTTTATTAAGTAATTAGTATCATCTTGTTTTGCAATTTCTGTTGCTAATTTATACTCTTTTTTATAATTTTCATTTAATGTTACTAATGGTTCAAAAATAATTTTGGTAACTTCTTGTACATTTCTATTCTGACTAATTATTGGATTTATTGTATCCATTTCAGCAATTGCTAAACGCAAATCTTTTTGAATTGTACTTACTGTTGAAGTCTGATCTAAATTATTTTCCTCTTTATTTCCATCATCTTTAATTATTTTATAACCAGTATATGCAACAATTGCAATAACAACAATTACGAATATATATTTAAAAAAACTTCTTTCCAACTTTCTTTTTCCCTTCTTATTATCCTTTCACATCATATATCATTTTTGACAAACTTTCAAGTTTTTTGTAAAAGTTTTTAATCCCATGATAACTTCCAAATATCAAATTTAACTTATATATTTTTATGCATAAGAACCAAAAAAATACAGACTCTTTAAAAGTCTGTATCATTTTTTAATTTTTATTTCATTAAATATTCTGGATGTGCTAAATACCAATCAATTGTCTTTACAATTCCATCTTCAAATTTTGTTTTTGGAAGCCAACCAAGTTCATTATGTATCTTTGTAGGATCAATAGCATATCTATAATCATGTCCTTTTCTATCTTCAACATGAGAAATTAAAGATTCTGGTTTATCTAATCTCTTTAAAATTAGTTTAACAATCTCAATATTTCTCTTTTCATTATGTCCACCAATATTGTATCTTTCACCTTTTTTACCATTATGTAATACTAAGTCAATTGCTTCACAATGATCTTCTACATATAACCAATCTCTAATGTTTAATCCTTCACCATATACTGGTAATTTCTCATCTTTTAAAGCTAATGAAATCATATGTGGTATTAGTTTTTCATGATGTTGGTATGGTCCATAGTTATTTGAGCAATTAGTTACACAAACATTCATTTTATATGTTTCACAATAAGCTAAAGCAATTAAATCAGATGATGCTTTTGAAGCAGAATATGGACTGTTTGGTTTGATTGGAGATTTTTCTGTAAAATATCCTTCTTCTCCTAAAGTACCATATACTTCATCTGTTGAAACATGAACAAATCTGTTTTCACTACCTTCTCCCCATACTTGTTTTGCAGCTTCTAACAAAGTATGTGTTCCTAATACATTAGTTTGAGTAAATATAAATGGTGTTTTAATACTGTTATCTACATGTGATTCTGCAGCAAAGTGAACAACTGCATCAATATTATATTTTTTATATGTTTCTTTAACAAATTCAAAATCACAAATATCTCCTTGTACAAAAGTGATTTTATCTTTAATATTCTTTAAATTCTCTAAATTTCCAGCATATGTTAATTTATCAAAAATAATAAAATTGTATTTACCTTCATATTTTTTTACCATCAATTCTGCAAAGTTTGCTCCTATAAAACCTGCAGCTCCTGTAATCATTATGTTTTTCATTTTCATATTCCTTATATAATATATTTAGGTTTGAAAGATACCTATAAACTTTTTCGATTATTATATATCACATTATCATTTATAATGCAATTACTTTAAATTTTGAAATAAATCTGTTTTCTTAAGTTCAGCTAAAGTTGGCCATTTTCCATCTTTTTCTGAAGTTAAATAATCTTCTGGTTTCATTCCTTTTACTTCTGGCCATTCAATTCCTATTTCTGGATCGTTCCATTTTAATCCACCTTCAGCTGAGTGGTTATATATATCATCACATTTATAAACAAATTCGGCTTCATCAGATAATACTAAAAATCCATGTGCAAATCCTCTTGGAATCATAAACATTCTTTTATTTTCTTCTGAGATTATAACACCTTCCCATTTTCCATAAGTTTTGCTACCTGGTCTTAAATCAACAGCAACATCAAAAACTTCACCCTTTATACATCTAACAAGCTTAGCTTGTGTATTTTCTTTTTGGAAATGTAAACCTCTTAAAACACCTTTTTTTGATTTTGATTGATTATCTTGTACAAAATCATTTGTGATGCCTATTTCTTCAAAATCTGGTTTACTATATGTTTCCATAAAGTAACCTCTATTATCTCCAAAAACTGTTGGTTCTATAATATAAACGCCTTCAATACTTGTATCTATTCTTTTAAACTTTCCCATTTTTAATCTCCTTAAACAATATTTATTTCTTTGAAAAAGACGGTTTGTTCCGTCTTTTCTTTAAATATCTTTAAACAAGTCACTATGATAAATATTATTGTAATTTGGAACATTCTCATCAATTACTTTTTTTAAATATTTACCATAATCTGTTTTCTTGTATTTTTGAGCATGAGTTTCTAATTTAGCTTTATCTATCCAGCCATTTTTATATGCAATTTCTTCTAAGCAAGCTATTTGAACACCTTGTCTTAATTCAATTGCTTTTACAAAATCTGCTGCATCTCCTAATCTATCTGGAGTTCCTGTATCAAACCAAGCATATCCATTTCCTAATGGTATAACTTGTAATTTTCCTTTTTCCATATATACTTTATTAACATCAGTAATTTCAAGTTCTCCTCTTTCAGAAGGTTTGATGTTTTTAGCTATTTCTACAACTTCATTATCATAGAAATAAATTCCTGGTACTGCAAGATTAGATTTTGGCTCTGCTGGTTTTTCTTCGATTGATATTGCTCTTCCATCCTTATCAATTTCAACAACACCATAAGAAGTAGGGTCTGCTACTTGATATCCAAATATAATTCCACCTTCTTTTAAATTACTTGCAGCTTTTAATATTCTTTCAATTCTTGAACCATAAATCATGTTATCTCCAAGAATTAAAGCAACATTATCATCTCCAATAAAATCTGCTCCTAATATAAAAGCATCTGCTAATCCAACTGGTTTTTCTTGAACTTTATATTCTAATTTCATTCCATAATCAGAACCATCACCTAAAAGATCTCTAAATGCTGGTAAATGTTTTGGTGTTGAAATAATTAATACCTCTTTAATACCTGCCATCATTAAAGTTGATAATGGATAATAAATCATTGGTTTATCATATACTGGTAACATTTGTTTTGATACTGCTAAAGTTATTGGATATAATCTTGTAGCACTACCACCTGCTAAAATAATTCCTTTCATTTTGTACTCCTCCGTTCTATTTTAATTCTTCTTTTAGGTATTCAGCTAACGCCTCTTCCCAAGGTTTTGGATTTATTCCTATTTTATGTAATTTTTCTTTTGATAATTTACTGTTTGTTGGTCTATCACTTGATTGTGGATACATTTCTTTATATTCTTTTGATGTAATTGCATTTACTTTTGTATTTATATTTGCTAATTCAAAAATCTTTCTTGTAAACTTACACCAAGTTGTAAATCCTTCGTTTGTTGAATGATAAATTCCATATTCTGGCTCTTTTTCCATTATATCTTCTATAATATGGCAAAGAGTTGTTGTTGTTGTTGGGCTACCATTTTGGTCATCTACAACACTAATTTCATCTTTTTCTTTTGATAAACGAAGCATTGTTTTTACAAAATTTTTACCACCGATTCCATATAACCAAGCTGTTCTTAAAATATAGTATTTACCAGCTTTAGCTGCATTTTTTTCGCCAACTAATTTTGTTCTACCATATGCACTTACTGGATTTGGTTCCATATCTTCTGTATAAGCTTGATCTACTGGTAAATTTCCTGCAAATACATAATCTGTACTAATATGGATGAATGTTGCATCTACATCTTTTGCGGCATCTGCAATATTTCCAACAGCTGTTCCATTAACTGCTAAAGCTAAATCTTCTTTAACTTCACAAGCATCTACATTTGTAAATGCTGCACAGTTTATTATAAAATATGGTTTTACTTCTTTTGCTTTTGCAAAAACAGCATCTCTATCACATATATCTAAAGTTTGAAGTGTTGTACCTACAACTTCATACTTTTTTTCTAATCTTTCTTTTAGTTCTCCACCAAGCATTCCATCTGCTCCGATCAATAAAACTTTTTTCATCTTTTCCTCCATTATCTGTCTATTTGTATTTGACTTTTCTCTTGTTTTTTGATAGTGCAATTATATCACACAAGCTCTATTTGTCAAAGGGTTTGATAAACTTTACACAAATTTTTCACAAAGTAAACACAAACCCTCCTAAAAGACAATTTTATAAAAATACAATTGGTAATCCTATAATTGTTAATAATCCCATTACCCATAAAGAAACCTTTTTATATTTTTTATCTGTATAGCAAAGCATTAAGAAACTTTCTAAAGTTAATACTATAGCAAAAATATAGCTATAGATTTTGGCTGAATATGCAATAGGTGTTTTTACAAAGAAGTTTAATACTAATATTACTAAAGTTAATCGTATTGATGAAACAAAACTAAATGCTTGTTCTTCAACATTTGAATACATATATAAAAACATATATACATTAGCCAAAGCAACACCTAAAGTAGCATCTTTTATAGAAACTAAACTTAGTCCTGTAATATTCCCAATAATATTTGGTAAACTTATCATCGACCATACAAACTCAATTGTAATTACGCAAAGCATTGGAAATAAAAATTCTTCATGCTTTTCTTTTTTATATAAATATACTAAAGCTAAAATTACAGGAACTGGAAATACTGAAATCATACTTGCTAAATTTGAATTTATTCCAGTATCTTTATATGGTAATAAGAAATTATAAATATAGCTGAAATTGTATGTAAGTCCATTACCAATTCTATTATTTTTACATATATCACTTGCCTGTGAAAATAATCCTGTATTCACTTCTACCAATATACTCACAGCCGTAATAAAAGCAACAATTCCAATAGTAATAAAAACGTTTTTTAAATTTAATTTATATTTTTTTCTATTTTTAATTAACACCCATATTGCCAATGCTAAAAATACATATCCAAAACTGATTTCCAATGATAAATCAAATTTAAATAAATATGCAAAAGCAGAAATTATCATTCCTACAATATATAAAATATTTTTTAATCTCTTTTCTTTTTCATTTTCTGACTTTATCAACTCTGAATCAGTTACTTTATTCAAAAATATAATAAAAATTTCTCCAAATGTAATTAAATCAAAACTTATTCCAGATAAAACTGCTGAAGATAAACCTATTATTATAGTTCCCCATTTTGAAACAACTTTATCATTATTAGTTAACTGTTTTAAAAAAATGTTTGTTGAAATTAAAAGTGCCAATAATCTAATACAAAAAAAATCAGTTTTCCAAAAGGAAAATCTTATACAAATCACATCTGCTATTAAAGCAATTACTCCTATAATCATAAGAATGTATTTTGTATCTATTTTTTTATTTTTCATCTTATAAAATTCTCCCTTCTCTTATATGCAAAATTTTATATTGACATTGTAACATATAATATTTTTTATTTCTATAATTTTATTTTAAGACTTTAATTTATATTAAAAGTTTTATAAAAAGCTATACTTTTTCTATTCAATCGCATATAATAAGTATGCTAATTTATAATTAAATAATATAATTATATTGTTTAATTGATATTCCTTTAAAAGGAGATTTATATGAAAAAATATAGTTTAGCTTTAGTTGGAGCTACTGGTTTAGTTGGTAGAACAGCTATAAAAGTATTAGAGGAATTTAATTTACCTCTTTCTAAAATAGTATTTTTTGCTTCTGAAAAATCTGCTGGAAGCAAACTAAAATTTAATGATAATGAATATATTGTAAAAGAACTAACAGACACTTCTTTTGATGAAGGTTTTGATTTTGCAATATTTTCAGCAGGCTCTGATGTTGCAAAACATTTTGCTCCAATTGCAGTTTCAAAAGGTTGCACTGTTGTAGATAATAGTAGTGCTTTCAGAATGGAACCAAATATTCCTTTAGTAGTACCAGAAGTAAATAGTTCTGAATTATCAAAACATCATGGAATTATTGCAAATCCAAATTGTTCAACAATTCAAGCCGTTGTTCCTTTAAAAGTTCTTGATGATAAATATACTATAAAAAGAATTGTTTATTCTACTTATCAAGCCGTTTCTGGTGCTGGTCAAAAAGGAGTTGCCGATTTACAAAATGGATTAAAAGGCGAAGAACCTAAAAAATTTCCATATCAAATTGTAAATAATTGTATTCCACATATTGATGTTTTTCTTGAAAATGGTTACACAAAAGAAGAAATGAAAATGATAAATGAAACAAGGAAAATATTAAATAAACCTGAACTAAAAATAACTGCCACTGCTGTTAGAGTTCCAGTTATCAATTCACATAGTGAATCAATAAATGTTGAATTTGAAAAAGATTTTGATTTAAAAGATTTAATCAATTCATTAAAAAATGCTGAAGGAATTATTGTAACCGATGACCCTTCTAAAAATATCTATCCTCTTGCAACACGTGCCTCTGGTCATAATGAAGTATTTGTTGGAAGAATTAGAAGAGATGAAAGTGTAGAATCTGGAATCAATTTTTGGGTAGTTGCAGATAATATTAGAAAAGGAGCTGCTACCAATGCTATACAAATAGTAAAGAAACTAATTGAAATCGATAAATAAATATTTAAAGGACATTATTCTAGATAATGTCCTTTTTACTATTCTATATATGAATCCCATTTTAAATTTTTAATTGCTGATGTATCAGAAAAATTATTTCCAGAAATATTTATCTTTTTTAATCCAAGCTTATTTAATTCCTTTATAATTTCTATATTATCAACATTTATTGTCACACCATCTTTTGATATAATAGCATTATTTTCTAATAAATTATTTGATAAATCTAAATCATTTAATTTTATATTATTTTTCTTTGCTAGTTCTGACAAAGAATATAAGTTCGAAATTGAATTTCCAGAAACATCTAATTTTTCTAAATTTACTAATTCTTCTACACCATTAAGATTAGATAATTTTGAATTTGCAGCATATATACTATTCAAAGTAGCAACATTTTCTAGTGGCGATAAAGAATTTATATTTGTATTATTTGCATAAAGCACTTTTAAAGTTTTATGATTGCTTAAAGGTTGCACAGATTGAATTTTTGTATTATCTAAATTTAATTCACTCAAGTTTATCAAATTTTCAAAACTATCTATAGTCTCAAAAAAAGTACAATTACTAAGATTCATTGTTGTAATATTTTCAACTTGTGAATCTATTACTATTTTTTTCAAAAGTGTACTAGATTTTAAGTTAATTGTTTTTACTTTTGTATACCTTAAATTTGAAAAGTTACTTATTGTTACATCTGGAATACAATAACAACCTATTTCAGAAAGAATACTTTCTGTTTTAATATAATTCAATATTTTCTCTAATGTAACACCAGATTGTCTAGATACCCATGAAATACTTATTTTGGTTAAAGAATTATTGTTGCTTAAATCTGGCATTGTTGCATCAGCATCTAAGTTAAATTCTTTACAGCTATTTGGTATTATAAATTTTGCAGTATATCCTCTAGTTTGTATTTTAGTTAATTTATTACAGTTTGACAGGTCTATAACTTGATTATTTACATCTATTACTGGAGTTAAATAATTTATAAAAGCCGTTATTTCAGTACATTCACTAAATTTTGAAAAAATTTTTGGATTAGTTATAGCAATTCCACTATTTTGTATAATCGTATTCTCTGCCGTTATAAAATCATACTTACTGGTTTTTCTATGCTCACTCACACTACTAATTGTTTTTTGAATAGTTGTTACATCAATATTTTCATTATTTATAAATAAGCAACCAATTGGTAATTTATTTTGTTTAGCTAAATTTTCTAAAACACTTAAATCACTTACACTAGTACCACGCAAATCAAACGAAACCAATTTTGGCAAACTTTTTACAAAGTTGATACTTGTAACTTGTGACATATTTAATAATGATATGCACTCTAAATCTGTCAAAGTTCCTAATATCTCTTCAATTTTATTATTTGATAAACTTGTATTTCCTGTTAATTTAATAGCTTTTATATTGCTTTTTCCTCTTAAAAGTTCTAATTTACTATCATCTATATCCGAATTTGTTAAATCAACTTTTTCTTGATTCAAAAATAACAAACCATATTTTCCATCTAAAGAATAATTTGTTCCACAATTTTTTATAATATTTTGAAATTCATTACTAGATAATACAGTTTCGTCTAAATTTATATTACCAGCCATATATAAATTATTTATACTTTGGCATTTTTTCAATGATTTAATATCTTGCAAATTTTCATTTTTCTCTACTTGTAAATATTCTAAATTTGTACAATTCTCTAAAGCACTAATTTCAAGTAGCTTTGAATTTCTTGCATCTAATAAAATTAATTTTGTACTTTCAATTCCATTTAATGATTGTAAATTTGTATTTCTAACAATCATATTTGTAATTTCTGTGCATCCACTCAATCCAAGTAAATTTTCAATACTTGTATATTGTGCTAGTACATATTTCAAACTCTTATGGTTTTCTAATCCAGATACATTTTTTAATGAATAATTACAGCAAATATACAATTGTTCAATATTATTAAAATCTTTTAAAGATTCAATACTATTCAAATTATTATTATTTAAGTAAATTATTTTTATTGTATTTTTTATATTATTAGCAAATGCAGTTAATTTTGAAATATTAGTAACATTACTTCTTATACTTGAATTATATAAATACTTACCATTTGTATTATCAAAGGACATTTGAGTTTTTTCCTTCAACATACCTTCAGTTCCAAATATTCCAAATTTCTCCAATTTATTTAGTTCTGTAGCTTTTGACATAGAAAAACACATCTTTTCTATTTGCTTATTACTTGCTTCTTCTGTAAGATTAGTACTAAATCTAAAATATAACTCTTGTAAATCAAGAACTGTTGATAATTTATCATATCCATTTTCGTCTGTAATTACACAATCCTCAAAATATATACTCTTAAGCATATTACAAGCTTCAATCCCATCTAAATTTGAAACAGTTATATTTTTCAAATTTAGATTTTGTAAAACTGTTAATTCAGATATTCCAGCCAAACTTGTAATTGGAGTTTCACTTCCATCTATAGTTATATTTTTCAAATTTGCAACATTTCCTATGGTAATTCCTTTTTCTTCATCTACATTTATCCCTATATCATTTAGAGCTGATGAAATTGCATTTTTTAATTCAGAATTATTATTTATTTTTGTTAATGGTGCATTCGGATCAATCTCTAAATCTGTTAAAGTTCCTAACACATTATCTGTTCCATTGTTACAATAATAAACTTTTAAATTCTCTGTTATACCATATACATTTTGTAATCTTATGTATTTTGAATACTCAGTCGTATCTCCATCTTTCAATTGATTTCTTATTTCTTCTGGTAAAGCTTGCTTATTTAATAAGTAGTACATTTTTCCTTCATATACAACATAATTCTTGCTTCCATCTTTTAACAATAATCCATTCATTTTACTTGCTAGAAGTTCAATTTTATTTGTATATTCATCTGATTCATCATAATATTTTACATATTCTGATTGCAAATATTCTTCTAATGTTGCTATTCCTTGCATATATGTTGCATTCTTTGCTTGTGTCATTATGCCATTTTCTCCAATTGTTGCATTCAAACTTACTCCTGCAAGAATTAGCATTACAATTATTGAGATTACTAGAGCTATTAGAGTTATAGCATTTGCATTATACAAATATTTTATTGGCTTATTATTAGTCTGTTTCATTTCAAGTCGACTCTTCTTACATTTTCTTTTGTTCATCTATGATTTTCCTCCCTCAGATTTTATAAGTAGAGAAAAAGCTTTTTCTTTTTGAAATTTAAAAAGCCTTTGGCACTATTAAATTATCAATAATTTAAGCTCTTTCTCCTTCAATCCATAAAAAACATTAGTCTAATGACTTTTGCTTTTCTTTGAAAGAAAACCATTTCAAAACTTCTCTTCTTCATTTTTATGGATTTTACTTTAAGTACCAGACTTAAAGTAAAGAAAAAAAGACACAAAGCAGTATATTTTATTATACTTTCGTGTCTTTTTATATTTTATTATTTTAAAATATTACATAAAAATTGTCTTAGAATAGTTGACTTCAAAACTTACTAATGATAGAATTTTTATAAATGTTAATCGTGCTTTAAGTCTGGTACTTAAAGCATTTTTATTTATAAATAATTATTCTAAATTATCAATATTGTTTAATTCTTCTTCAGTTAAACCTGTCGTTGATAAAATTATTTCTTTTGCTATATTATTTTCTAATAATTTTTTAGCCATTTCTATTTTAGTTTTTCTTTCACCTTCTGCTCTACCTTCTGCTCTACCTTCTGCTCTACCCTCTGCTCTGCCT